>JAGGVZ010000011.1 GCA_021157735.1 bacterium | reverse complement strand
TTCTCGTTTTTATTCTCTTTGGATTAATGAAGATTGATTTGGTAAAGATGCTGTTTTTCAGTTTAATTGTAATTAATGCTATGTTGTTGACTTTTCTTTACCGATTCTTTTTGGGACATCTTGCCTTTTGGCTGATAAATGCTACCTCGGTTCTTTGGTTTTTGGGAAAGACAGGAAATTTTCTGGCGGGAGGATGGCTGCCGCTTGCCTTTTTTCCTTCTTGGGCAGAACGGCTTTTGAGAAGTTTGCCTTTTTACCTTACCCTTGGTTTTCCCGCCGAGTTCTTTCAGGGAAAGCTTTCTTTTTCTTCCGCTTTGGCGGGGATTAGTCAGCAGTGGTTGTGGATTTTGGGGTTACTTTTTCTTACCAATATTTTGTGGCATCGGGGGATAAAAGGATATGAAGCGGTGGGAAATTGAAGACTGGTTTCATAGTTTCCGTGTCTATCTGGCTTGGGTTAAGATGGTTTGGCTGCGCCATCTGCAATATCGTTTTAACGCTTTTGCCAGTTCTTTGGGAACTCTTTTCTGGATTTTTGGCACTTTGATAACTTATCGGTTGATTTTTAATCGCGTTAATACCTTGGCCGGCTGGAGTTGGCAGCAGATGCTTGTTCTTTATGGGATTTATAACCTTTGGTGGGGATTAATGAACACCTTTTTTAATGGTGGCTTGAAACTGGCTGATTATGTTCGTCAGGGAGGGTTGGATAGTGTTCTTCTTTGGCCCGGGAAAGCGCTTTTTTACGCCTCGATGAAGTTTGAGCCGGTGTCAGTGGTTCATTCTTTGGTAGGGGTAATTATTTTTCTTTTTTCTTTGAAAACAGCGGCGGTGGAGTTTAGGCCGGGCAATTTTTTTCTTGCTGCTGTTTTGTTGTTAAACAGCTTTCTTTTGGCTTACTTTGTTTCTATTCTTTTTGGTGTTAGTTCTTTCTGGTGGGTAGAAAATAGAAATTTCACCGAGTTTTTCTGGCTGTGGGAGACATTAGCCAAATATCCCAGCGAGTTTTTTGCTGACCATAAGCTTCTTTACTGGGCAGTCTATTCCATTTTGCCGGTTGTTTTTATTGCCGTTGTTCCCGCGGAGGTGATTTTAGGTAAAACCAGACCGATGGCTATTTTAGGGGCTTTTTTGGTAACTATATTTTTTGGTTTTTTAACTCAGAAGGTCTGGAGTTTGGGGTTAAAAAGATATACTGGGGTCTCAAGATAATAATGATGAAAAAATATTGGCGCATTGCCAAGATGGCTTTAGAGGAGCATCTGGTTTATCGTCTTAATATCTTTCTTTGGCGTTTTCGGAATGTGGTTTTCCTTTTTTCTTTGATTGCTTTTTGGCAAGCGGTTTTTGCTGGCAAGGGAGAAATTTTTGGTTATCAAAAGCAGCAGCTTTTTACTTATGTAATAGGGGCCAGCATCCTTAAAGCCCTTGTTTTCAGTTCGCGGGTAGCAGATTTGGCGGGAATGATAAAGAGTGGAGAGGTAGTCCATAAATTTCTTCTTAAGCCCTGGCAGGTGATAGGAGTTTTTTTCTCGCGAGATTTGGCGGTGAAATTAACTGATATCTTCTTTACTTTAGCAGAAGCTTTTGTTTTGATAAAGTTAATGCGTCTGCCAATTTATTGGCCAGAAGAGAGAGAAACAATTTGGCTGTTTTCTCTAAGCTGCTTTTTGGCGATTTTTCTTTTTTTCTTTCTTTCTTTTCTTCTCTCTTTGACTGCTTTTTGGGTGGATAATGTCTGGGCGCCGCGGTGGTTGTTTGGGGCGATTTTTTTAAACTTTTTTGCCGGCGCTTTTTTTCCTTTAGATATTCTTCCCCGGCCGCTTTTCCAATTAATCAATCTTACCCCTTTCCCTTATTTAGTTTATTTCCCTTTGAAAATCTATTTGGGACAGCTTAAAAGAGGAGAGATTTACCAGGGAATATTTCTTTTGAGTTTTTGGCTGGTGTTTTTTGTGCTTTTTACTCGGTGGACTTGGCAGAAAGGGTTAAAGAATTATTCTCCTTGGGGAGGATAAAAAATGGGAGAGATATTTCATCTGTTTAGAGTCTGGAGGCGAGTTGCTAAAATGGTTGTTTTGCCGGATTTACTCCAGACGGCCAGCGGCCTTTTGTTTATTGTGGGAAAGCTGGCGCGGTTTGCTCTTTTTTTCTTTTTTATCTTTGCTGTTGTTCAAAAAACAAACTCTCTTGCTGGTTATTCTCCAGCCCAGATTATTCTTTTCTTTTTGATTTTCAACTTAATTGATTCGGTGTTGCAGTTTTTCTTTCGTGGTGTTTATTATTTTCGTCCTTTGGTGCTTTTGGGTAATTTTGACCTTGACCTGCTCAAGCCTTTGCCTTCTTTTTTCCGCCCCCTTTTTGGTCATCCTGATTTTCTTGACCTGGTTACTCTTTTTCCTTTTACCGGAGTGATTATTTGGTTTGTTTGCAAGAACAACCTTTGGGGTGGATGGTCAGCCTTGGCAATTTTCTTTCTTCTTTTTCTGGGCAGTCTGCTTTTGGGATTCGCTTTTCACCTTTTTACTTGTAGCATATGTTTGTTGACTACCAATATTGACCATCTTATTTGGGTCTACCGCGATTTGGTGGGAATGGGGAAGTTTCCGGTGGATATTTACCGGGGAGCGGTACGTTTCCTGCTTACTTTTGTCTTTCCCGTGGCGCTTTTGGTAACTTTGCCAGCCAAGGGGTTGTTGGGCTTGGTTTCTTGGCCTGTGGCTTGGGGAGGGTTGGCGGTGGGAGCTTTGTTAGCATTTCTTTCTTGGCGGTTTTGGCATTTTGCCCTTCACCGCTATGAAAGCGGGGGAGGGTAGCTAACTTTCTTTTTTAATCCGCAGCTCTTTTCCTTTTTTAATGGCAATTGCTCCCGTTTTGGCAAGAATCTCTTTCTCCCATGATTGAGGCCAGTGGGGAGCAAAGACAGTTATTTTATCATCCAAATTCAGCCCTGCCTGGCGGCGAAGGAGTTGAATTTGGCGAATTAATTCGCGAGTCTCTCCTTCAGCAGCTAGCTCCGGAGTAATTTTGGTGTCCAAGGAAACGGTAAGCTTGCCTGTGCCCGTTTTGGCCATTATTTTCTTGACGTTTAGCTCTTCTTTTAGAAGTTGCTTTAGCTCTTTCCCTAAGGGAAACTGACTGTTGGTAATAGTTACCGCGGCTAAGGGCTGTCTGACTTTAATCTGCTTTTCCTTGCGAAGAGCATGGCCAAGGCTGGCAATCTCCCGAACAAAAGCCATTTTTTCTTCCAGTTGGGGATTGATAAATTTTTCCGCAACCGGAGGCCAGTTTTGGAGATGAACTGAGTCATTAACCTGCCAAATTTTGTTTTCCAGAAGGGCCTGCCAAACAGTTTCGGTAAGAAAAGGAATGAAAGGAGCCAAAAGAAGGGTAATTTCTTTTAGGACATATTCTAAAGTGGCAAGACAGTTGTTTTTATCGCTTTTGTCGGTATTGTTGGGATTAACCCTTTCTCGGGAGCGGCGGATGTACCAGGTGGAAAAATCGTCCAAAAACTTTTCTATTGCCCAGAGGGCTTCTTGGTGATGGTAATCATCAAGTTTGGCGGTGACGGTTTTTTTGGTGGATTCCAAACGAGAAAGAATCCATTTATCCAACAGGGAAAGGTTTGCTTTTTTCAAGAAAGAGGAAGAAGATGACCAGTGATTAAGTTGGCGGTAAGTTTGGAAAAAGCGGAAGCTGTTCCAGTAGACCAGCAGGTGTTGGCGGCGGACCTCATCGGCAACGTGATAACCAAAGTTGAGGTTAAATTCCGGATCCTGACGGGCATACAGCCAGCGCATGGTATCGACCCCGATTTTTTCTGCCGCCTCATCAAACCAGATGGCATTTCCCTTGGATTTGTGCATCTCTTCTCCTTTTTCGTCACGGACAAGGGCATGGCCAAGAAGAGTTTTGTAGGGATTAGTATCTTCCAGGAGAGTTGCCATGGCAATTAGAGAGTAGAACCAATTGCGGAACTGCCCCGGGAAGCATTCCAGAACTAAATCGGCCGGGAACCACTGCCGCCAATATTTTTTGTCGCTAAGATAACTAACTTTGCCGGTTTTCGGGTCAATAAGGGTGGAAAAGGAAACAATGCCCGCATCAAGCCAGGGATTACCGACATCAGGGATTCTTTCCATTAACCGGCCGCATCGGGGACATTTGATTTTTATCTTATCAATCCAGGGACGATGGGGGGTGTGACCAGAGAATTCTTCCCAACCTTCAACTGCTCTTTCTTTTAGCTCTTCCCGGGAGCCAATTACTTCAAAATGACCGCAAGAACACTGCCAAATGGGCAAAGCCAATCCCCAGAATCTTTTTTTGGAAATCATCCAATCGCCCATGTTTCTCAGCCAGTCAAGCTCTCTTTTAAGACCAAACTCGGGGATCCAGCGGATTTTTTTAGCCACGGCAATCATCCTTTCCCGCAATGTCTTTCCCGTTGAGGTCTTTTTATCCATAGCAATGTACCATTCATCTACCAGCCGCCAAATCAGCTCTGTTCCGCAACGCCAGCAGACAGGATAAGGGTGGGTGTAGGGAGCGGTTTTGAAAAGATATTTTCCTTGGTCTTTTTCTTTAAGATAGTTAATAACTAAATGGGGGTCGTTTTTGGCATTTTTTCCGGTGAGAAAGCCATAGCCGGGAAGGTAGTTTCCTTCCTCATCAACCACAGGGAAGATAACATCATTCCAACCTAGTTCTTTTTTAACCAAAAGATGGTCTTCTGTTCCTGCTCCAGGGACAATATGGACCATTCCTGTTCCTTCTTCTTCATTGACAAGGTCTTTGGAAAGAACAACGGCGTGGAAATGGGGGTTGTTTTTCAGTTTTTCAATGATGGGAAGGTCGTCAAAAGGAGCTTGGTAGTGGGTGATTTTTTCTTTTTTAATTAATTGCTCGCCGGAAAGAGTTTTGGTTGGTTTTATAGTTTTGCCAAAGGCATTTTTAATTAATTTTTCTGCCAGCCAGTATTTTTTTCCCTCAAATTCTACCTGGGCGTAGGTGATTTCCGGATGAATCGCCACCAGGGTATCGGCGGGGATGGTCCAGGGGGTCGTGGTCCAGACGAGAAGAAATTCATTTTCTTGAAGTTGACCGTTTTTAACTACCGGAAAACGCATAAAAACAGCCTCATGGGTGCGGAGGTGATGGCCGCCTTCGGTTATTTCCTGTTGAGAGATAGCAGTTCCACAACGAGGACACCAGGGGACAGCATCGTTGCCTTTGTAAATGAGTCCTTCCTGCCAGCATTTTTTCAAGAAATGCCAAATCATATAATTGTTTTCTTCGCTCATGGTATAGTAGGAGTTTTCCCAATCCATGAAATATCCCAAGCGGATGGATTGTTTAGTTTGAATGCGGGAGTACTTTAAGGCGCGGTTTTTACAGTCTTGGACGAACTTGTCAATTCCGTATTTTTCAATGTCTTTTTTGGTTTTGAATCCTTTTTCTTTTTCTACTTCTACCTCCACCCAGAGTCCTTGACAGTCAAAGCCGTTGTGGAACCGCTGTTTAAATCCTTGCATATTGCGGTAGCGCTGATAAAGGTCTTTAAGAGTTCTTCCCCAGGCGTGATGGACTCCCATGGGGTTGTTGGCGGTAATCGGGCCGTCAAGAAAGGAGAATCTTTTTTTGGCGTTTTTGTTTTTCTCTAGATATTTTTTGACCACTCCTGACTGATACCACCAGTCAAGAATCTTTCTCTCGTTGCTGACAAAATCTCCTCCCTCCAGAGAGAATCCTTTTTGTTTTCCTTTCTTTGTGTTTTTCATAAAACTAATTATACCGCATTTATGAAGTTTAAAAAACAGGTTGGTTTGGTGAGGTTT
>JAGGVZ010000063.1 GCA_021157735.1 bacterium | reverse complement strand
GGAAAACGGAGAATTAGTCTTTGATTGCCAGCGATTTTTTTAAAATTCTGTTCTCCGACCGCAGCAAAAGTAGCTGTGGTGGGAAGGAGGGGATTGCCTGGAGGAAAAATGGCAATTTCTCCGGGAGGGATGTTTCCTATTAAAGGACAAATTTTTTGAGAAGGGAAGATAATTGTCTCTCTTAAAATACGGAATTCAGGATTGTTGGGGTCTTGACAGAAGGGAACCAAAACAATTTCTTCGGCTCGAAAAGAAATTTTTTCGCGTCTTTCCTGCCAGGTAATTGCGCTGGCTACCTCAATAGCCAGTTGAATTTGTATCTCTTGGAGCGCTTGGTAGTCCTTAGCGGCTTGGGCCGCTTTCAGTTGGTTTAAGAGAAATTTTATCTTTTTGTTATCCTTAGCAAGGAACTCAATATATTCAGGTTTAATCTTGGAGAAGAGAATGACGCCTTGGTCTTTAGCAGCTTGCTCGATGTAGTTTTGAGTGTTTTTCTTTTGGTTGGTTTCCCAGCCCGCTTTAGCAAATAAGTAGAAAAATACACCTGCTCCTACGCCGATCAGAAAATCACGTCTGGTAAGTTTAAATTTACGTTCCTTGCTCATCTTATAGTTCTATATTATAAAGGAATTGCTAAAGTTTTGCCAGTTGGGTAGAATGGGAAGAGATGATTCTCTTTTTGGGTTTAGGTAATCCGGAAGAAAGATATCAAAACACCCGTCATAATGCGGGAGCGCTGTGGGTAGAGTTTTTGGAAAAGAAGCTTTCCCTTTCTTGGCGAAAGACAAAAAAGTTTTTCTACGCTGAGGAGAAAAATCTTTCCCTTGTTTTGGTTAAGCCTTTGGTTTTTATGAATCAGTCAGGAGAAGTTATTCCTCCTTTACAAAAAAAGTTTTCTTTTTCCCCTCAAGAGTTGGTTTTGGTTCATGACGAACTGGATTTACCCTTGGGGAAATGGAAGCTGTCGTGGGGAAAAAGCTCTCCTTTGCATCGGGGAGTTTTGTCAGTGGAGAAAGCTTTGGGTAAAAAGGAGTTTTGGCGTTTGCGTTTAGGCGTGGATAACCGGGGAGAAAACCGTCTTCCTGGAGAGAAATATGTTTTGGAGAATTTCTCCTCCGAGGAGAAAGAGAAACTGAAAAGAGTTTTTGAGGAAATTTTTGCTCAATTTTCTCAGTTAAAGTTTAATTTGGTTAATGAGCAAAAGGCAGATTAGGGAATTTCTCTTTGCTATTTTGCTGTTTTTCCTTGGTTTGGGCCTTTTCTTTTTAGAAAAGGAGATAAGCAAGGAGAAAGAAATTCGCAGTCGGGCGATGACTATTCCTTCTCCCAAAAAAGGAGTTGCCGGAGCGGCCACTCCCCAAATGCTAAAGAATTTGAATGTTTCTTGGTTTTACAACTGGCACTATCATCCTGGTTTTAAAGACAGTTCCTTGAATTGGAACCGGGAAGTATGGAAGAAATTTGTTCCCCTTTTTTACGGAAAGTCATATCGCTCTGCGGAGGCGAGGATAAAAGAAATTTGTCAAAAAACAGACTATTGTCATGGGGGATATTATCTGTTGGGTAATGAGCCTTTTAATTTTGCCGAAGACAAAGTGAAGGGTCATGATGATAATCAAGCAGTAGAAGATGCAGTCCGTTTTCAGGGAGAAATCATCAGGGCAATTAAAAAACGCGACCCGGAGGCAAAGTTTATTGTTCTCGGGTTAGCTTTCCGCCACGAGGGAAAAATTCGTGCTTTTATCAGAGAGTGGAAAGACTATTGGGAGAAAAAAGACCCCCAAATTGCCGACTTACCAACAGTTATTAAAGGATGGCATTTTCATACCTATTTTAATCCCGGCGATTGTCCTTCTTCGGACCGAATTGCCCAGGAATTCAAAACGATTGCCGATGATGAGATGAGAAGAGTTTACGGAAAGACTATTCCCGGGGAGGAGATTTGGATAACAGAGATGGGAAGCTTAAATTCCTCTGCTAATCAGCAGCAACTGAAAACTACCATGAAGTGTTTGGTAAATGCTTATGAGAATTCATCGGTGGTTACCCGTTATGCCTGGTTTTATTTCGGTTGCAGTCCTCAAATTCATCAGCACTGTCCTTTACCGTGGGCGAGTTATAATCTGGTTTATCCCAACAACGCTGGAGGTTTTTCTCTTTCTTCTTTGGGAGTGGAATATCGTCAGTTAGGGCAACGGGAAGTGGGGAAGAAAAAATGTACTTGTGATAACTGGTGGGGGAAAGAGAGAAAAGAAAAAGGCGATTTTAATTGTGACGGCCAGGTTTCCTTAAGAGATATTACCTTGTTGGTTTCTTGTTTTGCTCGTTGGGGAGAGAAAAGTAACCGTTGTTGGTTGGGGTGCAGTGCTAATTCCTGGCAAATTTGGTGGGATAACTATTTGCGGTGATTATTAGCCGCCCACTACGTTTTGCGGTGTCCCTTTGGTGAATTTTTTGATGTTTTCGCAGGTAGTTTTGATAATTCTTTCTATTGCTTCTTTGGTGTTGAAAGCATTGTGAGGGGTGATGAGAACATTGGGTTTTTCCCGGAGAAGATGAGCGGTTACTAGCTCGGAGAGGTCATCGCGGGAAATATATTGTGAGAAAAGGGCAGTAGGGTCATCAAGAATTTCTTCTTCTTCCAACACATCAAGCCCCGCTCCTGCCAGAATTTTGTTTTCTAAAGCCCAAAGGATAGCCTCTGTTTCTACCACTGGTCCTCGGGAAGTGTTGATAAGAATGGCGCCTTTTTTGATTTTTTTGATATTTTGCTTGTTAATCAGATGATGGGTGTGAGGGGTATAGGGGACGTGAATGGTAATCACGTCTGATTCTGCCAGGCAAACCTCAAGAGAAACCCGCTGGTAGCCTAGCTTTTTTTCCATCTCTGGGTGAGGAGAGTGGGTAACGCCCAAAACTTTCATCCCAAAAGCTTTTCCGTAGCGAACCATCCATTGACCAATGTTGCCTACTCCAATGACGCCCAAGGTTTTTCCTTTTAAATCAAACCCGGTTAGTCCTACTGGAGAAAAGCCTCCCTGGCGAACTCGTTGCACCCCCTCCACAATTCTCCGGCTCAGAGCCAAAATTAAGGCAAAAGCATGCTCGGCGACAGTATTTTCTCCGTACGAGGGAACATTACAGACAGTGATTTTCTTCTTCCGGCAGTATTCCAAATCAATATGGTCAAAGCCGGTAGAGCGGGTAGCAATCATTTTCAAACGGGGGAGTTTTTGGAGGTTTTTGGCAGAAAGGTCAGAGTAGATGAAACAGGAAATAATTTCATATTCGGCGGCAATATCTAAGGCTTCTTCTAATTCTTGGGTAAAAACATCGGCATTTAATTTTCGGGCATAGCGGGGGAGGATATCTTTTTCCCAATCTTTAACCTCAAAAAAAGCAATTTTCATTTCCTTTTCATAATAGCCAAGAGAAAGAAAGAATGCAAGAATTAGTCTTACTCGGTAATTTGGGAGGCAATGGAGTTTTTTCCTTGTTCAAAAAGATAATGAAGGGAACCCGGAGAGGGGAAAAGAGTTTGTAACTTGATAGAAAGATTAATTTGTTCGAGAAAAGAATCATTATTGGAAAAGTCGATAAGAAATTCAATTGCTTCTTTGTTGGGAGGGGAAATCTCTAAAAATTTTTCTTTTCCTTCCAGAGTTAAGCAGGCAAAACTATAGCGAGGCCCCGGCCCCTGTTTGAAAACTACCCATACTTGATTTTCCCAAGCCACTAGTCCCACGATAGAAAATCGAGCTCCTTTAGGGAAAGCGTCTATTTTTTTGCCTTCTTTAGAAGGAAAATTTCTAATATTGAGTCCCTCTTGAGGAAGAACCGAGGCAATAGGAGGAGAGATGTCAAAATTGAGGTAGGTAACAACAGCGAGTTTATCAGGAAACGGAATCTTTTGCCTGTTTTTTTCTGAAAAGATAACCGCAGAGATTTTCCCTGCTTCTTTGGTAGCTTTCTCTATGGCAGCACGTTTTTGTTCTCTCTCTTTTGCTTGATCTTTTTTTTGAGGGACTAGCAAATTTTGAGGAGGAGGAGTTTCGGTGGGAGTGGGAATTTTTACTCCTGAGTAGCATCCGGAAAGTATGGTTGCTGCTGTTGCTCCGATTATCACTCTTAAGAAGTCTCTTCGACTTATCCTTTTTCCTTGGTTTTCTTGAGTCTCCATTTCAGTTTAGTTTAGAAAAATGGGGATTTAAAGTCAAATTTTCCCCCGCCCCGAAGGGCGGGGGAAGGAGATTACTTTAGCTCTACTTTTGCTCCGGCTTCTTCCAATTTCTTCTTGGCTTCCTCAGCCTCTTCTTTCTTTACATCAGTCAATACCTCGGCCGGAGTTTGCTCAGTCATATCCTTGGCCTCTTTCAAGCCCAAGTCAGGTTTAATCTCTCGCAAGGCTTTAATGACCGCAATCTTGTTGCCTCCGGCTTCGGTAAGGACAACGGTAAAGGTTGATTTTTCTTCTCCGC
>JAGGVZ010000004.1 GCA_021157735.1 bacterium | reverse complement strand
CTTCTCATCTGGGGAGAAAAATAGTTAGCAACCAAAAGAGGATAAGGGCTCAAACCAGCAAAAAAGATTTTCTTTGCCGTCCATGTTTTTCCTCTCTCAATAGTCAAAATTCGGCGACAGTATTTCTTCAGTTCTTTCATCTGGGAAACGCTTTGATCAGGAAGGATAAAGCTAGCTAAAGTGATTTGGCAATCTCCAACCAAATGTTTAATTAAATTAAAAGAACGCGTCTGTCCTCCTGAAAAAGGAGGGTAAGGAAGATAGGGAGTAACCATCAAAACTTTTATTTTTTCTTTTCGCATTGGTGAAGGTCAATAATGACCCAATCCTTTTCTTGGGCAACTATTTGACATTTTTCCATTAACCTTTTCGTCAAATCATCAAAATTAACCGAGATATAATAGTCTGCCCCTCTGGCAACCATCTTTTCAATCTCCTCGGGAACAAAAGGCCAACCAATACGATTGGTTTGATAAAGAAAAGTGGAATCCCGGTTATAAGGAGCAATTACTTTGGCATCGGCCGGCAGGAGCTGGTCAGCGGCTTTTCCTGCTTTAACAATTGCCCAATTATTAACGTTCCAAAATCCTTTCGTTTCGTACCAACCTATTCCTATCATCATTATCCAAAGACAAAGAACTACCCCCGCATTAAAACCTTTTCTCAAGAATCCTTCTCCTTGGCGATAAAAAAACACACTTCCCTTCCCTACCAAAGAAGCCAACAATGGTACCCAAGGCAGTTGGTAATAGTCATGGGTAACATTACCGGTAGCAATCACGCTTACAAAAACCAATAACCCCAACATCCAGCTGGAATAAAAAACCCATTCTTCCTTGGTTTTTTCCGCCAACCATCCTCCCACAAAAAGGGCCAGTCCTCCTCCACCCAAAATAATTTTTGTCAATCGTTCATAAAACAACCAGCGGAAAAAGGCGGGCCGAAAACGGATTCTGGTAGAGTTGAAAAGCCAATCGGTCCCAAACTGCCCTTCTGGATAATGACTAATATGCCACCGCCAAAGCAAATAAGGGGTCAAAGAAACTATCCCCAAAACAATTATTTGCCATCGCCGTTGCCAAAGGGTTTCTTTTTTTTGAAGAAGCAAAAATCCTCCTACTACCGCTCCCAAAATCAATCCGTATGGTTTGGTAAGGATATGAGCAGCAAGAAAAAGCCCCCCGGTTAACAAAAAACTCCACCGGCCAGTTTTCTGCCAAAACCGCAAAAGAGTCAAAGCAGTTACCCCACAAAATACATGAAGAGGATCGGGCATTACCACTCGGCCATAATATACATTGTAAGGCAACACCGCAAAAACCAACGCCGCCAAAAAAGCCGCCGCTCCACCAGAAAAACTTTCCACCAAGAAAAATAAACTAACGGTGGTCAAAGAAGAAAAGAAAATAGACACCAGCCGGGAATAGACAATTTTAGTTCCCCAAAGACGATAAAGGGGATAGACCAGGAGGTTGTAAAGAGGAAACTCCGCAAAGAAATACCGGTTAGTGTTTTCCGGTCCATAATTATTTAGAGCCCAAAGAGAATCGAATTTTGGATAAAGAGGAGAAAGTCCTTCCTTAATAAAATTTCGCGTCACCGCCGCCGTATCTGCCTGTCGCCAGGAATGCCAATCTGCCAACGGATAATCTAAACGATAAGTTCTTAACCAAAAAGCCAGAGCAAAGATTAAAAACAAAACAACGCCTTTTCCCTTTTTAATAATTTTTTTAATCTCCATTTCTCTTTTGTATTCTATACCCTACTCCCATTAACATCCAAAAAAAGAAGGCTACTTTGGAAGCTTCGAAAATATCAATAAAAACCGCGTTAGCTAAAATACCTAAAATGACCCCCAAAAATCCCCCCAAAACCGGATTCCGTAACAAGCCCAAAAAGAAGTTTTTTCCTAAATGAAAAATCACCAAGAAAAAAGCCAAAAAACCCAAAATTCCCGTCTCTCCCAAAAGGCGAAGATAGTCACTATCAGTAGCTAACCCTAACGAAGAAAACCCTGTTCCCAAAAGAGGATTTTTCAAAAAAGCTCTAACTGCCCGCGGCCATTCCACTCGAAACCTGATTTGAGAAGATCTGGCCGCCGCCGCCTCCACCTCCTCAGGAGTAGGCCACGTTCTCACTTCTCGAAAAATAATCTTTTTTGTTGCCAAAGAAGAAACTTCTTCTTTTCCTTCTTTCAAAGAAATAGTTTCTTTTTCCTCTTTCTTCACTACCAAGGGGGTAGGCGTTGGCGAGACAACTACCGAAGGTTGTTTTCTTTCTTGCTTTTTAGGCAGGAAAGAAATTAGTCTCTGTTGATACTGTTGCCATACCAAAGAAACCGGGCGGAAAGAAGAAACTAGCCTTCTGTTTAACTCTCGAGAATGAAATCCAGCAAACAAACTAAACCCTAGAACAAGAGGAATCCAGAAAAACTTCCTCAGGAAAATCAAGGTTGCGGTAATTCCAATTAAGTAAGCAAAAAAAGAAATTCGCGAGGCAGTAAGAATTAAAAGATAAAAAGCGGCTCCTCCTACCAATATCCCTCCTATCTTTCCTAGTCTTTTTCTCTTTATCAAAAGGGCTGGGAGAAGAGAAAGAATCATTACCAGCCACGCCGCCAGATCATAATGGCCCGCAAAAGTTGCGCTTATTCTCGTCCATTTATCCAAATAAAGCAAAATTCCCTTTGAAAACTCCTCATTCATTGTGGAAATAACCGGCAGGCCAAAGTATTTTTGTCCCATGCCGTAAAGAAAAACCGCCGCCGCCGTGAAGGTAATAATTCCCGTAAATTCTCCTAAACTAAAGGCTCTAAAGGCATCAGCGGCAACAAAAAACAAGCTCATATACTCTACCCGTCGTAAGAAATGAAAAAATGCCAAAGAAGGAGAAACAAGGTCAGTAATTAAAAAGGCACTCAACAAAGAGACTAGCCCTACCAACCAGTAAAAAATAAAGAAACGGAAGATTTTCTCTTTTAAAATCGGAAAGCGATGTTTTGCCTGCCATCCTAACCAAATCAAAACAGCCCCCAAAACAACAAAGTCGTCTAACCTGACAGCCACATATGTCCCTTTTACTCCATACAAGGGAAATTTGGGGTAAAGAGGAATAAAGATTAGCAAAACCGTCAAAACAACCTTGAGTAAACTGAAACGGTTACTTAATAACCGCCAAGGCTTTTTGATAAGTCTCCACCAGGTACTCATTGGCAAAAATTTTTCCGATTAAAATCGCTAACTTGGCTTTTACTTTTAACATCAACTTTAAAACAACCAAACTAAAAGGCGAATAATGTTTGCGATAGAAATAAACAAATCCCCGATAAATATTAATAATCGAATTGGTCTTCTTCCCTCCAGAACTTCCTCCTCCCAAATGAATAATTTTAGCATTAGGATAAAAAGCTATTTGGAAGCCGGCTTTTTTAATCCGAAAGCACCATTCCAATTCTTCTGTGTACATGAAAATCTTCTCGTCAAACCCTCCTGTCTGACGAAAAACATCCCGTCGCAAGAGCATAAAAGCTCCCATCACCCAATCAACAAAACAGATTTTTGCGGGAGAAAACATCATTGCTTTATTCCGCAAAAAATGATCCAAAAAGAGAGTTAAAAAAACTCTCCCCAAGGTAGGAAATCTTCCCGCAGAAAGCTGCAGACTACCGTCTTTATTAAGAAGCTTACATCCCACCAAATCCACTTCCGGATGGGAAGATAGCCAAAGAAGAGTTTGCGAAATCGCCGCTTCGGGAATAATAGTATCGCTGTTTAAAAGAAGAAAATACTCTCCTCGGGCCACCTTCATTGCCTGATTATTCGCTCGTCCAAAACCAACATTTTCTGGATTTAACAAAAGCCGCAGGGAAGGAATCTTTTTTTTCAAGGAAAATAAATACCGTCTGGTTCCATCAGTAGAGTTGTTATCGACAACTATTATTTCGGCGGGAATCTTTTCTTCTCCTTGGGGTTTTCCGGAAAAATCTAATCTTTTGTCAGCCTGAAAAAGAGAAGTAAGACACTGCCTTGTCAACTCCTCGGTATTAAAACTGACGATAATTATTGATAAAACAGGTTTAACCACGAGTAGTCTTTGCCTTAACAATTAATTCTTTAATCTCTCTTGCCCACATTTTAATTAAAAAGTAAAAAGCAATCCAAGACAGAAGAAAAACAAAAATCCTTGCCCACCCCGGCGAATAAAACCAGCGCAAGGAAACTTTGGCTTCCCAAACCTTTCCCGCAAAAATCAATTTATTTTTCTCCCTTTTTGTTGGTTTAGTAAAAACGTCATTTTTCCACTCATAGCCATTAACAAACAGAGATTCTCGAAAGGGATGAACCACCTCTTCCAGATAATAGCTCCTTTTCGTTTCTACCCAAACCTTTTTTGCATACTCAGGCGGATGATTAAGACGATAGGTGGGCAGAGGAAAACCCAAAAAAGAAGAACGAGAAAAATATCTTGTGTAAAAACTTAAAACCTCGCTCCTTTTTTGGTTGGTAAAATAAGCAGCGACATGAGGAATTTGAACAGTATCGCCTGGTTGGTCTGATTTGACGCTTAGAGGTAAATCTGGTGGAGGTAGACTAGGGCCCGGAAGGACCAGATACAACCCTATTAAAATGCCGGTAATTAACCAAATCCTTTTAAACATAAAGTTACTGAAATAATCGACTTCTTCCCAAACGATAGGCAAGCTTTTTTACCCTCCTTTTTCCAATTGGCTTAGCAGGAACTCCGGCAACAATTGTTTTGGGGGGAACGTCTTTTGTTACTACCGCTCCCGCCGCTACCACCGCTCCTTTGCCAATAGTTACCCCAGGAAGAATAATTGCCCGGGGACCAATAAACACATAGTCGCCAATTCTAACTGGTTCTTCTCTGGCTTTCATGTCTTCGCTGTGAATATCATGCTCAGAATTGTAAATCATCACCTCAGAGGCAATATCTACATGTTTACCAATCTCCAATGGAGCCCGCCCATCAAGAAAACTTCGATAACCGATAATACTTCCCTCTCCAATTTTGATTTTCCAAGGGCTAAAAAACCAGCAGCCGCAATGAAGTTTGGCTCCTTTCCCCATCTTTACTCCCGAAAGAGCAAAAAAGAATTTTCTTACCGTCCAAAAAGGACACCAAGTTATCCAATTTAAAATCATCAGCCAAAAATCCACTCCCCAATTCAAAAATCGAGAAAAAATCTTTTTTATCCCCTCTTTCTTCCCCAATCTTCTCCCCATTCTATCAATAAATATTACTCGGGGAGGAAAAAATTCCAACTGGATATTACTGCCTATTTTCATTTCCCTGATTTAACAAAACATTTAAGATAATTTTACTACATTTTTCCCAACTGAATTTTTTTACTTGCTTTCTTCCTTCTTTAATCATTTTCATCCTTTTCTTTTTATCTTTCAAAACTGCGGCTATTCCCTGGGCAATGGAGGAAGGAGAATAGGGATCAACGAAAACGGCCGCTTTTCCCGCCACCTCCGGCAATGCTCCTACTGAGCTGCAGACAACAGGAACTCCCGCCGCCATTGCTTCCAAAACAGGAATACCAAACCCCTCCCAAAAAGAAGGAAGAACAAAAACCGTCGCCTTCGCAAGCAGGGCAGGTACTTCTTCATCAGGAACAAAACCGGTAAAGACAACCTCTTTTTCTAGGTTTAACCTTTTCACTTTCGCAAAAATTTGCTGATAAAGCCAGCCTTTTTTTCCGGCAATAACCAGTTGATAAGGGAGAAACTTGTTTTCTTTCTTCAAAAGGGAAAAAGCCTCAACTAATCCTTCCACATTTTTATTCGGCTTTAAAGTGCTCAAATACAAAATATACTTCCCCAACCCATACTTTTTCTTTACCCTTTGAAAATCAACCACCTTTGAGAGAGGGAAAATCTTTTTAAATCCCGGGTGGGCAACAACTATTTTGGAAGGAGATAAATTATAAACTTCTGTTAGTTCCTTTTTTGTTGATTGAGAAATGGCAATAATTTTTTTTGCTCTTCGGACCGAAAAAGAAGTCCAATATTTCAACTGGAGAAAATCTTTCTTAGTGAACTGCTCTGGCCAGCGAAGAAATCCCAAATCCATCACCGAAACCACTAAAGGAACAGAAGAAATTAAAGGAAGGTAATGAGAAGGGAAAAAGACAATATCTGGCCGAGGTTTTTTCCAAAGCAATCTTTTTGTTAATCCCGTTAAAACCCAAAGTTTCTGGGGTCCAAAGACTTCATAACGCCACCAGCGAGTTTCTGGAGGCAGATCCTTTTGGGGTTGGTTTTTTAAAAAAATCAAAAACCTTACTTTTTTCTTTAAAAACAAATTTTTCTCTTTTGCTATTCGGTAAATTCCCCATAATACCCCAAAAGCAAATTGATTTACTCCCACTCGGTTTTCTACATTGGCTTCGTTTCCGTCAATACCAATTATCATCGTTGCTGATAAACTCTTAATGTTTCCCGAGCAGCTTTTTTCCAGCTAAAAAATTTTAACCTCTTTTTTCCTTCCCGTCTCATTCTGCTTTGTTGTTTGCTGTCTTTCGCTACCTTTTCCATAGCCATTCCAATTTCAAAAGAAGAAAGAGGATTAACTAAAAAAGCCGCTTTCCCGGCAACTTCCTTCATCGCTGAACAGTTGCTGGTAATTACCGGAACTCCCAGCCTGAAGGCTTCCAAAATTGGCAATCCAAACCCTTCATACAAAGACGGATAAACTAGTGCTTCTGCCCCAGAGAAAATTCCCAACATCTTCTCTCGGGGCAGAAATCCGGGGAAAACAATCTCTGGGGGCATCTTCTTCTCAGGTAACCAGTTTCCGGTGATGACTAATAGATAGTTCTTTCGTAATTCTTTTCTTTCCAAAAATCCCTCAATTAAACGGGCAATATTTTTTCTCGGTGCTGAAGAACCGTAAGCAAGAAAGTAAGGCTTTGCAAGACCAACTTCTTTTTTTACCTGTTCCTGAATTTTTCTCCTTTGCCGAGAAACAGCAAATCTCTCCACATCGCCAGGAACTCCTTCATAAATTACCGTAATTCTCTCCTCGGGAATATCCAAAAGTTCAACAATTTCCTTTTTTGTCGCCTGGGAAACAGCAATGATTTTTACTTTTTCTTTCTTTACCCATTTGAGTCTTCGCCGTTGAACCGCTAATACCCGGGGATGAACAGATTCTGGCCAGCGAAGAAAGGAAAGATCATGAATAGTCGTTACCAAAGAAGCCTTTCTCGCCGGTGGTTGAGTCCAATCAGAAGAGTGAAACACATCTACTTTTCCCAACCACCACTCAACTGGAAAAAGATGGAGCCTGTTCCAAAGAATATCTAGTAAAACAGGCGGGATTCTGAATTTTTTTATCGCCATTTTTGGGGTAGAAACAAAAACTCCTCGAGGAATTTTTTGGCGCAGAGAGCTAAAAAAAAGAACATACTCGTTTTCTTTGTCCAATTCAAGGAAAGCATTAACTAAATTCTGGGTGTAAACGCTTACCCCTCCGCCAAATACAATCTGGGAAACATCAATCCCGATTTTCATTATCTCCGGGAAGAGGTAAACCCATCTCCTTAAGCGCCCTGTAAACTTCCGGCCAATTCTTGCTGTTTATATTTCCCCCTCTCTTAACCGGCCAATCCTTCAGCGACAAAGAAGAACATCTTTTTTTTTCTCTTCGTTTTTTCTCCTGCCTATATTCTCTGTCACTACAACCCCAAGGATAATAACTTACTAGAAAATCTCTTTCTTCCCCCACGGTTTTTCCTTCCTTTTTGACTTAAACTTTAACTTTCACTTTATCCTCACCAGTTTTTCTATCTCAACCCCTCGGAAAACCACTTTTTTCTTTACCTGATATCTTTTTCCCAATGTTTCCTTTATTTTACCTTCTCCATCAAAAATTGGCAAACCATAAGGAATTAGCCAAACGACTTCTTCTTTTTTTATCCTTCCAAGAAAACTCTCTGGTTTTTGCGGAGAAAGATAGACTACCTCCATTTCTCCCTGATTGTATAATTCAAAGGCTTTGGAAACTTGCGGCAATATCATCACCGGCGCATCAACTCCCCTGTTTTTCTCTTTAAGCCAAAAAACTGCTCGCCGCCAGTTCTCTCGATGAAAACGGGAATTACTCAAATAGAAAAAAGAGAAAAAGAGATTAACTACCAACCAAAAAATCAACCACTCCTTCCTCTTTCTGCTCAACCAGATTCCCTCCAAAAGAAGAAGATAAAAGAACGGTAAAAGGAAAAAGAAGCGAAAATAGCTAAAAATAGGGATAAAAAGACTTACTAAAATCCCAAGAAGTAAAGGAAGAAAAAGACAACTGACTATCAAACTAGTCAATTTTTTCTTTTCCTCTTTCTGCCACACGGCAAAAGCCGCCTTCCCTACCATCCCCCACCCTAGCAATGTTAACATCCCTCCTGTCAACCAATAGATAATTTTATTTTGAAAGCTAACTCGACCGATAATAAATTTCAGGGGAAGTAAAAAAAGACTCTTAAGTGTCAGTGAACCAATTATCCGCGCCCAACCCGGATAAATTGTCCGCAAATTCCTCCCTAAAAAAAGCTGGCGGAAAAAAACCGGAAGAAAAAAAGAAAAGCCCAGAAGAAAAATCAAAAAAGGACAAAGAAAAATCCACCGGTCTTTTTTCTTTACCTTCCCCCACCCCCAGAAGAAAAAAACAGGAAAAAGAAACCAAGTAAGATAATGAGAAAACCCCATCAAAAGAAAACTCCCTCCCAAGCAAAAGGCATTTTTCCAATTTGAAGATTTAACAAAACGCCAGAAAAACCAAAAAGCAAGCAAGGTAGTCGTTAAAGCCAAAATATAGGGGCGAGCCTCTTGGGAGTAATAAAGATGAAGAGGAGAAGAAGCGAGCAAGATTACTGCCCACCAAGAAAATTCTCCCTTCCTTTGTTCTTTAGCAATCAACCAGAAAAGATACAAAGAAAAAATCCCCAAACCAACCGATAAAAGTCTCACCAGAGGCTCCTGAAGGGGAGGAAATATTTTCAGCCAAAAATGTTCCAAAAGGTAATACAAAGGAGGATGAAAATCTCCCGGAAGATATTTTCGGAAAAAGACTTTTAAAGGTAAACGGCTTGCCCAAACTCCCACCGCTTCGTCCAACCAATAGGATTGGCCCAAAGAAACCAACCGCAAAATAATAGCCCCGATTAAAATTATCCCCAAAACTAAAGACATTGTTTTTTCTCCAAAAAAGAAAAAACCTTTTTCGCCACTATCTCTGGCTGATATTTTTTTCTTACTTTAATATACCCCCTTTTCCCCATTTTTTCTCTTAAAGAAGGATTCATCAGCAAAAAAAGAATTTTCTCTCCTAAATCCCGAAAATCGTTGGGCGAAAACAAAAGACCTTCTTTTCCATCATCAATTAATTCCTCCAAAACAGGAATTTTTGCTCCAATTACCGGCTTTTTTCTTGCCCAAGCTTCAGTAAAAACAATTCCAAAAGACTCCTGACAAGAAGGATTTACCAGCATGGCCGCCCGATCAAGAAAATCAACCTTCTCTCTTTCAGAAACCTTTCCTTTCCAGAGAATTTGCTTTTGTAATCTTTGGGGAAGAGAAAGAATTTTTGCTTTTATCCGCCGGCTGGAAAGTGTTTCTGGCCCAACCAGGAATAGTTTTACTTCAGGATCTTCTTTCCAGACAATTTTCATTGCTCTCAGGAGAAATTCTAATCGTTTGTGGGCGGCTTTTACTCCTAAAAAAAGAACGGCCTTTTGGGTCCTTTTTCTTCGCGAAAAGGAAAAAACCTCCGGAGGAACTATCCCCCCTATAACTTGTAAATTCTTTTCTTTTACTCCCTGCTTTTTCCAAAATCTTTTCTCTGTCTCAGTAAGGCAGAAAACGGCCTGAGCGTTTTTTGTTATTTTTAGCAACACAGAATTAAAATACTCTTTGTCTTCCTGATGAAAACAAGGAATAAGAGCAAGCTTGGCTTGGTTTCTTTTTGCGACCAACCAGGCCCAAAAAACAGATAAATTCAAAAAGGGACCTCCAATTACCCAGTCAATATCTCTTTTTTTGAAAAGAAAAACAAAATTTTTAAAAACCGGCCCTTTCGCCAGGAGGGCAAAAAAATCCCACCTCGTCAATAGCTCCAAAAGCCGAAAAAATTTCCGCAGTCTTGTTACCACTGGCAAACGAAAAATTACTACCTTTTGCCACTTTGTTCTTTTCTTTTTTATTCGCGGTAATCTCCTGTTGACAAACCCGTCACTGGAAAAACAATCACTAGTAATTGCCACTACTTTGTTTTTTCTCG
>JAGGVZ010000015.1 GCA_021157735.1 bacterium | reverse complement strand
GTTGTCTTTCCCGAGGCTTCCGGACCGTAGATTTCAGTAATTCTTCCCCGGGGAATCCCCCCTACTCCTAGGGCCAAATCCAAACTAAGACAACCGGTGGAAATAACGGGAATATCCATTGCCTTCTGGTCCCCCAAGCGCATGATGGCCCCTTTTCCATATTGCTTTTCAATCTGCTCCATAGCGATTTTAACCGCTTGAAGTTTTTGTTTTTGGATATCACTAGCAGTAGTCATCGTTCCTCCTTGGTAATTTTCTTTAACAATTAGAAATTATCACAGTTGAGAGGAAAAAACAAGAAAAACTATTAGAAAAATTTGTTTTTAATGGTAAAATAAAAAAAAAAGAACGGGGCGTGGCGCAGTTGGCGAGCGCGCACGCATGGGGTGCGTGAGGTCGCGGGTTCAAGTCCCGCCGCCCCGACCAGAGGCAATATTTTGTTCCCAGGGAAAAACTGGAGAAAAAGGCTTTGCTAGAAGTAAACTTTCTTTTTTCCTCTTCCAGTTTACTAAACAAAGAAAAACAAAGTTCTACAAAGATAAAGTCCAAAAATGGCAGGCGAAATATTAAATCGAAAGTTAACATCTCTCCGAATACTCTAATCAGCTAAATAGCTCAGACATACCTGTCAACCTTTTACCGTAGCTCATTGCCAACTTAGTTCTTTACCCCTTGGAAAAAGATGTTACAATTAAAAGTGATGACTACGTTTGTTGGTCAATGGCTTAAGAGCAACTTTTCTCATGAGTAAGTTAATTTTAGGTTTAGTCTCTGGATTTCTAGCGATTGAAAAAATCAGAGGGGTGCCTTCTCTGTTGATTGCCAGAGACTTAGCTTTGGTCTTGGGGGGAGTGGTTTTATTCCTCTTGATACTAAGTTTAATAGTGGGAATAATTGGCGGCTGGTTTTTAGCCGGAAGGAAAGCCCTTTCTCTCCTGAAAATTAAAAAGAAAGACCGGGTAATGATTATTTCTCCGCATCCTGATGATGAAACACTAGCAACAGGAGGGTTGATCGCCGATCTTTGCTCCCGCCGGATTCCTCTAAAAATTGTTATTCTTACCTCCGGTGACGGCAATCCTTCTCTGTTTCTACGCGACAGAAAAATAAAATTTTCTCCGGCAAAGTTTATTGCTACTGGTAAAGAACGTCAAAAAGAGACGGTAAAAGCAATTAAAATTCTTGGGGGAAACAAAAGCAAAGTAGTTTTTTTGGGTTATCCCGATGGTTGTCTTTGGAAAATGTGCCAAAACCCTCAAGAAGTAGTGGCAAGCAAAACTACCGAACTAACCCATTCACCTTATCAATCTACTTTTAAGAAAAATCAAGAGTACAAAGGAGAAAATGTAATTAAAGACTTAAAAGAATTGATCAAGCAATTCAAACCTACGGTAATTTTTGTTTCTCACCAAAAAGAGAGTAATCCAGACCACCGAGCAACATTTTTTTTAACAACACAAGCTCTCAAACAAGCAAAATGGAAAGGGAAGGTATATCAGTATTTGATTCATTTTGTTTGGTTAAAGCTTTTCCGCCTTTATCCACCAAAGACAACTAAAGGAGAGAAAGAAAAGATTCTTTATCCTCCTTATCCTCTCTGGAAAAAAGGGCGGTGTTTTAGTTTTTGGCTTCGGCCTGAACAATTAAGAAGAAAAAAAGCAGCTCTAAAAGCTTACCAAAGTCAACTAATTCTTCCTACCCTACGTCATCTCTTTGCTTCCTTCTTGACCCAAAATGAGATTTTTTGTCTGGCTGATTATTCTTCGAGCTCTTCCAAAAGATAATCTCTTACCCGTCGGTAGCTGACCCTTAAATACGAAGCTAGTTGGTGAAGAAAACTAGACTTTATCTTTTCCCGATATGACAGTCTCTTCACTGAGACAGTTTTCTGAAAAACTTCCCATACTTCTTTAACATAGGAAATCATCCAATCTCGCTGTTTAGCTGGTTTTCGCAGATGATATCGATTATGGGGAAAGATCAAAGGAACCACAACAATCCTTTTATTCTTAAATTTTTCGTTAAGAAGGACCTCTAAGCCATAATTAGTTTTTTCAATCTCTTTAATTAAAGGAGTAAGATCTTTTTTTCGCAAACAGCGTTGACCCGAAAACATCCAGCCGATATAGTTGAAAGTTGGAGAAGAAAAAAGAACACCGACGGTCATATCGGCCCGATTGTTACTCACCGGCTGAATAAGAGAATAAAGATGGTGAGGTTTGAGATCAATCAAATCAGCATCCAAGAAAAGGAGAAGAGGATTCTGGGCAGCTTTAACTCCTTGAGCAACAGCATAACCTTTACCGTAATTACGAGGTAAATCAATTATTTTAACTTTGCCTTTCCAAGGTTGCAATTTTTTTAAGGTGTTATCTTCTGAGCCATCGTTAACAACAATAACTTCTCCTATCTCCGGTGTTTCCAAGCAAGTTCTTACCACTCCAGCAATAGTCTTCTCCTCGTTATAAGCAGGGATAATGCAGGTAACTAAAGGAAGTTTTTTGGCCATGATATTTCTGGTGGAGATTATCTTAAAACTCAACCCTCTTTGTCAAGGAAAAAAAATTCGGTAAGATAGGAACAAAGGATAATTTTCGTGCCTGGGAAGCAGAAAGCAGTTCTTCAGCCAGCACCTTTTGAATAAAACTTGACCTATTTCGAGCATCGTTCAGTAATTGCGCAAAAAGGACTAAAATTGAAAGCTTATCTCTTTGGAGACTGCTTCTTTTTCCGAGCTCGGCCCATTTGCCCAGCTTTTCTTCTTTCTCTCACTCTTGCATCCACTGTCAACAAACCCGCCTCCCTCATTAAAGGCCGATAAACTTCAGGGTTGTATTTTACCAACGCCCTTGCCAAAGCCAACCGCACTGCTTCTGCCTGGCCCTTCTTTCCCCCTCCTTTGACCACAAACCTTCCCCAAAACTTTCCTTCGCATTTTCCTGCTACCAATGGCTGGCGATAGATAGCTGAAAAAGCTTCTCCAGGAAAGTATTTTTCTATCAGTTGACCATTAACGGTAAAAGCGCCTTTTCCCTCAAAAAGACGTACGGTTGCCCGTGCTTCTTTTCTTTTTCCTTTAGCCCAAATATATTTTTTCTGTCTTGCCATTTTACTCTATTACTGCCAGGTTTTTATCCTGATAAGGATGATTTGCTCCGGCAAAAATTTTTAACCTTCTAATCCTTCTTTTCCTAAGCTTATTTTTGGGAAGCATTCCCCAAACTGCTTTTCTAATTACCTCCTCGGGTTTTTTCTCCAACATCTCTTTTAAAGAGACCTCTTTTAATCCTCCTGGATAACCGGTGTGATGACGGTAAATTTTATTCAACAACTTCCTCCCCGTTACCTTAACCTTGGCCGCATTAATTACCACCACATAATCCCCCACATCAAGATGATAAGCAAACTCTGGTTTATGCTTTCCCATCAAAAGATGGGCTATCTTGGAAGCCAGACGGCCCAGAATTTTTCCTTCTGCATCTACTAAAAACCACTTTCTTTTAATCTCGGTTTTCTTTGGCGAGTAGGTCCTCATTTCTTCTTTTTTTCCTCCTTTTGCTGGTTTTTAACAACTTCTTTTTCTTCCTTCTTTTCCTTTTCTTCTTTCAAACCGCCCTTCTTGTCTACGAATTCCAAAACCGCCAGCAAAGCGTTATCTCCTTTTCTCCTTTTTAGTTTCTTTATCCGCGTCATTCCTCCTTTATTTTTGGCAAAACGAGGAGCTAGTTTTTCAACAATCTCGTTGACAAAATGCTGGTCTTGAAAATAACGAAAAAGAAATCTTCTCGCCTTTATGTCTTTACTTTTTGCTTTAGTAAGCAATCTTTCTGCCAAACTAGAAGCCAGTTTTGCCTTTTTCCAAGTGGTTTGAATTTTTCCATGAATAAACAACTGCCGCACCAGATTCTTCATCAGCCAGCGGCGATGATCATAATCACGACTAATTTTGCTCTTTTTTTTCTGATGACGCATCTTACTCCTCCAAAGTAACTCCCTTTTTCTTTAAAACAGCAATCAGCTGCTTAACTGATTTTTCGCCAACATTTTTAATTTTTAACAGCT
>JAGGVZ010000006.1 GCA_021157735.1 bacterium | reverse complement strand
CTGGTTACGGGGTGACGTTAGAACTGGAGACTCCATATTGATACTTACCCCCATTACAGGTATAATTCCCCCTGTCGGGGTCATTTTCGTTCTCTAACCTAGCGTAAAGTCTAAAAGAGGTGCCGTCGGATTGGTAACAATAATCAAAATTACTCGCCGGATCATCGGGAAGCTTTTTCATATACACAACTGTATTTCCTTTGGGATCTTTTACCGCTAAAGCATCTTTTCCCCATTCCAAACTCCTGGAGTCAATCACTATCTTTCCCTTACCATCAGAAAGGGGATAACTTCGGTGGTCGTTGTAATACATTTCCAGCGCCCGAGATAAATTACCCAAATCAGCTTTTCTCTGGGCGTCACGAGCTTTTTTCTGACTGGTTTGGTATTGACCAAAACCAATACTGGAAAGAATCCCCAAAATAGCCATTACCACCAACAGCTCAATTAAAGTGAAACCTTTTCTTTTCATTGTTCTCATTTTAAACTTTTAAAAAACAAAAGGCTAGTCCCCCCCACAGCTCTCTACACGACAACCGGAATAACAACATTCCAATTCTCTACAAGAAGGGATATTGGTAAAACATTGATCAGGAGGATGACATTCCTTCGCATGGTTACATTCTCCTTCGACAAGAACAAAGCACTCGGACCCACACCCTTCCCCTCCCTCGCCTTCACTTGCTCCTGCCACCTCCGAAGGAGAAATATTTCCGCTGGAAATAGCATAGTTATAGCTTTTCTCATCCACCTCGCAACCAGAAAAACAGGGATTACTTTTCGTATCTGGGTCTTGGAGATATTCCATATTGGTATAAACAGCAAACCAAGAAGGACATTCACTATCTTCCACTATAATTTTGTAAGGAGACCCGCTGGGGTCACAGGGAATCCTTTCCAAATAAGGACGAAACCCATCGCCCCCACAGTTTTCAAAAACACTCAACTGCTCTAAGGTAGGGTAACAACCGTAATCGTTAAAATAATCTTCAAAAGAAAGTTTTATTTTCTCCAAATCGCTTCTTCGCCGGCCATCTCGCCCCTTTTTAAGTTGGCTTATATATCCCATTGTCAAAATAGCTGCCAAAAAACCAATAACTGTAATGACAATTAATAACTCCTGGAGAGTAACCCCGCTGTTTTTCTTTAAGTTAACCATTGATGAATCAAAAGAAAAATCTCCTTACTCCACCACCAACTAACTATTGTCCCCAAAACCAAAAACGGTCCAAAAGCAATCCGCTGTTTTTTCTTTGCTTTTTTCCTCAAAATCATTATTACACTCCAAATACCTCCGGTCAAGAAAGCAAGGTAAAAAGCTAAAAGTATTTGGGGAAACCCAAGGAAAATTCCCATAAATAAAGCAAATTTAACATCGCCCCACCCCATTCCTTTCCCCCCAGTTAACCAATGAAGAAAAAAAAGAGCTCCCCCTCCTGTTAACGCCGCCACCAGAGAAGAAAGGGGATGAAAAAGAAAAAGAGGAAGAGAGCAAACAGAAAGAAAAAGAATCACTTCATCGGGAATAATCTGATTGCGGCCGTCAAAAAAAGCTACAAAGACCAATCCTAAAGCGGTCAAGAAAAAAAACGGCAAAAGCCAAGGTTGAAAAGAAAAATTCTTTTGCCAAAACAAAAAAGTTCCCAGAAAAACTACTCCTACTGTTCCTTCCAAAAGCGGATACCAAAAGGGGATAGGGGAGTGGCAAGAACGGCATTTGCCTTTTAAAAAAACAAAAGAAAAAAGAGGAATATTCTCCCACCAAAAAAGAGAACGGCCGCAACTGTCACATCGCGACCGTCTCCATTTGCCAATTCCCAAAACAAACTTCCAATTAAATCGTTTCTTTTTTAAACTCTTCTCCCAGCGGCTAATGACTACGGTTAAAAAACTCCCTCCTCCCAAGCCCAAAATTACACTAACTATCTCTCCCAACATCTCTTCCCATTATTCAGGCACACAGATAAAGAGCGAGTTCGTACGATCAGTCCAGCTCAAATTAGCCAAATCGTCAGTATCGGTAACCTCGGTTATTTCTAATGGCGACCCGTCACGATCACTAATTCCCAAATCCCACAAGCGCACGCTGGAAGAAGGAGTGCGATTAACCTTTGCCTTCGGGATAAAGCAGACATAAACTGAGCTGGTGTTCTCGGGTTTGTAGACATAAAACCTGTCTATATCAGTTGCACTCGAAGAAAACTGTTCCTTCTTTCTAAACTGAGTTTTAAGTTCATCGCTGGTAATCAAAATTCCGTCCTTATTACAATTTCCTGGCGTACCAGCAGCACCTTCCTCTGCTGCTGCACACACCCCTACTCCCCCATAATTTCCCAGCCCACTGTATTCCACAGCGTTAGAGTTGTAATTATCCGGGTCTATCGTCATCCATGGATATTGCTGGGTGGAAGCATAGTACCTCTCAATAGCGGCCAGTAATTCTGAAGCATCGTTTTTATACCGGGCATCTCGGGCGCGGTTAATCTGTTCTATTGGGTTGATGGTAGCAACAATCGCCACCGCCAAAATTCCAATAAGGGCAATGACAATCAGCAACTCAACTAGGGTAAAACCTAATTTCTTTTTCATTTTTCACCTCCTTTCATTCTGTTAAAACTGACTGGTTAAATTATAAATCGGCATAATTACGGCAAAAACTAAAAAGCCAACTCCTATTCCTAACACTATCATAATAAGAGGCTCAATCGCGCTTGTCAAGCCTTTAACCCGCTGGTCTGCTTCTGTTTGGAAATAGTGGGAAAGTTTGAAAAGAACATCATCCAATTTTCCCGTTTCTTCACCAGTAGAAACCATCTGGGTAACAATTAAAGGAATCAATGGTTCTTCTTCCAGGGCTTCGGAAAAAGAAAATCCCTTTTCTACCCTCTCTTTTGCCTTTTCAAAACTCCGCCGGTAAATTTCATTCCCCGCCGACTGAGAAACAATATCCAGAGCGTCCACCAGGGGAACGCCGGTTTGAATCAACATCGCCGAGGTTCGGGTAATTTCGGTTAAAATCAGCGCCTGGAGGAGGGAACCGTAAATCGGCAATTTCAGCTTCCACCGGTCAAATTTAACTCGGAATTTTTCCTGTTGGTAAAGAACTCGATAGGTAAAAAAAAGGGCAAAAAACAAAAAAGGAAAAAGCCAAAAAAACTTAGACATAAATCCAGAAAGGGCGATCAAAACTCTTGTTGGCATGGGGAGATTGCTTCCAAACTCCGCGTAAAGAGAGGTCATTTTAGGGATAACAAAAGTGACGACAATAAAAATAACCCCCGTCATCCCAATCAAAACAATCACCGGATAAATCATCGCCGATTTTATCCGTCCCAAAAATTCTCTTTTTTTCTCCAAATTGTCAGCTAGCCTCACTAAAACTTTATCCAAGACTCCTGCCTCTTCGCCTGCTTTTACCGAAGCAATATAGACACTACCAAAAACGCGTCTATATTTTTCCAAAGCCTTGGCAAAACTACTTCCCCCCTCAATACTAGAAAGAAGATCCTCTACCAAAAAAGCCATTTTTCCTTTGAACTGTTTCTGGAGTAACCTTAGAGCCGAAGCCAAAGGTAAGCCGGCTTCTACCATCGTTGCCAACTGGCGGGTAAAAATAGCAATCTGCGCCCCTTTAATCCTCCCGAAGGTATTTTTAAGTCTCTCTAATAACCCCCGCCCTGCCGGCTTAAGCTCCACGACCACCAAACCCTTTTTTTTCAAAAGAGAAACTGCCTCTTTGGCACTATTAGCTTCCACCAACCCCTTTCTTCTTTCTCCGTCTTTGGTTCGAGCTAAAAAAGAAAACTTTATCATTTTTCCGGACGCAACATTCTTAACAACTCATTGGGCCGTAAAGAAAAGGCTTTGGCTGTCTCCAAAGAAATTCTTCCTTGTTTTACCCATCCTGCCAAAGAATGTTCCAAGAGACACATTCCCACTTCTCTTGAAGTCTGAATAATATTATCAATCATATGAGTCTTCCCTTCCCGAATTGCGGTCCTTACTGCCGGAGTGGAAAGCAGAATCTCTACCGCTGGTACCCGACCTGTTCTCCCCGTGGGAACCAAGCGTTGAGAAATTACCATTCGCAAAACATTAGCTAACTGAATCTTAACCTGTTCCCGAGCCACCGGAGGAAAAACATCAACAATCCTATCCACTGTCTCGGCAGCAGAATTGGTATGCAGGGTGGAAAAAACCAGATGACCGGTTTCGGCAATGGTTAAGGCAGCCCGAATAGTTTCCAAATCTCTCATCTCACCAACAAAAACAACATCAGGGTCTTCTCTTAAAGAAGAGCGCAAAGCTCTCCTCCATCCCCGGGTGTCCACCTGTATCTCTCGCTGGGAAATAATTGCTTTTTCCGGTTTTAACCGGTACTCAATAGGGTCTTCAATAGTAATAATATGCACTCGTCGCTTTCGATTTATTTCTTCCAACAAAGCGGCAACGGTCGTGGATTTTCCGTGGCCGGTGGGACCGGTAACCAAAACAAACCCCTGCCGCCATTCCGCCACCTTTGCCAGAGAGGAAGGCAAGTTAAGCTCTGCCAAAGAATTAATTTTGCTTGGAATTAAGCGTAATGAAGCGGCAGGAAATCCTTGCTGGAAATAAACGTTAACCCGAAATTCCCAATTTTTAAAAGAATAGGAAAAATCCAATTCTTTCTCCTCCAAAAATCTTTTTTTTCTTTCTCCCAACAAAGTACTAATCAATCCATCTATCTCCGGACCGCTGAGGACTTCTTCTCCGCTAATGGGGAAAAGCTCTCCGTTGACTCTCAAAATAGGCTGATACCCAACCAAAAGATGGAGGTCAGAAGCATGGTTATTTATCGCCAATTCCAGTAAACGATTAAGTTTTTGGTTATTTCCTTCCATTTTTAATATTTAGCTACCCGCAAGACTTCCTCAACACTAGTAATTCCTTCCACCGCTTTCAAATAACCATCTTGCATCATGGTAATCATTCCTTTTTTCACCGCCGCTTTTTGGATTTCCGAAGCAGTTGCTCTTTTCAAAATCAGCTGAGAAATCGCTTCATCAACAGTAAGAACCTCAAAAATACCAATTCTTCCGTAATAACCGGTATTATTACACTCGGTACATCCTCTTCCTCGGTAAAGCTTCAGGTTTTTCTTTTTCTCATCATCAAGAAGATTTCCTAAGACCTGAGCTACATTCTCTTTCACCTCAGGAGGGGGAGTATATTCCTCTTTGCAATGGGGACAAATTCTCCTCACAATCCGCTGGCCAACAACAGCGGTAAGAGAAGAAACCAACAAAAATGGTTCCACTTTCATATCAATCAGGCGGGGAGCAGCACCGGCAGCATCATTAGTATGGAGAGTAGAGAAAACCAAATGCCCAGTCAAAGCAGCATGGACTGCCAAGGCCGCCGTCTCCTCATCACGAATTTCTCCTACCATGATAATATCAGGGTCTTGACGGAGAAAAGAACGCAAAGCAGAAGAAAAGGTTAACCCTGCCCGAGGATTTACCTGAACCTGATTTACCCCTTCTATCTGGTACTCAACCGGATCTTCAATAGTCATTACGTTAACTTTAGTTGTGCTAATCTGGGAAAGAGCCGAATAAAGAGTAGTTGTCTTTCCTGATCCGGTAGGACCGCAAACAATTATCATACCGTGGGGCCGGGTAATTGCTTCTTGAAAGTCCCGGAGAGCTTTTCCGCGCAAACCTAACTCGGGAAGGGTAGGAATCTTTTGGCTTTTTTTTAGCAAACGCATTACCACCTTTTCTCCATAGACAGTAGGTGCCGTAGAAACGCGGAGGTCTATCTCTTCTCCATCAGCAATAAAGGTAAACCGACCATCTTGAGGGACTCTTTTTTCATCGATTTTTAAATGGCTAAGAATCTTTATTCGGGAAACAACCGCATCATGAATGCGGCGGGGAAGACGAAGCTTCTCCTGTAAAATCCCATCAATCCGATAACGAACCCGCGTTTCGTTTTCCTCCGGCTCAATATGAATATCAGAAGCTCGTGATTTCACCGCATATTCCAAGATAGTAGAAACCACTCTGGCAATAGGTGCTTCTTTAATGACCTCCTCAAGATGGTCTAAATCCGGAGCAGTTTTTAGCTTTCCTCTTTTGGTCTCTTCCAAAGCTTGGGTAACTTCCTCGGTTAGCTGATGAGCGTAACTCTGGTTAATTGCCTCCTCAATTTGCCGTCGCGAGGCAAGATAGGCAATAATTCGGTAGCCTGTCTTTTTTTCCAAAAACTCTATTGTTTCTAAATCCAAAGGATTAACCATTGCTACCGAGAGGGTCTTTTTCTTTTGGTCAACTTCAAAAGGAACAAGATGATAGTATTCCGCCAAATTTTGGGGGATTAAAGTCAGGCTCTGGGGGGAAAAACCCACGGTTTCCAGATTTACATATGGCACTCCCCACAGCTCTGCCTTAGCTTTCAAAAGGTCCTCCTCTTTGACCATCTTTTTCTCCAGCAAAATATCCTCTTCTTTCTTACCCGTACTTACCCGTAAAAGCCGGACCTGCTCAACTTGTTGGGGGGTGAGCAATCCCTTTTTGGCGAGGATATCCAACAAATCCTTTTTCCCTTCTTTATTGTCTAAAGAAGAGGGCTTAGGTTTTAAATTAGACGGGGCAGTGTTCATCCTGTTAACATCTTAAAGAGAATATTATAGAATGTCAATAATTCCCGATGAAAATTCCAGCTCACTTGCTCAATAGCCAAAAAGGAGCGTGGCTCATTGTTGGTAAAGAAAAAGATTTCTCTCTTTTTCTGGACTCCCTCTTTGCCAATTGGCAAATTAAAAGAGAAAACAATCCCCAACTTTTGTTGCTCAATCCTGAAGGAGAAAAAGTGGGAATCGACAGTATCCGCTCTTTGAAGAAGTTCTTTTCTCGGAAAAAATGGGGAGAAGAAAAGAGAAAATTGGCAGTTATCTTAAAAGCCGACACTCTCTCTGGAGAAGCTCAGAATGCTCTGCTTAAAACTCTTGAAGAGCTAAAAACCGATGAATTTATTTTTCTCCACACTCCAGCTACTGCCAATATTCTTCCCACCATCGCTTCTCGTTGTCAGTTTTTTCATCTCCCTTCTTCTGGAGAAAAAGAAGTCTGTTTAAATCTAGAAGATTTTGCTTTCTGTTCCATTCCTGAAAGAATCGCCAAAGGAGAAAAACAATTATCGTCTTTTATGAACGATCCTGAAAAGCTTCGGGCCGTTTTGGAAAGTACTCTTACCTTTTATCAGCAAAAACTCACCCAAGAAAATCCTCCTCTTTTTCAGATAAAAAAATGGCTTGAGGTCTGCCAGCAGGCGATAGAAATGCTAAAAGCAAATATAAAACCGATTTCGGTGGTTGATTGGTTAATGATGAATCTCTAAAATAAAAGTATATGTATCAGCCTAAATTTCAAATTAACAACACTATCCTTGCCAACATTGCCCGAATTGAAGCGGCCAAAGCTATTATTGATTCTTCTCCCTTGATTCCTGCCTACGAAAAACAATTCCGCAACGAAGCCATTGTCAAAGCAGTTCACTACGCCACTAAACTGGAGGGAAACGACCTTTCCTTAGAGCAGGTGGCTAAAGTCATTGAAGGAGAAAAATTTGCTGGTTTTGAACGCGATGTCCAAGAAGTAATTAACTACCGCAACGTTATCAAATACATTGATGAACTACTCGCTTTATACGAAGAAAATCTTCCTCTGCCGGGAGAGAAAATTTCTCCAGAAGAAAAAATTAACCAGGAAAAGAAAGAGTTTGTTTATACCGAAGAAATTATTCTCCGCATCCACGAAATTGTCGTGGAAAAGATTGTTCCTCCTGAGCAACAAAAAGGTTGGAGGAAAGCCCAGGTAGTTTTGGAAAACACCAAAACAGGAGAAGTTGTTTTCCGCCCCCCTCCAGCAGTAGAAGTTCCCTTCCTGATTAAAGACTTTCTTGATTGGCTCAACTCTCCGGAAGCAAAAACCATCCATCCTGTTTTGAAAGCGGGGATTGCTCATTATGTCTTAGTCGCTATTCACCCCTTTGTTGACGGCAATGGCCGGGTGGCTCGAGCCTTTTCTACCCTCATCCTCGCTGTTGAAGGTTACAACATCAAAGGGCTGTTTGCTTTTGAAGAATATTTTGACAGAAATGCTACCGAGTACTACCGATCTCTTCAAGCGGTCTCCTCGCAAGGAAAAAACATCTCTCAACACGACATTACCCCCTGGCTGGAATTTTTCACCAAGGCCCTGGCTAGTGAACTAGAAAAGATAAAAGAAAAGGTGGCTGCTCTCTCTTCTGATATTCACTTAAAACAAAAGCTAGGGGGAAAGCAGATTCCTCTCACCGAGAGGCAAATTAAACTTATCGAATACATGCGTCAATTTGGGGGAATAAGAATTGCCGACGCTAAAGAACTTTTTCCAATGATTTCTGAAGATACCATTTGGCGAGATCTTAAAAAGTTAATTGAAGCCAAAATTGTCCAGAAAAAAGGTTCCACTAAAGGAGCTTATTATACTCTCAATCAATAATAATGAAGATAACTAAATTTAGTCACTATTTGGATAAACTAGAAAAAACCACTCTCCGCAACGAGATTACCGCTATTCTTGCCGATCTTTTGAAAAAATCATCTCCAGAGGAGATTGACAAAATTTGCTACTTAGTTTTGGGAGAGTTAGCTCCTTCCTTTCGGGGAATTGAATTTAATCTTGAGGAAAAAATGGTTCTTCGCTCTCTTTCTTTAGCTTTCAACCTTCCTCCAGAAAAAGTAACAGAAAAATTTAAAGAAACAGGTGATTTGGGAGAAACTGCCCTCGCCCTCCGCGGCAAAACAAAAGGAAAAGACTTTTCTGTCCAGGAAATTTACCACCATCTTCTGGAAATCGCCCTTGAAGAAGGGGAGGGGAGTCAGGAGAGAAAATTAAGAAAATTAGCCTTTCTTTTCAAAGAAGTAGACAAAAGCTTTCTTAAATATTTAGCCCGTATCCCGGTTGGTAAACTAAGATTGGGTTTTTCGGAAATCACCATTTTGGACGCTCTTTCCTGGATGAAAACCCAAGATAAATCCCTCCGTCCTAAAATTGAGCGGGCGTTTAACATCGCCGCCGATATTGGCTTGATTGCTAAGGTTTTCAAAACTAAGGGATTGAGGGGAATAGAAAAAATTCAAGCCAAACCAGGCACTCCTATTCTCGCCGCCAGAGCAGAAAGACTGCCAACGGCAGAGAAAATAATGGAAAAATTGGGAACCTGTTTTGCCGAACCAAAATTTGACGGCTTCCGCGTCCAAATCCATATCGACCGCCGACCGCCGGAAAAAACTTTCCAAAAACAAACTACCCTTCTTGGTTCTTCTTCAGAACCTTTGGTGGCAATTTTCTCCCGTAATCTAGAAAACATCACCGATATGTTCCCGGACGTGGTGAAAGGTGCCCGCGCTCTTCTCCAAAAAAATTCTTCTTTACAATCAGCTATCCTTGACGGGGAAGCAATCGGTTATAATCCCAAAACTAAAAAATTCCTTCCCTTCCAAAAAACGGTCCAAAGAAAAAGAAAATATGATATCGGCCGAGTCAGCAAGGAGGTTCCTCTTTTGGTCTTTGTTTTTGACATCCTTTTCCACAACGGAAAAACGCTTCTAAAAGAGCCTTTTTCTAAACGCCGGAAAATTTTAGAGAAAGTTTTAGTTGCCAACCCTGTTTTAAAACTTACCCCGCAAAAGAAGGTCAGTTCCGCCCAGGAGTTAAAAAAAGAATTCCAAAAAGCTATTAAACAAGGTTTGGAAGGGTTGGTCTGTAAAAAAATCAACGCCGTTTATCAGGCAGGGGCGAGAAACTTCAACTGGGTAAAGTACAAAAAATCAATGGAGAGCAAACTGGTAGATACTATCGACTGTGTGGTGATGGGTTATTATCGGGGAAGAGGCAAACGGGCAGGTTTTGGGATTGGTGCTTTTTTGGTGGGAATCTATAATCCTCAAAAAGAAACTTTTGATACCATTGCCAAAATCGGCACCGGTCTTTCTGACAAACAATGGCAGCAAATGAGAAAGAAATGTGATCAGGTAAAAGTCTCCGAGAAACCAAAATCCTATCGGGTTAACAAAAATCTTGCTCCCGATGTTTGGTGCCGTCCCCAAATCGTGGTAGAAATCCAAGCCGATGAAATCACCAAATCGCCAATTCATACCGCCGCAGGCGGACTGGCTCTCCGTTTTCCTCGTTTGAAAAGATTTCGTGATAAACTTCCCGAAGATGCCACCACCACTAAAGAAGTGTTAGAAATGTATCAAATTCAAACCAATGGCAGCCGTTCTTAAAGTCATTACCATTGCTGTTTTGTCAGCTATCCTCTCTCTTTCTACCCGTTATCTCATCAGTTCTTTTAAGAAAATCAGCCAAAAGTTTCACAGCGGAGACTTTGCTCTTGCCAACCTAATTATTGGAATGGGAACCTCCATTCCGGAGATTATCATCGCCGTTGATTGTGCTCTGAAGGGAAAAGCTAATATTTCCTTAGGTAATGTCTTGGGAAGCAATATTGCCGATCTCTCCTTAATCATCGGTGGCGCTACTCTTCTTGCCGGCCATTTAAATGTTATTGATTCCGTTTTGGACAGTGATATCTTTTACACCTTCTTAATTGCTGCCGCTCCTCTTCTTCTTTTAAGCGACGGCCAACTTAGTCGTTTGGACGGCTTTGTTCTCCTAGTTCTCTATCTTTCCTGGCAGACAATTGTCTTCACGAAAAAGAAAAAAAGTGGTCCTTTTTGGAAAAGATTAAAAGAAAAAATAAAACTAGTCTTCTCCGCAGAACTACCTATCCTCAAACTAGTTTTGAGCCTAGCCGCCCTTCTTATTTCGGCAGAATTTTTGGTAAAAACTGCCATTTCCTTAGGAGAGGAATTAAAAATTCCTGAACTGATTTTGGGCGTTTTCATCCTTGGGGTAGGCAGCTCTCTACCAGAACTAGCATTTGAGACGCGGGGAATCAAAGAAAAGGAAAGCGCCATTGTTCTCGGTGATCTTCTTGGCTCGGTGGTTACCAACTCTTCTTTTATTACCGGAATAACCGCGATTATTTCTCCCGTTCGCCTCTTTACTCCCAAGCAATACTTTACCATTACCTTTTACTTTTTAGTCATCTTTTTCCTCTTTTATCTTTTTATCAAAACCAAAAAAAGGCTGGAAAAATGGGAAGCCGCCTTTCTCGTTGCCAGTTATTTCCTTCTTTTGGCGATTGAATTTTTTTAAATGAAAATCGTTGCTGATCTTCACCTCCATTCCAGATATTCCCGCGCCGTCAGCCAACAGATGGAGTTGGAGACAATGGCTCAATGGGCTTTAAAAAAAGGTGTCAACCTGTTGGGAACAGCCGACTTCACCCACCCTCTCTGGTTTAGAGAAATCAAAACAAAACTAAAAGAAGTCTTCCCAGGTATCTATCAACTCAAAACAGCTCCTTCTCCTTATTTTGTCATCAGCGGAGAAATCTCCTCTATCTATACTCAAAATGGCCAGCAACATCGGATCCACAACCTTATTTTACCTCCCAATTTCTCTGCCGCGGAAGCGATTATAAAAGCTTTGGAAAAAAGAGGAGCCAATCTTCATTCCGACGGCAGACCGATAATTGGTCTTTCTTCTATTCAGTTGGCAGAACTAGTATTTTCAACCGCCCCAGAGGCAATAATTATCCCCTGTCATATCTGGACACCATGGTTTTCTCTCTACGGATCTCGTTCGGGTTTCGACTCTCTTAAGGAATGTTTCGGCCCTTTCAGCGAAAAAATTACTGCGATAGAAACCGGCCTCTCTAGTGATCCCACAATGAACTGGCAAATAGAGGAGCTTACCAACCGCCAAATCGTCAGCTTTTCTGATGCTCACAGCCCCATCAAAATTGGTCGTGAGGCAACTGTTTTTGAAGGAGAAAAAGAGACCTTTTCTTTCTCCGCCTTAAAAGCAGGCTTGGAAAATAAAGAAGGCGGATTGAAAATTCTTTTCACTATTGAATTTTATCCCGAAGAAGGGAAATATCATTACAGCGGTCATAGTCGCTGTCAAGTTCGCCGCTCTCCAGAAGAAATTCAAAAACAAGGCAACCTTTGTCCTGTTTGCGGCAAACCTCTCACCCTGGGGGTGGCCTATCGGGTCTACCAACTGGCGAAAAAAACCATCTCCTCGGTAAAAAAAGAAAAAAACGGGGTTGTCTTCCAATATCACCCTGATGGGAGCCGCCCTCCTTTTGTCACTTTGGTTCCTCTTGTAGAAATCATTGCCGAAGCAGAACAATCAACACCTACTAGCCAAAAAGTAATTTCTCTTTATGAAGAGATGATTACCCAATTGAGAGACGAGTTTTCTATTCTTCTTGATACTCCCCTGGAAAAATTAACTTCTCTTTTTGGTCCCCGGATAGGGGAGGGGATAGAAAAAGTGAGAAAAAGAGAGATTTTCATTGAACCGGGATATGATGGTGTTTTTGGAACTGTCAAAATCTGGTCAGAACAAGAAAAAGAGGTTAAAAAAGAAAACCAAATGTCTCTTTTTTGATTTTTAAAATGTTTAAAAACAGACTGGAAGCGGGAAGACGGCTAGCAAAGCGTCTAAAAGAAGAGCTCTTTTTTTCTGCCCAAAAAGCCGCTTTGGTGGCCTCTTTGCCTAAAGGTGGGATAGTCGTCGGAGAAGCAATTGCCGCTCTTTTGGACCTACCGCATACCATTCTGCCGGTAAAGAAAATCCCGGCTCCTGGGAATCCGGAATTGGCGGTGGGAGCAGTTAGTCTTTCTCCAGCTAGTGTCTTTCTCAATGAGGGATTAATCAAAAGCTTAAAAATCCCTCCCCAAATACTGGAAGAAAAAATTCAAGCAGCCCAAAAAGAGATAAAAGAAAATCTTAAAAGGCTCAAGATTCCTCCTTTGGAATTTACTGGTAAAACCGTTGTTCTTGTCGATGACGGTGCCGCTACTGGAGCGACTATGAAAGCGGCTATTAAAGAGGCCTTTTCTCGCCAAGGGCAAAGAATTATTGTTGCCCTTCCCGTTGCTCCTCAGGAAACAGTGGAAGAACTCAAAAGAATGGCTGATGCGGTGGTGGTTATCGAACAACCAAAACTTTTCTTTGCTGTTTCTCAGTTCTACCAAGATTTTCCCCAACTTTCTTGGGAAGAGGTCAAAGACCTCCTTTCTCTTCAACAAAAAGACAAATGAGGTAAAATATAAGCAAGGACCTGTAGCTCGGTTGATTAGAGCGGTCCGACGTCACGTCGGACAAGTCGAGGGTCTTTTTTTACGAAAGCTAAAGAATCGTTAAGTTGGGCCTGTAGCTCAGTTGGCTAGAGCGCCCCGGTCGCATCGGGGAGGTCGAGGGTTCAACTCCCTCCAGGTCCACCACCCAGGGATATGCTATACTGATTAATATGGCCAATAATCGGGGATATTTCCGAATCTGGTATCTTCCTCACTGGCATTACCCACCCCAGCTTCCCGGTTTAACCGGTCTTTACCTCAACACCATCTTCCGGGTTCTAGCAACAGGATTGATTGGGATATTTGTTCCTGTCTTCGTCTACCAAGTCGCCCAAAGCTGGAAAATCTTCTTTAGTTATTACTTTCTTAATGAGTTCTTTTTTCTCAGTAGTGTTATCCCGGCAGCCTTCTTAATTAAGAAGAAAGGCCCTGATTTCTCAGTAGGACTCGCCGCTGTTTTTCAACTTCTGGGAATTATCTTTCTTATTAAATCCCAAAATAACCTTACCTTCCTTTATTGGGCAGCAGTTTTCTTAGGAATAGCTGGTCCCTTCCACTGGATTCCCTACCATCTTGCCTTCAGCCAAGAGAGTACCCGCAAAATTATCTCCCGTCAACTAGTAACTAATGCTCTTTTAGGAAAGATTGCCGCCGCCCTTGCTCCTCTGATTGGAGGAATAATCATTACCCTCTTCGGTTTTTCTGCCGTTTATTTAATCGCCAGCATTATTCTCGCCATCTCTGTCCTTCCCATCTTCATTGACCAATACAATCAACGCGGAGAAAATATTTCCTTAAAACAACTGAAAACAACCTTTCTCGACAAAAAATTAACTCCGCTTTGGTGGGGTTTTTGGGGAGCAGGATTAGAAGCCGGTGTTTACGGGATTTTCTGGCCTCTTTTTCTCTACCAATGCTTCCGTAATATGGAAAAAATGGGGCTTTTATCAACCCTTTCCCTTCTTTTTTCCGTCCTTGTCCTCTCTTATCTAGGAAAAAATGGCCAGAAAAAAGCAAAAAAACTTTTTAAATTTGGTATTACCGCCAGCGCTCCCAACTGGCTTTTCCGCTCTTTGGTTTCTTCTTTTTCTCTTTTGACCCTCTTGGATGTTGTCTACCAGTTAACGACGATGTTTATTTGGATTCCCGTCGGCTCACTAGTTTACCAGTGGGGGAGAGAGAAGCAAAAACCTTTTTTTGTTATTCGAGAGGTAATGATTCACCTAGGAATTCTTACCGCTCTTGGGGGAGGAATTCTTGCCCGCCAACTAAATCTCCCGTGGAAAAGCCTTTTCTTTTTACCAATTGCCGCCATGTTAGCGATTAACCAATTTTACTATGGACTGGAAAAAACTCAGCGATCTTCTCAATGACCTTGACCTAAAAAAGAGACGTCGTTATTTAAGCAAAGAATTTCAAGCCTATGGTCTCATGCTTGCCTCAGAACTTAATGACTGGAAAAATCGTTCTTTATATATTAAACTAGCCAAAGAACTCCCCCGGGAGTGGCTAGAAAAAGCCCGATATTTTGTTAAAGATCAATCTCCCGGAAAGGTAAAAAATAAAGCAGCTCTTTTTATGTGGAAACTCAATCAAATCAAAAATGAAAACAAAACTCCAAAAAGCCGATCTTCATCTTCACACCAATCTCGCTGATGGTTTTTCCTCTCCTCAAGAGATGGTTCTTACCGCCCAGAGGAAAAAGATTAAATTTATTGCCATCACCGACCATAACCAAATCTTAGCAGCGGTCATCGCCCGCCGTTTTGCTCGGCAACACCACCTGGATGTCGTGGTTGTCGTGGGAGAAGAAATAGACACCAAAGAAGGAGAGATTATTGGTCTTTTTCTTAAAAAAAGAATTCCCAAGTTAATGGATGTAGAAAGCACCTGTAAGATGATAAAAAAACAAGGAGGATTAGTCTGTATCCCTCATCCCTTTCGAATTATCTTTGGAAAAGGACTAAATCTGGAAACAATCAAAAAACTAAAACAAAAGAAACTCGTTGACTTAATCGAAATTGCCAATTTTTGGGATTATCCTGGGTTGCAAGAAAAAAGAAAACATCTTTTAAATGGAACCTTAAATCTCCCCCGTCTTGCCAACAGTGATAGTCATAGCAGCAAAACTCTCGGAGAATACTTCAACTGGGTAAATGCCAACAGTGAAGAAGAATTAAAGAAAGCACTTCTTACTGGCCAGGTTACTCCCGTTTCTCCTCCTATAAAAGCCAGTTTCAAAACCAAAATTTTTCTCCACCATGCTTTTTCCCGCCTCTGGCAAAAGATAAAAAGAGAGACATTTTTTCCCAACAAAGTTTCCAACCGAAAAAAACTCGCTAATCTCCTCAACTATCACCAACCTTTTTTCTCTCCTGCCAAAAGGAAACTACCTGATATCCCACTACCGAGGCGGCTACTAAAACATTAAGGGAACGGTTCACGCCAAAAAGAGGAATCTCTACCACTGCATCGGCAATTTTTAACACTTTCGGGTTCACTCCCTGGGTCTCATGACCCAAAATCAAAGCTAGAGGAAAACGAGGTTTGAATTTACGGTAGGGAATACTGGTGGAACTTTGCTCTATCGCAGCAATAAAATATCCCTTTTTCTTCAATTCCTTTACTAACTTTAAAGTATCTAAATAATGTTCCCATTCCACCCATTGCCACAAACCGACCGAGGCACGGTGAATTTTGGGATTAGGAGGGGTAACTGTTCTTCCCCCAAGATAAATTTTCCCTATTCCCAAAGCGTCAGCTAAACGGAAAAATGAACCGATATTATAGGTGTCTTGAATGTTGTCCAAAACCAAAACCACCGGGGTGCGATAAAAATCACCAGGTAAAAAATCCTTTGGTGGTAGTTGACGGCGAAGCTGTTTGCTGTTTAGTTTTAACCGTTTCATCCCTTTCTTTAGCAACCACCACTCTTAGGTCCTGCTACCTCAGAAAGCTTCTCTTTACACTCTTTAGGAGGTCTTTTCCAACCGGCACAAATAGCCGTCTTTAAGGTCTCTGGTTGACGGTATTCCTCAGGAGTAAAGACACTTTTCCCAATCTTCATCTTTACTTTTTCATCACGACTTCTGGGATATGCTCCCTGAGGGGGATAGCGGCTTTCGTTAAAGATAAAAGTTGGAGAGCCGGTTACTTGGTACTTGCTTACCACCGCAATTTCCTTGTCCAAAAGCTCCTGCGCTTGACTTTG
>JAGGVZ010000055.1 GCA_021157735.1 bacterium | reverse complement strand
TTCCCCTTACCCGAGTATGAATAATCTCTACCTCTACCGGTAAAGGAGAAAAAGCATCCTGAATTTTTTCTCTCAGCTTTTCAATCTCCTCTTTATTCAAGACAAATTCTCTTTCTTCTTCTCCACTTCTGGCCGTCTCTTTAAGCAGGCGGGCAATCTCTTCTGCTCTTCTTACCGAAGCCTTCTCTTTAAGAATTGTTTTATAAGCCTCAATTATTAAACGGGTGTCTTCAATTCCTCCTAAAGCCCGGGCGTGTCCCTCGGTAATCAACCCCGACAAAAGGCCATCTTTGACAGCATCAGGAAGTTTAAGAAGATTTACAGTATTAACTACATAGGCAATACTTTTCCCAATTTTTTTGGCAATTTGAGACCAGGAAAGGCCAAATTCTTCCTTTAGCCGCAAAAAAGCTCTCGCCCTCTCCAGAGGGTTAAGTTGATTTCGCTGCAGGTCTTCCACCAAAGCTAGCTGGAGCATCTGTTGAGGAGTTACTTCTTTAACTACCGCCGGAACTTTAGGAAGTCCCAAAATCCTTGCCGCTTGCCAACGTCTTTCTCCGGAAATAATCTGATATCCCGCCGGCGTTTTTGCCACCAACAAAGGGTCTAAAATGCCATTTTTTCGAATAGAATCAACCAGTTCACTTAGCGATTCTGGGGTAGCTGGCTCACGAGGATGAAGGGGGTTGGGCTGAAGTAAATTAGTATCAATCTCGACAACCTTCGTCTCGGTCATCTTACCAAATTAAAGAGGAAAGAGAATTTAAAGAACAGAAACAATTTTCTTCCCTTTTCTAACCCCAAACTTAACTGTCCCGTTTCTTACCGCATAGAGGGTAAAGTCCCGTCCCATCTTCACCCCTTCGCCGGGAAAAAACTTCGTTCCCCGTTGCCGAACAATAATTTCCCCGGTTTTAATTTTTTCTCCTCCAAAAACCTTTACTCCCAGTCTTTTTCCGGGACGAGGTGTTTTCTGGGTAGTTTTTCCGGTTGCTTTTGTCTTAGCCATTTTTAATTGCCGTAATCTCTATTTCTGTTAACTCGGGACGAAAACCTTTTCTTTTCCGATAACGAGATTTTGCCCGAAAACGAAAAATTTTTATTTTCTTCCCCTTTTTCTGGGCCACTACCTTCCCTTCCACTACCGTCTTTTCCAACACCGGGGTGCCAATTTTTACTTTTCCTTTCTCATCAGCTACCAAGAGTACCTCTTTAATTTCTATCTTCTTCCCCTCTTCCACAGGCAATTTATCCACCTGAATTTTGTCTCCCGGTTTCACTAAAAACTGGTGACCTTGAAATTGAATTACTGCCAAGTTCATCTTAGGTTGCCCTCACTGGTCTATTATAACAAACTTGGCTATTATACAACAGACCCCTAAAGGAGAACAACTACTCTTTAAAAATCAACGCTAAAGAAATTAGGGAAGAAATCAAGGCCGATCCTCCATAAGAAAGAAAAGGAATCGGTAATCCCGTTACGGGAAGCAAACCGATATTCATTCCCATCCCTACAATAGTTTGAAACCACAAGTACCCCAGAAGACCAATTTTCAAAAGGAAAGCAAATGGCTCTTTTTCAAAAAAAACAATTTTCCAAAGACAGAGAAACAAATAAAGGTAGGCGATAATTACTAAAGTGACTCCCAGAAAGCCAAAGCTTTCTCCCAAAGAGGCAAAAATAAAATCGGTATGCTTTTCTGGTAAAAAAGCCAATCTTGTTTGCCCTCCCCAACCAAGACCTCTTCCCAACCACCGTCCTGAACCAAAGGCAATCTCCGACTGAAGGAGATTATATCCCGCTCCTAAAGGATCACGGTGGGGATTAAGAAAAGTTTTTATCCTTGCCTTTTGATAATCAGCCAAAAAGAAGTGCCCTAACAAAATAATTACCGGAATTCCCCCCAAAAAACTCCAAAGAACAATCTTTTTAGGAAAAGAAGAAAAAATAATCATCACTCCCGCGATAAAAATGAAAACTACTGCTGTTCCTAAGTCTGGTTGAAGAAGAAGGGGAACTACAAAAAGAGCCACTAAAAAAACAGTCTTTATCCAAAAAAGCAGTTGGTTTCTCTCTGATTTACTTAAAAAAGTCGCCAGAAAAAGAGCAAAAATGGGCTTCGCTAGTTCTGAAGGCTGAAAGGATTGCTGACTACCGATAAAAATCCACCGGCTGGAACCACGAACCACACCCCCAAAAAGCAAAGGCAAAACAACAAGAAAAATACCAGCTATTCCTAAAAAAGGAGAGAAAGAAACTAAACTGGGAAAAGAAAATTTAATTTTTAAAATTAAAAGAAAAATAACCGCCCCCAAAAACCAAAAACACAACTGCCGCCAAAAAAATTTTTGTCCAATTCCCCAAAAAAGAAGCTGGCTGACAATAAAAATAAATCCCAAACTAGCCGCTACTTTAAGCACCAAAGACCTTTTAATTATTCTCTCTGTTGTTAGCATTATTGATTGTTATTCTTCAATTATTCCCCCGTCTCAAGAAAGAAGGAACGTCAAGTTCATCTTCAATTTTTACTCCCTCGGGAAGGTTTTTGGGAAGATTGGCAAGAATCTTTTCATCAATCTCCCCCTCGGTTAAGTTAATTTTTACTTTCTTCTCTGCTTGGTCTTTATCTTTTTTCTTCTTTTCCCCAGAAAATACAGGCTGGGATGGCCTCTTAATTAATCCGGAAAGAGTTTTTCTTACCGTATCAAAACCAGTGGCAATTATAGTAATTTTCAGAGAATCTTTAAATGCCTCATCAATGGCCGCCCCAAAAATTATATTAGCGTCTCCTCCCGCTGTTTGAGCAACCAATTTCGCTGTTTCTTCTACTTCTTTTATAGTTAAATCTGGACCACCGGTAATATTAAAAAGAATCCCCCGCGCCCCTTCAATACTTGCGTCTATCAAAGGAGAAGAAACTGCCTCTTGGATTGCTTGTTTGGC
>JAGGVZ010000012.1 GCA_021157735.1 bacterium | reverse complement strand
GGCAAACGAAAAATTACTACCTTTTGCCACTTTGTTCTTTTCTTTTTTATTCGCGGTAATCTCCTGTTGACAAACCCGTCACTGGAAAAACAATCACTAGTAATTGCCACTACTTTGTTTTTTCTCGCCAAGAAAGAAGCAAGTTGAGACAAAAGAATGGCTCCCCCCTCCTTAGCGGGAAAAAAACAGTGAGTCAAAAACAAAAGGTTCATTTAGGGAAGTTGTTGATGAAAATATTCACTAATTTTTTGCCAATTATTTTCTTTAGGCAACAAAATCCACAGACCATAAAGAGAATCGCGGCCGGGAACCAAAAGCGCCTCCTTTCCTCGCCAGCTGATTTCTCCCTCTTTTTCTTCTCCTCCAAGAACTTTGGCAAAAGGCCAAAAAGAAACTAACCTTTCTAAAGTTAAAGGAGGAAAGGAGCGAATCTCTTCGGTAAAGAAAAGGAAAAGAGTAGCAACTTTGTGCGGATTAATCAACCAGCTTTTGTCCTCAAAAAGTTTATTTCTAATTGCCAAAACTACTTTTTTCTGCCGCTTTTGTCGGGCGTCATCGTTCCCTTCAAGAGGATTTCTGCTTTTTCGAGAACGCATAAATTGAAGAGCTTTTTCTCCATCAAACAAGTGTCTCCCCTTCTCAAAGGAAATTGTCGTCACTCTTCCGGTGCCGTCATCCAAAGGATACTCTTCATCAGTAAACGAATGCTCCACTTCCACCCAAACTCCTCCCAACAAATCTATCAGCTTTTTTACCTGGTCCATTTTTAACACTACCGTATAATCTATCGGCCATTTAAGGATTTCTTCTACCTTCTCTTTAACCAAAAAAGTACCGTCTTGAGGGTTGCGCTTTTGGCCATAAAAATACAAAGCGTTTATTTTTGTCTTTAAATCATCAAGCCACAAATCTCGAGGAAGAGAAAAGAGCAAATAGTTCCCTGTTTCTTTATTAAGAACAACAACAATAATCGTGTCAGTAAGAAGGCTAGAATTATTTTTTCTTTCATCCAATCCCAAAACCAGAAAAGAGAGATACTTGTTCTGATGGGGATGAGCCGCTCCTTGATAAATGCTTCGCCAAACTTCTTTGTCGCTTTTCTTTATCCCCCGGGAGAAAAGATGCAGGTAATAAAAAACCCCTCCTCCCAAAAGCAAAATTATCCCTCCCAGAAAAACTAGTCCTCCCCAAAAAATCTTTTTCGTCAGCATATTAAGGGATTTTATCATTTTCTTTTTTTATGTTAAACTTAAAAAAGATGTCCGGCAAAAGTTCGGCCTTTTTGTTTCTCCTTCTCCTTACTCTTTCCACTTTTACTCTGAGCCATCTTCTTCTTAGAGAAATCGCTCACCGTCAAAATCCTCAAAAAGCCGCCCAAGAAGAAGGCGAGTTCCTAGTGGTTGACGTAATCGACGGCAACACTATCGAGCTAGAAACTGGAGAAAGGGTAAAATATATTGGTGTTGATGCTCCCCAAATCAGCAAAGATAAAGTAGAATGCTTCGCCCGCGAAGCCCTTTGGGAAAACAGACGCCTGGTACTTAACAAAATTGTCAATCTAGAAAAGGACGCGATTAACAAAGATAGTGAGGGAAACCTTCTCCGCTACGTCTGGATATATGGGAAAATGGTCAATCTAGAACTGATAAGAAATGGCTATGCCAAAATTTATCCGGATTATCTAAATAAAAAGTATCAACATACCTTTCAAGAAGCAGAAAAATACGCCCAAGAAAACAAATTGGGGCTGTGGCGTCATTGTCTTTCTAACTTCCAACCCTAAACTCGACCACCTCTCCATCTTTCAGCAGATAATCTTTTCCTTCGCTTCTCACCTTTCCTAACTCTCGGGCTTTAACCCACCCTCCATATCTAACAAAGTCTTTCCAAAAAATAACCTCTGCTTTAATAAAATTCTTCTCAAAATCAGAATGAATCACTCCGGCAGCTGCTTTGGCTGTTGTTCCCCTCTGTATCGTCCAAGCCCTTACCTCTTTCTTCCCGGCCGTTAGAAAAGAAATTAGTCCCAACTCTTTATAAGCCAATCTAATCAATCGCTCCAAACCAGAGCGTTCCAACTGATAATCGCCAAGATACTCTTTTTGTTCTTCCTCAGTTAAAGCAACAATTTCTTCTTCTAACCTAGCGCTCAAAGGAATTACTGGAGAAAAAGGAAAATCTCTTAAAATTTCCTCTCTTTTTTTAAGTTGATTTTCTCCCAAGTTAGCCAAGTAAATTACCTTTTTATTGGTCAGAAGACATAGTTTTTCGATTAAATTTCTCTGCTCTTCCGTCAGCTCTACCTCCCTTGCCCACTTTCCCCGGTTAAGCTCTTTTTTCAAAATATTTACTGCCTCCCAAAAGATCGCCTCTTCCTTCTCCACTTTTCCTTTGGGTGGTTTCTGTTTTTCCAAAGTAGCCAAATCTGCCAAAATCAACTCATCGTTGATAATTTCTATATCGGAAACAGGATTAACCTTTCCTTCGGGATGGGCTACATTCTCGTCTTCAAAGAAACGGACCACATGACAAATAAGAGATACCTCCCGAATATGAGCCAAGAATTGGTTGCCTAGTCCTTCTCCCCGATGAGCACCTTTAACTAAACCAGCAATATCAACAAACTCTACTACCGCAGGGGTAATCTTGGATGTCTTTACCGTTTCCGCCAAAACCGACAATCTTTCATCAGGAACAGGAACTACTCCCCGATTAGGTTCAATCGTGCAAAAAGGGTAAGGGGCGGTATCCGCTACCTGCTTTTTCAACAAAGCATTGAACAAAGTTGATTTTCCTGCATTAGGCAAACCAACAATTCCTACAGAAAGATTCATGCTCTAATTATACATCACCGAACTCTTCTATTATCGACTTTTCCTTTCAGTTGCGATAGGATATAGACGATGAGAAGACAACAACCCGCAGTTCTTGTTTTTGGTTTAGATGGAGCAACATGGAAAATTCTCAAACCTTTGATAAAGAAAAATAAGCTTTCTTTCCTCTCTTCTTTAATGAAAAATGGTTGCTGGGGAGTTTTGAAAAGTACTTTCCCTCCGCTTACTTCTACCGCTTGGGTAAGTTTTCAAACTGGTGTCAGTTCCGGTAAACACCGAATATTCGGTTTCCTTAAAGAAAACGGAAAAGTGTTCAGTGCGCTGGATATTCCCTTTCCTCCCTTTTGGAAAATAGCCGCTGATAAACAAAAAAAGGCAGCTATTGTTAATATGCCTCTAACTTATCCTCCCCAGCCATTTGCTAATGGTTGTCTAGTCACTTCTTTTCTCACCCCTCCTAAAGCCCACTTTGCTTTTCCTCCTTCTTTAGAAAAAGAACTAAAAAAAATAGGCTATAAAACAAATATCGAATTTGAACATTATTTTTTCGCTCGTAACGGAAAACTCACCAAAGAAGAAAAAAATACTATCCTTCAAGATGTGTTCCAGTTTATTAAAAAAAGAGAGCAAGTCGGCAAAGCAATCATTAAAAAAAAGGAATGGGACGTTTTTTTCCTCCTTTTCAAAAATACTGATCTTATCCAACATTTATTTTGGAAAGGTAAACAGACAACGGCCGTATATCAAAGAGTAGATGAAGCAATCTCTCATCTGGTTTCTTTCTACAAAAGGAAAAATCCCCATCGGCCGGTAACTATTTTTATCGTTTCTGACCATGGATTTCATCCGGTTGCTAAAAAAGATATCGCCCTTTATCCCCTCTTCTCCCGATTAAAAGTTCTCCCTACTTTAAGAAAAACTTGGCTTAAACTGCTTCGCGGATTTAGAAAACTAACTGGTTTTTCTTGGATATCGTCGCTTGCCTATCCCGGTTGTCAAGTAAAAATAACTCCTTTTGGAATCACCCTGCCAAATGCTTCTTTGAAAAAAGCAAAAAAACTAAAAGATAAACTGGAAAGGCTTCGGGTTTGCGGAAAAAAAGTTTTTCGGGAGATAAAAATTCTTCAGGAGAGCAAAAAAACATTTCAGCTCCTTTGGATTACTAATCCTTATTTCGCTCCTAACGCCGATCCTCTTTCTGGAAAACTCACCTATCCCCGCAAAAGTCACTTCAAAGCTCGTCACCATTCCGATAGAAAAGGAATTTTTATCATCAGCGGTGCTTATGTAAAAGCCAAAGGGAAAAGAAAACCCTTAAATATCTATGATATTCCTGCCAATATTCTTGGTCTGTTGGGAATTAATCCCCCTTCTTATATGGAAGGAAAACTAAATAGAAAAATTTTTTCTTTCCCTTTGTTCCTTAAAAAATCCTCCCTCCAGGTATCAAAAAAATCTTTTTCTAAAGAAAAGAAAGAAAAAATTCTCATCCGCCGCCTGAAAGCATTAGGCTACCTCCAATAATACCCATTTCAAAAGAAGAATCTGGGTCCCAGCTTTCTTAAAGTTTCCCCTAATTAACCACAACAAGAAGTTAATCAAAAAGACCATTCCCAAAACTCCCCGGTAAAGATAAATCCTTCTTCCATAATTTCTTTTCACAAAAAGAAGAAGGGAAGAAAAATACTGGCGATAAAAAGAAAGAGGGTCTTTTTTGCGCCACTTCTCCCAGCTTCCTCCTCCAAAGTGAATAATTTTTACTTTCGGCAAAACGATTAGCTTCCCCAGTTTCATTTTGGTAACTTGGTAACACCAATCAACATCTTCAAAAAACAAAGAGTACTCCTCCGGGAGTCCGCCTGTTTTGGCAAAAACCTCTCTTCTCGTCATCAACGCTGCTCCCGGCAGTTGGTGAACAGAAAAAGGCTTTTTCTTGGGAAAGCTAAAGACTAAATGTCGCAAAGGCGTCTTCAAAGAAAGCCAACGGAAAAGAAGGGTATGATAAAAAAGAATCTGTAACAAGCTAGGAAATTTCATATAATAATTAATCTGTTTGCTTCCGTCAGGATTAACTAGTTGAGGAGAAACAGCCGCCACTTCAGGGTGAGCCTGTAAAAACTCTACCATCTTCTCAAGAGAGCCTTTTTTAACAATGGTGTCAGAGTTAAGGAGAAGGAGGTATTTGCCTTGGGCAATTGATATTCCCTGGTTGTTGGCTTTAGAGAAGCCTAGGTTTTGGTGG
>JAGGVZ010000007.1 GCA_021157735.1 bacterium | reverse complement strand
TTCTTCCTTTACCAATTATTCCCAACTCCGAAGACTTCAAGTTTATTTGGTCTCTGTTTAAACTTACCAACTCCGATACCCGCAATCCGGTAGAAAAAAGCAGCTCCAAAATAGCTTTATCCCGCAAACCAATCCGACTAGAAATAGAGGGTTGACTCAGCAGCCTCTCCACCTCCTCGGCGGTTAAAAATTTTATCGGTCTTGCCTCTGGTTTAGGCAAATCTATTTTTTCCGGAGAAAGAACTGGATAGTCGTTCTTCGCCAACCAACGCAAAAATGAACGCAAAGCAATCATATAATAACCTTGGGTTACTTTTTTAAGAAAATTTCCCTGCGGGTCTTTTTTTTCTGCTAAATATTTCCGAAAACGGCGAATATTCTCCAAAGTAAGATCAGAGAGAGTAGGGGAGTGGTGAAGTCTTCTCTCCAAAAACTCCACCAGTTCACCAAGATAATGGTGGTAGTTGCGAATAGTTAAAGGAGAGCGGTTTTTTTCAATCTCCAAATAGTCAAGAAAATCAGCCACCAGCTGGGAGAGAGAGTAATTCTTTTTCATCAATCTTCATTCTAAAGAAAATCCTTCTTTCTGTCAATCTTGTGCGACGTAAAAGGGTAGCGTAAAAAGAAGAGAGATTTTCTGCACCTTTATAAGATGGAAGAAAACTTGACAAAATATTTTTTTGTTGCTATATTGAAATAGTTAAAAGTTTATTAGAAAAAGGAAAAAAAGAAATGGAAACAGAAAATTCTCCTAGAGAGATACTACTAGGGAAAGAAAAAAAAGAAAGCAAAAGAAAAGAAGTAAGAAATGGGTTGGAAGGAGATTATTTTTTTGGTACTCATAGGGATTTTGTTTTTTCCTTAATGCCAGAGGAGAGAGAAAACTATAAAGATCCAGAAAAGATTGAGGAGAGAAGAAGAAGTCCAGAGTTTTTAGAAGCACTTGCCGAATTCAGCTTAAATTTACTGAAGCTACAAGACAAAGCAGTGTCAACCTTAACCTCGGAAGGAGTAGAGAAACACCGTTTAACATGGGTCAATAAGGATTTTGTGCCTTTAGTACATTTATTAGGGGAAAAGAGAATGCTGGATAAAGAAGCAGCTGCAATGGTTTGTCTAATGACAGCTTTAAGAGATGCTCCTTCCATGGATAAGGTAAGAAAACGTGAGAGATTTTGGGATGGGGAGCCTTTTTATCTTTTAGGATTTGTTAGTCTTGAAGAAGAAGGAGAAAAAGAAAAAAAGATGGTTCCTTTACTTGTTTTAAACCCTTATCATAAAAAAACTTACAGGAGTGAAACTTGTTTTGCTGTCCTTCTGAGTAGAGAAGGGGCTCAAGAAGGAGAATTGGTAGAAATTAATAATGAAAGAGCCCAATCTCTTGCCTCTCGCATTGAGGAGGACATACTTCCTATTCGTGTTAACGACAAAAAATATCTTTTTAATCAACTAGGAGAAATTGAATCTTATTCTTTAGGTGGGGAAAAAAAGATTAACTTTAAAGACTTTTTTTGGGTAGGACATTGTCTCTCTTACGGCGGCACCGTATATGAAAGAATAATAGACGGAAGAATGCTTGATCCTGACGATCCTCTTCTTGCTGGGAAATCAGAATATAGAGAAAGTGTTTTAGCCCAAATAAAAGATAGCGACTCTAATGATCTGCCGAGGTGGTTTGATGCTTTTGTTAGTGATGAAAATGGGCATGTTCGTTCAACACCGGTAAGCGGTCTAGAAATTAATGACCGTGTGAAAGCAGCCTTCAGAGGGCTAGGACTAATGAGAAAAGAAGAAGGTAAAGAGTAAATAAAAAAGCAGGTTTTGTTAGAAAAAAGGTTAGAAAGGCGACAAAAGAGTCGCCTTTCTTTTTGTGAGAAAATTTTTAAATTAAGTTGGCCTTAGCAAGATTTTGCTTAAGAGAAAAAGAAAGTATTGCAAAGGCATAACAGTAGTTATGGTTGACTCTCTTTTTTCTATACAAGGAAGTTTCTGCTTATAAAAAAGTTTTCCCAGATTTGAAGTACACTTCTTGGCAGCTGTTTTTCTGACCTGCAAGGGATCAGGGGAGGCTTTAAGAATTTTATTAATGAGATCTTTCATGCTCTCTTTTACTCTTGAGAAAATTAAAGAAGGGCTCTAATTCTTGTCCTTTTAAATACTTCTCCGCATTTTCCCAAAACTCATCAAACCATTCCGAAGGATAACCGGCAATTTCATATTCCAATGCTTGAATAACCATTTCAAGTTTACTAATTTGCCTAAGAACTCTAGCTTCTTTTGTTTTTTGTCTATTCCACTCGTTCCATAAATCAAACAATTCTTTATATTCTGGTTTCCTTCCAAATATAGATTTAATCACCTCTTGTTCTTTCTTGACTTTTTCGCGAGGAGAAGAAACCTTTTTCTCTCCCGACTCCCACACTTTTTCTCCTATTCCTACTTTACCTATGTCTCTAATCAAAGCCATTTTTATTAGCTTCTCTCTATCCAACTCTAATTGGGATGCTAACAATAAAGCTAGTACTGCCGTTCTAAAATCATGATCAGCAACACTTTCTACTTGGTCTATTCCTTTTAAAGACCATCCTACCCTCTTGATTCTTTTCAGAATACCAATCTGTTTTATAATTCGCAATAATTCTTCCTTCTCGGAATCTTCTTTCTCTGTTTTCTCAGAAAAGAAATTTTGAAGAGGAGTGTTGGTGACTTTAGAAATTCGTAGAAGAATTTTAGTCGGAGGAATTGCCCTTCCTGACTCATAAGCGCTAATTGTTTTATTTGAAACTCCTATCTTCTGAGCTAATTCCTCTTGAGAAATCTTCAGACTTTTCCTAATACTCCTTATTTTTTCTCCTAATAAGTTTACGCTTCTGTTATTCATTTGCAAATATTATAGCATAAATATACCCAAAAATTTTCGCTAGGCACTCTTTTTCTCCAATTACAATAGATTTACAGAGCCTTTCACTCCGACTACCCCTTGACAAATAGAGAATAATCTGTTATTTATTCTAATAAAATTAGAATGAATATCAATTTTCTAATTGACGAGTTAAAGAAACTTCATCTCCCTCCTGGAAAGTACGCAGTTTTTGGAAGCGCGGTGATGGCAGTTAGGGGAATAAGAGAAGCACCCAATATTGATGTAATCGTTACCAACGATCTCTGGAAAAGACTCTTGGAAAAATTTTCTCCTGATAAAGAGGGGTTTATCCGTGTTGGTCATGTAAAAATCTCAAACTGGTGGTTTGTTCCCACACGGAAAGATATTCCCACAATGATAAAAGAAGCAGAGATTATCCAAGGGGTTCCTTTTGTAAAACTAGAGGAAGTTTTGGAGTATAAGAGCAAACTTAATCGATGGAAAGATCAAAGGGATGTAGCTTTAATAAAGGAGTTTTTGGCGAAAGTTAATGCGGAAAACGGGCTTCCTATCGGACTAGGTTTAGAAACATACCAGGAATTTTTGCAAGTTTTCATTAACAAGATAGATGCTCTTTTTGGAGAAAAAATTTTATCCTTAATCCTTTTTGGCTCTGTCTGCAGAAACCAAGCTAAAGGAAATAGTGACTTGGACGTCTTTGTGTTTTATGATGACGAGAAGATAACTAGAGAAGAAACAAATCGAATTTTAGTTTCCTTGATTCTAGAATTAAGAAATACCCCTGAATATCAAAGTTTAGTTGCTAAAAATATCTACCCAGAGATTTATCCTTTTCTCATTAGCAAAAGCCGAGCAAAAGATACTCTTTGGGTCTTTTTAGATGCTACTGATCACGGAATTGTCCTCAAGGATGTGAGAAATTTCGGAAAGAAACTTCTTGAAGAAACAAAAGAAAAAATTGCCAAGTTGGGAGGAAGAAGGGTTGAATTACCTAATAATCGCTGGTGTTGGGTTTTGTTCCGTGATTTTTCTCAAGTTATTAACAGAGAAATTAATCTTTAAAAATGAACATTGTCAAATTGTACAGAAAACTTTCGAATTTTTTCGGAAAACAAGGATGGTGGCATGCTGATTCTCTGTTTGAAATTTGTGCGGGAATTATCCTGGTGCAACAAACCACCTGGAAAAACGCCGCCGAGGGAATTAAAAATTTAAAAGAGAAAAATCTCCTTAAAATAGAGAAAATCATTCATCTTCCTCAATCAAAACTAGAAAAATTACTCCAGCCCACCGGCTTCTATCGACAAAAGGCAAGATATCTTAAGGAATTTGCTCGCTATGTCTCTGAAAATTATCATGGAGATTTAAAAAGGTGGTTTGAAAAGCCAACAGAAAAATTAAGAAAAGAGCTTCTTGGGATTAAGGGGATAGGAGAGGAAAGCGCTGATTCTATCTTGCTTTTCGCTGCCGAAAAACCGGTATTTGTTGTCGATGCCTATACCAAAAGAATTTTTGTTCGTTTAGGAATAGTTCAAGAGAAAGCTTCTTATTCTCAAATAAAAGAGAAGGTAGAAAAAGAAATTCCCCCAAGCCTTAAAGACTACAAAGAACTAAGAGCTCTCTTGGTATTATTAGGCAAGAAATATTGTAAAACTGTTCCTCGGTGTCAAGAGTGTCCTCTAGCATCCGGATGTCCAAGAGCTAAACAAGCCAACAAGTTACTGTTTAATTCCAAAAATGAACAACATTAAACGATCAGAAATGTTATTTACTGCCGCCGAAGAAAGTCTTGCCCAAGCAAAATTTTCTTTTGAAAGAAGGGTATGGAACTTAGCCATTAGAAGAGCTCAAGAGGCGGTAGAACTTTGTTTAGGAGGAATTCTTGCTCTGATGGGAATTCACTATCCAAAGGACCACGACCAGGCACCTTTGGCGATGAGAGTCTTAAAAGCCCACGGTTTAGCTATAGACGAAGAAAAATCCCAAAAAATCCAGGAAATCTCTATTGATTTATCAAGAAAACGAGGACCTGCTCTTCATCAAGAGGAAGGCTACGACAAAATCACTGCCCAACAAGCAATAAAAGATGCCCGATTTGTTCTTAATACGATAAAAGAAGTAAAATCCAGGTTGCTGGCTAAAATGAAAAGAAAGGAAGGATGAAAATTGTCATTTGTGGCTCAATGAGCCACCATTTCAAAATGCTAAAAATCAAAGAAAAGCTTGTTGCTCTCGGCTTCGAAGTTTTACTGCCAGAGGTAGCTACCAATCAACAACTCCTAGAAATAAGAAATAACTCCTATACTGATACCGCCGAGTTAAAAATACGTTATAACTTTATTAAAAAACATTATCAATGTATCGTAGGCTCAGATGCAGTTTTAATTGTCAACTTTGAGAAAAACGGGATTAAAAATTACATCGGCGGAAATGCATTCTTAGAAATGGGATTTGCCCATGTTCTTAACAAACCAATCTTTCTTTTAAATCCAATTCCCCACATCAAATACTATTACCACGAAATGATGGCTATGAAACCAGTAGTGTTACGCAATAATTTATCCAGATTATCTCGCAAACTAAAACTAAGATTAAAAGAAAAATAGGTTTGCACATAAAGCAAGAGTAGGGGAGGGGATTGATATAATAAAGCAATGAGGATTAATTGGTATCGGTTTGGGAGGAGGGGAGAGAAGTTAGTCTTTCTTCATGGCTGGCAGCAGGATGGACGCAGTTTTCTTCCCTTGGTTCCTTTTTTACACCGTCATTTCCAATTATTTTTTGTTGACCTACCTGGATTCGGTGCCAGCAGCTCACCGCCTAAAAACTTCAACTCCCAAAAATACGCCCAGACAATCCTCTCTTGGCTAAAAAAACAAAAACTGAACAAAATTGTTCTTGTCGGTCATTCGTTCGGAGGAAAAGTAGCGGCCATTCTCGCTGCTCAGCATCCCGAAAAAGTCAAGAAATTAATCTTGATTGCTCCCGCTGGTATTCCTCACCCCAAATGGTGGTATCCACTGAAAGACAAAATTCCCAAAAAGGTTCGCCGCTTATTTTCTCCCTTTAAAAAATTCCTCACTAGCCGCGATTATCAACAAGCGGGCCCACTTTTGCCAATCTTCAAAACAGTAGTTAAAGAAGATATTACTCCTGTCTTTCGAAAAATAAAAACCCCTACTTTGATAATCTGGGGAAGTGAAGATAAGGAACTTCCTCTCAGCGACGGAAAACTCATTCACCAACTAATCCCCACCAGTCAGCTGAAAGTAATCAAAAAGGCAGACCATTTTCCTTTTTGGAGAAATCCCAAAAGAACGGCAGAAATTATCCAAAAATTTCTCAAAACCAATGGCCAAAAAACTTACTAAAAAAGAAAAATTAAGAAAACTTCTTTATCTTCTTCAACTAGAAGAATATCAACTTCCGCGGTGGCAACAGTGGCTTAAAAAATACCCCATTGAAAAACTGGAAGAAAGAAAAAAGAAACTAGTCTTCACTTGGCGGATAAAAACTACCTTTATTTTGGCAACCATTTTCAGTTTTTTCAAAGAAGAAAAAGAGGCTGTTGCCAAAGCCAATAAAATTACCTCACCGCTTTTTTCTTTTATCAAAAGAATTCTTATCTTTTGGGCAAAATTTAAACTGCACCGCCGCTCTGATCTCATCAGAATCGTCATTACCGGAAGCTATGGCAAAACAACGTTCAAAGAGATGCTCGCCTGGGTGCTGGCAGAAAAGTTTTCCGTCTTAAAAACTCCGGAAAACTTCAACACCGAAGTAAGTATTGTCAAAACAATTATTTCTCTTCTAAAGCCTCATCACCAAATTCTTATTATCGAAGCTGGCGCATACGCTCCCGGAGAAATTAAAAAAATCTGTCAGCTGGTAAAACCTGATTTTGGCATAGTTACCGTAATCGGTTTGATGCATCTGGAAAGATTTGGCAGCCAGAAAAATATCCGAAAGACAAAACTAGAAATTGTTCCCTTTATAAAAAATAAAGAACATCTCTTTCTCCCTTCCAAAAATAATGAAATGATAGATTTTCCCAAAACAGTGAGAAAAATTGCCCTTCAATTAGGAATGTCTCCTCAGGCAATCTCCCGCCGTCTTCGCTCATTTTCTCCACCCGCTCATCGCCTTCAAGAAAAACACCTCGCTCCCAATGTTATTCTCCTTGACGACACCTACAACGCCAACCCCATCGGCGCCCAACGGGCTTTGAAAAAACTCTCCTCCTTTAAAAAATACCAAAAAATAGTCATTACCCCGGGAATGATTGAATTTGGCCGCAAACAATTTGCTGTCAATTTTCAGCTGGGAAAAAGGGCAGCAGAAATAGCTGATATTTTCTTTATCATTGGCAGAACCAATCGTCGCGCCCTTCTTGCCGGAGCCCAAAAGGCAAAAAAGAAAGGAGAAATTATCTGCTTGGAAGCTGATGAAGATTGGAATCCACTTTTAACCCGTCTTCTTAAACCCCCAACGGTGATCTTGCTAGAAAACGACCTTCCCGATCATTACTTTTGATCCAAAAGAGGGCTTTGAAAAGAGTAATCTAGCTTGGCTATTTCTCGACTTCTTTCTAAAGCCAACTTGACCATCTTATCAATCAACTGGGATGGCTTAATTCCTCCCGCTTCCCAGAGATAAAAAGCCAAAGAACCGGGAATAGTATTAATCTCATTGGGATAGGCAGTTTTGGTCTTTTCTTGGTAAAGAAAATCCATTCTGGCCATTCCCCAACATCCCAACTCCTTAAAAATCAACTTCGCCATTTCTTGAATTTGAACAGTGACTTTGTCAGGAATGGGCGCGGGAATAATCCGATTGACATTAACTAGACCTTTCTTTTTTCCTCCTTTGAGATATTTCTCCTGAAAACTAAAGAAACGATTGGTAGTAATCGGCTGTTCACAAGGAGAAACAATCGGGTCCCATCCTCCCATTACGGCACAATTGATATCTACTGCTCTTTCAATTTCTTGCTCAAGCAAAATCTTGTAGTCGTAACGGGCCGCTTTCTTAATCGCCTCGGCTAACTTTTTCTCCGTTTTAATTCTGGTAATTCCGATACTTGAACCAGCATTGGCTGGTTTAACATAAAGAGGGTACTTGAGCTTCTTTTTGACCAATTTTTTAATCCGCGCCGGGTCTTTCTTGAACTCTTGATACCAAAACCAAAGATAAGGGGTTACCGGCAGGCCCAGCTTAACAAAAATATCCTTCATAGCTACTTTATCCATTCCCAAAGCACTCCCCAACACGCCGCTGCCAGTATAGGGAATTTCCAAAAAGTCCAACATTCCTTGAATTCGCCCGTCTTCACCATAACTTCCATGAAGAATTAAAAGAGCGCAATCTAAGGGAACTTTTTTTCGCAAAACTCCCTTCTTCATTAAAAAGCCACCATGGATAAACTCCACCCGAATATTTCTCTCAAGAGTTTTTTTAATCAACACCCGCGGTTGGTATTTCTCTGGTGAAGGACAAAGATAAGCCTGATTTTGAGGGTCTAGGTAAATTAAATAAGGGTAATACTTGTCTTTGTTAATCCATGGCCAAGCTTGAAGAGTGGTAACAATAGAAACATCGTGTTCTGGAGATTTGGCGCCGAAAACAACCGCCAAATTCATCCTGGCCATTTTTTTCATTTTAGCAAACACTGGAGAAAAAAGGCAAATGTCGAGAAAGGGGAGGGGAGAGGAAAAAAACTAAAGTTAAGGTTTAAGTAAAAAGCAAAGAAATTCTTTTTAAATTAAATTTTTTTAATTAAACTTAATTAAAATAGCAAACAAAAAATCTATGCTTTGGTTTTTGAATCAAGCATCTAAAAATTGTGCGACGTCTAGAAAACTCTCCCTTGCTCTATTCTTTCCCTTAAACATTTCCTTAAACCAAACATTTGCTTCCTCTTTAACTGATATGTTCTTTTTTCTATTAATCCAAAACCAAAAATCCGAAAAGCAAAATCAAAAAGCAAAAAATTTTTAAAAAGGAAAAAGAGAAAATAAAAACAAGCAACAAAAAAACAAAGACCTATTTGTAGGGGAAAAATTAACTTGAAATTGATGATGTAAGATACTGGGTCCTCTTAAAAAATCGCTTAGAAAGGCTCTGGTGAGGTCGGTTTTCTGAGCCCTTCTGAGAAAACTTTCCGGGAGAAAAAAGGGAAGAAAATTAATGGAAAAATCTTATTTATTTCAATTAATTACCAATCGGCTAAGAAAAAGAATACTTGAAAGAATTTAAAAATTAAAAACATAAAGAAAATATAAAAGAGAAAGATTAAAAAATTAAAAACTAATTGGCAAAATGGCCAAAGGGAGTTTTCCCCATTTTCCAACTTGTGGGTCGCAAAAGAGTTATTGTGCGACATAGTAATTTAAGCCCAAAACAAAAGAGGGAAAGGAACCAATTTTAAAAGAAACTTTTAAAAGAAAACAGATTTCTCCCTAAAAAAGGAAAAAAATATTTTTAAGTCAAGCCTTTACCTCCTCTCTTCCCCCCTCTCGTTTTTCCCAAGAGAAGGTAAAGTTTTCCACAAAAGCTGGCAACAGGGAAGGATAAGCGGGGGAAGAAAGATTATCAAACTATATCAAAAGACATCATAGGCTTTTTTTCCTATCTTTAGGAAAAATTAACTCAGAGGGGGGTAATTAGCACTCTTGTTCTCGGTTTGCTAATAGCTTCCTTTCCGTGAAAAACACCCTATAATATTCGTGAAAAGGACAAAATACTATAGGTTTTCCCTTCATTACTATAGGATACTACCCTCTCCCCTCTTCCCTACTTTACTTGTCTCCCAAAAATTTTTTAAAGAAGAAATTTTTTATCCTGAATAAGAAAGCAAAGCCAAAAAAGCAACTGCTCCAATTAAAATAAATTCTTTTAAAGTTTTGGTAAAAAGTCGCTGCCGGAGCTGGTATTGGAAGATACTCCCCAAAACATAAACCCAACTAACCAAATACAAAGAAGCAAGAGAAGTAGTCAGGGGCCAAAAAGAGATAACCAAAGCCATCTCTCCCACCAAAAAGGCGGCGGTTAAGGCAAAGGAAAGAAATTCTGCCTTTTCTTCGGCAATACTCACGGACCAGAAAAGATGATAGAAAAGGAAAAAACTAACCAAAGCCACCAATAAACCATTAAGCCAAGGGGAAAACTTAAGAGAAAAAATCGCCGCAAAGACCAAAAAACCAGCCAACA
>JAGGVZ010000001.1 GCA_021157735.1 bacterium | reverse complement strand
TCTCGTTGCTGACAAAATCTCCTCCCTCCAGAGAGAATCCTTTTTGTTTTCCTTTCTTTGTGTTTTTCATAAAACTAATTATACCGCATTTATGAAGTTTAAAAAACAGGTTGGTTTGGTGAGGTTTGTTCTTTAGAGGAGAGCATCTTGCTTACCTCTCGACTTGTTTTGTAATAAAAAGAATTTTCAAAAATTAGCTCGGGTGGGGATTTGGTGAGATTAGATACTTCTTCGGGGAAGTTTAAAATAGCGATGATTACTGCTAAGCCTCTTCTAATAAAGGGCTTGATGGCCTTAATATATTTTTCTTTTGAGGAGGGTGAACCTAAAATTTTTGGGGCAAATATCTCTTCGGCAATAGTTTCTATTGGCTTTGACCATGTTTCTGGGTTAGGGGAAGTAAAAATTTTAATAATTTTTTTAACCACTTTCATATAAGGAGCACTACCCAATTCCAATAGTTCTTTTAATTGCTCGTCAGAAATTTGCTGGAAATTCTCGGGAGAAGAGAGGTGTTTGGGTATATAAGAGATCTTTTCTTCTTTTAAGACAGAAGCCCATATAAGTTTTAAAAAGGAGAGAAAGTTGTTGCTGGCTTTTTGGAAAGCTTCGCCTTGCTTCCCTTTTGTTTCCGTAAGATATGAAGCAACTTCTCCGAGCCAAAAAGGGATAAAATCCGGGGAGATTTTTCTGCCCCGTAGATTTTGCTGGGTTCTCTCTAAATTCAAAAAACTAAGTCGCGCGGCCAAGCGAGCAACCCCACTTGTTGACTTTCTGTTTTCAAGGAAGGCCCTTACTCTTTCATTTAACAGATACAGCTTTACTGGTGGTTGGTAGGAGAGATTTTCTAACAACCTTTTTATAGTTAAACCATCGTTGATATAATGTTCCAAAAGAGCCAACCAATGAGGTGCCTTTTCTTGCAAAAGGGGTTTTATTGTTTCAAGTCTTTCTTGAAGACTTCTTTTTAATGTCTTTTTTCTTTCCTTGAGTCTTTGCAAAGTATCTTTTGCTGTCTTGTCTATCTTTTCTTCTTTTCCAATGTCGGGTATTGTTCCTTCTTGGGATAGTATCCTTGCTACATAAAAAGCAGTTGCTATTTTCCATCTTATTTTTCTAAAGGAGCTGTAACTTATGTTTAGTTCTTCAGCTTGGCTTTTTAAAGTTCCTTTTGAAAGAGAAGAAAATTTTTCGATTAATTCTTCTGGAGAAAAGGTGAGAGGATATCTTGAGTGAAGGGAGTGAAGGAGTTCCAGTAAAAGTGGAAGAAGAGATTCTTTTTTGTTTATCTCTTTTAAGGCCTGAGGAAGGTTTTTATAAATTTTCTTTATTTCTTGCTCTAAACTTGAACTTTCTCGAGAAAAGTGCTCTGGGGTAATTTTTTCCTTACTTCCCATAATTTTCCCTATTTTACCACATTTTTTCCTTTTTTCTTCTTTTGAATAACTGGTTTTTACACCGTGAAAATCCAGTTGCAGGAGAAAAAATAGTTATGATATAATCCTTCAATCTTAAACTTAAATGGGAGCAGAAAGAGATTCTTGTTCTGAACCACTACGAACAAAACTTGCCCAAGAATATCCTCTATTGTTTCCTCTCCTTTTCGCAGGACATAACACCGAGCAAGGAATAGTTTTGGGAGATGAGAAACTAAGGGTAAGGGTAAAGAATGCCCTGTCTTTAATGCGGGAACTTTTTGATGTTTTTTATCCTTTCCCTGGGAATCCTCAGGAGAAAACGTGGAGTGAAAGAGAGGAACTTATTCGGAATAGTGCTTTTGGAACTTTCCCTGGTGCTTCTTTGCTGGGGATGGCTAATGGGATAATAGGATGGGCAGGACTTAGTGTTTTATTTGGTTATGATATGGGGCAGACGAGATTTAAGAATTGGAAGGCAAGAACGCATTCTGAGCCAATTAAAAACGCGGTAGAACAAGTTTGGAATCAGATATCTTTAGGACTTCAAAGAGCGGAAAGAGGAGAAGAATTTGTGAATGAGGAAATGAAGAAAAGTGTGAATTCTTTTTGGAAGAGTCTGCTTGCCCAAGTTTCTGATTCGGTAGTATTGGAAGATTCTTTTTGGCAATTTTGGCAAAAGGTAGTAGGGATAAGGACACATAACAGGAAGAAAGAAAAGATTAGATCAGGTTGGGGAAATCCTTGTAAGGGAAGAACAATTAAGGCGGCTTAACTAAAAATGGTTGTTGAGAGAATAAAAAGACTAATAGGAAGAGGAAAAGAAGAGAGAAAAGATTATTTTTCGTTGGATGAGGAACCTTTTACTTCGGAGGAGAAAGAAAAGCTCTTGGAAATTCCCGGCAATAAAGAAGTTTATGACTTTCTTTGGAGTTTTTATAGTGGTAAAGAAAAAGAGCCTCTTTTTTTTCCTTCCCAAGAGAGCTATTCTTCTTATTTCTGGCTAAGTTGTCTCTACTACTCTTCATCTGTGCTAAGTCCGGAGGCTCCTGTCGATCTTAAACTTGGATCTTTGTCTTTTATGATAGACTTTCTTTATTGGTTTGAGAGAAATGATCTTTTTGAAAGGAAAGAACTTTATCTCGGAGATTTTAAGAAACAAGGGTGGGGTCGGGTATTGCTTTCACCGAGATTTCTTTACGACGAAGTAAAAAGAGAAGGAATACCTTATCTTTATCTAGCGTTGTATGAGAAAAAGGGAAACCCTCATTTTTGTGATCCATGGAGAGCTTTAGGGTTAAGAGAAAGGTATAAAAAAGCCACAAACAGGAGAGAACAGGAATTTGCGGAAAGGGTGCCTTACTCGGGACCATTAGCATTTCTTTTGTTGCGGTTATACGAAAGCTTTTATAAAAGCGGTCGTCTTAGGTTTATACGAGATGATAAAATAAATGAGTATAGAATTCTCTTTCCTTTTGAAGTTTTTCTTTGTACAGTTTTTCAAAATGCAAGAAAAAGAATTGAAGAGCTGAAGGAGCAAGGGATTGAGTCCCTAGATAACAATGATGAAACATTAAAGCAGCTTTTGTTAGGACAGACAAGGCATCTTTGGGAAAGAATGCTTTTTTCTCTTACTCTTTTTTGGCTGGGGGTGGCGTCTCAAAAAGGAGATCCTGAGGAAATTTTATTAAGGAAAAGTGTGAGATTCCGAGAAGAAGCTTCATCAGCTCAGGTGAATGAGCAGGCAAAAGAAAAAGCGGAGGAGCTTTTTAAAAACGCGGGGGAAGTAGGGAAAAATTTTGTGGAGAGTTATATTGAGCGCTGGAAAAAGGATAAGAGGCTAGACATAGATTGGGCGGCAGAGGAGGCTAAAAAGATAGTCGCTCCCATATCTTCTCCTGAAGAGATAGGAGAGATGGGTAGGTTAATCGCGCTCGCAGAGGGACTTAGATGGCAGGTCTTTGTGGAGGCAAAGCAACAGGAAGCGAAACGGCTTGGCGTTAACTTTATAATAATTGAATGAAAATCAAAAAAGCAGTTATTGCGGCAGCAGGAAGGGGAACACGATTTTTGCCGACTGTTAAGGCATACCCTAAGGAATTGGTTCCCATTCTTTCCAAACCTAATATTCAGTATTTGGTGGAGGAATTGATAGGAGCGGGGATTGAAGAAATTTGCATTGTTCATCGTCATGGCGACAATCACCTCAAAAAGTACTTTTCTCCGGATAAAGAGTTGGAGGAGTATTTGCGGAAAACAGGAAAGGAAAGCTTTTTGGATAGTTTAAGGGTCATTTGGAAAAAGGTTCGCGTTTTTCGTTTCCTTCCCCAACCGCGTCATTTGCCTTATGGTAATGCTTCTCCGGTATTAGCAGCCCGAGCTTTTATCAACAACCAGCCTTTTGTGTATATGTTTGGGGATGATTTGGTTTTGGAGAAAAAGCCGGGAAATTATTTGCGGCGCTTGATAGAAATTTACCAGAAATATCAGCCGGGGATTGTTTTGGGGGTTCAGCGGGTGCCTTGGGAGGAGATTAACCGTTACGCTAGCATTCGCTATCAAAAAGACAGCCGTTATCCGCATCGTGCTGCTGAGGTTTTGGAAAAACTTCCTCCCGACAAAGCTCCTTCTAATGTAGCCCAATTTGGCCGCTTTGTTGTTTCTCCCAAGATATTTGCGGTGTTGAAAAATCAATCGCTTTCGCGGGATAACGAGCTTTGGTTTGCTGATGCGGTTAATACTTTAGCCAGAGAAGATATAGCTATTGCCGAGCCAATTAAAGAAGGAGAGTGGCTAACCACTGGTGACCCC
>JAGGVZ010000048.1 GCA_021157735.1 bacterium | reverse complement strand
GGAGCACAGCGAAGCGAGCACTTCGGAGGGCGAGAACCCCCAACAATCCAAGGTTGGTGAAGGTGTTTTCCCTGGGAAAAGATTTTTGAGCTGATAAGAAAGGGTTCTGAGTGTGGGACCATACCGCGGTGAGAGTCCCTCCGGGAGCACAGCGAAGCGAGCACTTCGGAGGGCGAGAACCCCCAACAATCCAAGGTTGGTGAAGGTGTTTTCCCTGGGAAAAGATTTTTGAGCTGATAAGAAAGGGTTCTGAGTGTGGGGTCATACCGCGGTGAGAGTCCCTCCGGGAGCACAAAGTAAATCCCCGGAGAGCGAAAACTTCTACAACCAATAACTTCAAAAGCGGTGTCTATCCAACTGTTTGACAGCGCTTAAATGAACACATCAACCAAACTACAAGCACAAAGTCACCATTGGCAATTAATAATTAGGGCTGATGCTTTTTACTCACTAACCACTAAGTTAAACAAACTTGATAATTAACGCTTGGTGTCGGTAACTATTTCTTCTCTCAGCTTTCTAAGTGGTTCAACCAACTTGTCAAAATCACGATTCTCCCACATGAGTACAGGAGCGAATATTTCTATTTCAGTTTGAATCTTCTCTCGAAGTTCAGACAAACCAAGACTTTTAATTAAATAGTCCAAATTATCTATCAAAATAACTTGCTCTTGAGGAGATAAACCGGAAACTATTTCCTTCCAATTTTTCTCAAAGATTGATTCTTCTATTATTATCTTCTCTCTTATATTTACAAGAGGAGAAAAATATATATTATTAACTCTAAATGCCATCAAACAACTAAACAGCCAATCAGCATAGTTCTTCAATTCCCATGCAATACTTCCTCTTTTATTCCAAAATTTCTCGTCTAAAGGATTAATCTTGGTAAGCAGCTTACTTAACCAATATCTTTCTTTCAGTGGTTCTCCTAAAAAATTTTCTAAATAATTTCCATTTACCGACAAAAGCCACCTAGTTCTGGCAGACCGCATTAAACTAGCTCGTGTAACCTTTGAACTGTTTGGATCTCTTATCTCTCTTCGGATAACATCTTTTCCTGCCAATACCCGGGAAAGGCCAAAAAGCATATCAGCTTCCAAATAATGACTACCCTTCTTTTCTCCTGATGGCTCAATTACCCGAGCAATACCGAAAGAGTCCTCAAAAACCAAAAAGCTATGATTATAAGTTGATGCTCCAATGGGATTAAGTCCTAACTCTTCCATCATCGCTAAAACCAAACCTGTTCGGCCAACACAACTAATTTCTTGATCAACAATAATCCTACCGGGAGCGCCTTCTAATGAAGCCAGATAATCTGTTTTCCAAGCTGGGTCCACCCAATGAAAATTCAAATAACCTTTACCGCCTTGTCTTGGATACCTCTGAAAATCCAAAATTCTTTCAATAACCTCTTGTTCTACTTGAGCCAATTTATATCTAGCCCATTGTTCTTGAAAAAGCAAATCTAATAATTGATTATCTTTAGATTCTGTCTGATTTTCACGCCATTTTTGGAAAAGAGTTTTTAGCTTTTCTCCATCAACAATTGGGTATTGAGGATAACGAGAGAGGTCTCTTTGCTCTAGTTCAAAATAATTAACAATAAATTTTTCCCAAGATTTCCGAGCTCGAGCCAATTCTTTCTTTTTCTCTTCCGGAAGCATCTTCTCCTCTTTATCTAAAATTCTCTGCAAATTGTTTCTTCCTTCTTTTAATTTCTCCTCAAAGTTCTGCTGCTTGAGCCATTCTTTGACTGAGGCAGGCATCTTCTGCCAACCAAAAATTATTCCTTCAAAAATTTTCTTTATTCCTTTTGCTCCTTTAGGCAAATCTAATTTCTCAAGTAATAATTGTCCTGCTTTCTTAGCTAAAATTTCAAGAAGCCTCATCTCAGGTGTTTCCCGATTCAACCTTAGTTCTGCCCGGCGAAGATATTGATTAACATTCGTTACAATCCAGTGACCGTAACGAAACCAGATTCTTTGACTCTTGTCAGGCTTAACCCTTCTGGTAACAAAAAACTGATTGCCAAAATCCTGGTCAGAAAAAATTTCTTTAATTTTTTCTTTTTTTACTCCCAAGCGGAAAAGACGGTTAGCAAAATCTTTTTCCTGAAAAGCGATCTCTTTTTCTAATTCTTTCGAACTCAAGTCATAATTCACTTCTTCTCTCTCTGACTGGGAAAGTAAAGGCTCGATTTGGGCGGCCAATCGTTGACTAGTTTCTTGAAAATGCTGAAGCATCGACACCGCTTGATTTACCTCCTCTCGGCCTGGAAAATATCCTGGGTCGAAAGCTGATTTACCTGACTCTTGAATCTTCCTTAAAATTTCGTAGTATTTTTTCATTAATTGAGAAGCAATACAAAAGCGCCGATAAAAAGTCTTTCTCAAAGATGGTTGATTTTCTTTTAAACCCAACTCCTTTTCTAATCCACTTACCAAATCAGATAATTGGGCTGGATTAAAATCTTGAGAGATAAGAACTAGCTTGGACTCTATCTTTTTCTTCTCCAGTAAATCAATTACCTTCCACTTACTACCTTTATGATCTAAGGGTTTGGCTAATTTAGCTGGATAAGCGGAAAGAATCACTGCTAGAATTTTTCCTGATTCATCTTTAATAACAGAGGCTTCATTTGGAAACTTCTCCAAAGCCTGTTTAAAAGCCTCTGGAGTAGCTTGACTAAATTGAATACTATTGAACAACTGGGCCAAAGAGATGGGTAAAACCGGCCAATCTTCTTCTTTAATTTCAGAGCTACTCTTTTCTTCTAATTTGCCTTTCTCATCATCCCAAACCAAAACCCGATCAGTTGGCGGCAAACGACAATATTTTTTGCCCTCCTGTTCAATTACTTCAATTGTAGTAATCGGTTTTTGTCTGCCAGCGAGAAGATTAAGAAAAAAGCCTTTTTCTTTTGGCAACCCAATTTCGGGCTGATATGTCCTTTGACCAAAAATCTCTTGAGTGGTTTCGCCTGTCGCCTCAGACATAATACCAAAAATTATATCGTATTTTGAGTAAAATTTCTTGTTATCAGCAATTAAACAGGGCCCAAAGCAAAACCCAAATTATTCTATTCTTACCAACTTCAATCCCGTTTCTTCGTCAAAATATTTTTTAAATTGAGAAAAAAGAGGCAAAACAATGATTTCGCAAGCAGCAGAAATTATCCCCCTCACCAGGTGACCTCCTAAAAGCTCTCCATTGGGCCGGCCAAAACTAGCATGAGCATGGACAATCAATTCTCCCTTCTCTCCATCAACAAAAACATTGCCCAACAAAGAAACCATCTCCAAAGGTTCTTTAAGGACAAAAGAAGAATATTTTTTATCAGCTACAGAATAATGAGCCAATTCAACCTCTTTTACCGCCCCAATTCCCTGAAAAAAGGCGTTGGCGATTTTTTCCTGAGCAAAAAACTCTTTCAATGAGGAAATTATTTCCTCATTTCTTTTAATGCTCACCACATAGTAATTTCCCTCTTTTTTAAAATCCATTTTCCCCTCCTTAATAATCCAAAATCTCTTTTTCTTTAAACCACAACTGAATCTCCAGTTTCGCTTCTTGAGGAGTGCCAGAAGCATGAATTAGATTATGAACAGACTGCTTGTTGGCATTAGAAATCAAGGGAGACTCAAAGCCAAAATCGCCCCGAATTGTTCCCGGCGGAGCCTGATTGGGATAAGTGGGACCAACAATTTTTCGAATGATTTCCACCGCATGAGGACCCTCCCAAACCATTGCCAACACTGGCCCTTCGGTAAGATAATCCACATTCCACTTCTGGACCATTTTGCCAATCTCCTTGGGTTCCATTGTTCCCAATTCTTCTTTAGGGTCTTTACCATGCTCTTGATAAAAAGCCAAAACCTTTTTTCCCACGTTCTCAAACCACTCCTCATCATAACCGTAATGCTTAAAAGCCAGCTCCTCGGGAACAACCACCATCTTGCAGGCAATTAGTTTTAAGCCCACTTTTTCAAAACGAGAAATTATCTCCCCTATCAGCCGTCTCTTCACCCCATCTGGTTTGATGATGACTACGCTCCGCTCAGTAAACTCACTTTTTTCTTCCATAGCTGATTCTAACACAAAACTCCCCTTCTTCAACCCCTAAATATGGTAGAATACCCATCGTGGTTGAAAGACATCCGTCTGTTCATTGTCGACAAACAAAGAAAAACCGTTTCTCCCCTCCTATTGAATCTCTAATCAACCAATTTGAGAGATTATCTTCCCAAACTCAAGAAGAGCTAATAGACTATCTTGCCGAAATTAAAAACCAAAACGGAAAAAACTCCTCCCTCCTTCTATATGCTCGAGTTCATCTCCCCCCTTCAGCAAAAGAATCAATCTTTGGGTCCAATGACCGCTCCTCGGAAAAATGAAGGAGAAACAAACTCCTCGGCGAACCTTCTAATTTGGGAGAAAGAAACAGCATCAATCTCCTCCAAAACTTGGTCAATCCCTTTTGTTTTCCCCAAAAACAACCAATTGTCATTCAAAAGACTAGCCAAATTAACTGGATCTTCCATTTTGATTAAAAACCGACCCCGTCTTAACCGCTTGGCTCGGGCAACTTCCTCCTTATCCAAATTCTCCTTTATTGCCAAAAACTCTTTTTTCACCAAATCAATTGCCTCCTGGGCTCTATCCTTTTTAACTCCCGCTTTAACGGCAATAAACCCACCTTCTGAATAACTTCTCTGAAAAGAATAGACATAATAAGCCCAGCCTCGTTTTTCTCTTATCTCTCGCCAAAGGCGCGAACTCATCCCTCCCCCCATAATCGTTCCCAGTATCGAGGCAACCGGTCGTTTCTTGTCAGCGTAAGGAACGGTTAAAAATCCAATTTCAAAATGAGTTTGTTGGGTCTTTTTAACCTGCCAGTGGATTTCTTTGTTCTGCGGGCGAGGCGTTACCGGCGGATTTTTCTCTTCTCCCCTTCTTACCTGGGCAAAAAGAGCCTTTATCTCCTGGAAAACCTCCCGGGGATTTTCTATCTTTCCCACCACCGCCAAACTCATTCTCTCTCCGCAATACCACCGCTTTTTAAAATCAAGAAAATCTCTTCTCTTAAGCGCCAAAATCGTCTCTTTTTTGCCAATAATCGCCCTCCCCAAAGGATTTTTTCCCAATAGCTGTTCTTCAAACAAATCCTCCACTTTATCCATAGGGAGGTCTTCATACATATTAAGCTCTTCAATAATTACCCCTCTTTCTTTATTGACTTCTTCCTCCTTCAAAAGGGCGTGGTTGAGCATCTGGGAAAGAACCTCCAAGGAAAAGTCCCAATATTCTGGAGCAGTTTTAATCCAATAGGCAGTTTTTTCTTTATCAGTATAGGCATTGTAGACCGCGCCGATATTATCCAAGGCGGTAGCCAGCTTTAAAGCCGAGGGCCATTTCTCCGTTCCCTTAAAAGCCATATGCTCTAAGAAATGAGCCAGCCCCTCTTTCCCCTCTTCTTCGTTAAGAGACCCCGCCTTTACTTTTAGTTCTACGGCTACTGAAGTAGCTTCCCGCCGCGGAACTAAAAACACATTCAAACCGTTCTTCAGTTGCTCCTGAATTATTTTCATAGTAGAATTTTAACATATGGAAAGTAAGGAAAGTAATCTCAGGACCTTTTCCAACTTTTCTTAAAGCATCTCGAAAGTAAATCGATAAAAACGCTTCAGGATTTTCTTGAAGAGTTTAATGCTTTTAAAAACCAATATTCTTCAGCAGAAGACATCTCAGAAGAAAAAGAATTAGAAAAGAGAATTTTAGCAGACATAGTCAAAGGAAGTCTTACCCATTATCTAGGGAATGTCGCCACGCCTCTTCTGGAATTAGTACTCTCAGGTAGTTCAACGGGGCAAAATTTTTACGATAAAATAAGAGAGGCTGTTGGCAAAATAAGAGAAATGCCAGTAGACTTCGAAGGGGAAACTTTAGCAGAACAAATACAGAACGGTTTCCTCCAAGCCGCAGAAAAGATAAAAAAAGTCTTTAAAAGGATACTTTGAAAATAATGAATCACCAGAAGAAACCAGCCTTTATGAGTTATATCAAGCAGTACAAAAATCAGTTATTTCCTCTTCTCTTATCCAAGAAACAACTAAAAAATCGCTCTGCGATCTTGAAAAGACTATAAAAACTCTTTCTGATGCTATTGAAAATAACACCTTTCTCTCTCTTCCTTTAGAAACTCATCCCTCTTTCGGCGGCCACGACCGATATATCGTCAACCTACGCTCTTCTACTTCTTCTCCCCCAGATTCTTCTTCATCCACTCCCTAAACTCTTCTTTTGTCTTTTTCTCTGTCTCTTGCCAGAAGACTTTCAGATTCGCCTTTAGCCAGCGCAAGGGGTCACCAGTGGTTAGCCACTCTCCTTCTTTAATTGGCTCGGCAATAGCTATATCTTCTCTGGCTAAAGTATTAACCGCATCAGCAAACCAAAGCTCGTTATCCCGCGAAAGCGATTGATTTTTC
>JAGGVZ010000018.1 GCA_021157735.1 bacterium | reverse complement strand
CCACCAAAACCTAGGCTTCTCTAAAGCCAACAACCAGGGAATATCAATTGCCCAAGGCAAATACCTCCTTCTCCTTAACTCTGACACCATTGTTAAAAAAGGCTCTCTTGAGAAGATGGTAGAGTTTGCCGAAGCCCATCATGACGCTGGGGTAGTGGGACCAAGACTGCTAAATGCTGATGGGAGTATTCAACCTTCCTGTTTTAATTTCCCTTCTGTTTTGGGAGCAATAAAAGAGTTTTGGCTGGGGAAAAAAGGAAGTTTTACAAAATGGGCACCAAAAGGTAAACAGCCAGTTGAGGTAGATGCGGTAGTGGGAGCAGCTTTTTTAATCACCCCGCAAGCAAGAAAAAAAGTTGGCCTGCTGGACGAAAGATACTTTTTTTACTTTGAAGACATTGACTACTGTCGTCGTGTCTGGCGGGCAGGGTTAAAAGTTTATTATTTCCCCCAAGCAGAAATAATTCATCTCCATGGAGCCAGTGGAAAAAAACTAAAGCAGAAGCCAAATCAATGGTTAATTGCCAGCAGTAAAATTTATTATGGTTGGTGGCGGTATTATTTGATTAATTCCATAATTTGGCTGGGGCAAAAATACGAGAAGCTCTTTAGAAGAATCTCATAATTCCTTAATTTTTCCTCACACTTTTTCTATTAAGTAGAAGAGAGGTTGGTTTTGGGGAGATTTGATTGTTTTGATAACTCTTATGTCCGATGGGGGAGATTTTTCCCAACTCCAGTCGCCAGGTATATTTTTTTCTTGGGATAGAACGTAAAGAGTGTCCTTTTGAAGCTTTTCTGGTTCGACCATTCCTTCGTAGTTGACGAAACAAATTTTTTTGTCGGAGAGACAAAATCCGTTGAATCCTAATATAGAATAATTGCGAGTAATGTCGAGGCGGAAGACTTTTCGGGGATCATATTTGCTCCAAAAGAGATATCTAATTAAAGCCGGCTCATAAGTTGATTCAATTAGGACTTGGGAGTAATTTGACTCCCTTTCTTTGACTTCCGAAATTAATTCTTTATATCCATAATGCCACCAACGCCAGGATTGTTTTGGATAGTGAACCCAATAGAAATATTGATAACGGGCAAATGAGAAGGTAATCCAACCTAGAAGCGCAACCATAATAAAGAAAGCTATTTTTTTGTTTTTAATAGAAGAGAAGAATTGGTGTATCCCTAGTGCTGAAAGATAGGTAAGGGGGAAGATGAGAAAAAACAACCTTGTGGCATGATTTTTACCGTCGATTGTCAGGCTGGCGGGTAAGGGAGAGAAAAGGAGCCAAAATAAAAATAGTATTTCTGCTGTGGATTTTTTAGTTTTTTTAATAATAAAAAATATCCCCAGCAAAATAAAAGGTAACTGGAATAAGTACAGGTTACCTATTTCATGGAGAGAGTGGCGAAAGGTGACGTCCCCTTGACCAAAAAGAGTTTCTGAAGAGAATGACCCAAGATAATTCTGAATAATAGTCTGAGTCCAAAGAAGTGGTCGATTATAAAAAATTTTTGCTAAAAAAGGTTTGTCGCTTTGGGACCGGTAATAAGTGATTTTGTCCACGATTGAGGAATGACCTACAACTGAAAAGGCTTTAAATCTGGCAGAAGCAGGGCCCCAGGTGAATTTTGGTATTAAAGGTAGGGCTACTACTATCGTTATAAGTCCAACCAGGAGCGTGTGTTTAATGATTTTTTTAAAAGGTTTTTGTTTTGTTAAAAAGAGGGCTGTTGCCGAGCTAATAAGGAAAAGAGGTGAAATGACATTGGTTGTGTTGTAAGCATAGAAGGAAAGACCCAGGAATAACCCAGATAAAATAATAATTGCTTTTTTATCGTTATTAAACGATTTAAAGAAAAAAGCAATTCCCAAGATAACTAAACTACTGGCCAGAGTGATTTCAAAAGCAGCTCTACTATATTGAATATGCCAGGGAAGTATAGCTAGAAGAAAGCAGGTAATGAGAATAATAGATTTCTTTGTTTTAAGTAATAAAAGGAGATAAGAAAAGGCAATAATGCTTATAATCCCCCAAAAGGCACTAGTTAGCCTTAGCCCCCACTCATTAAGACCAAAAATTTTTATAAATGGAATCATGCTGTACATCAGTAAAGGTGCGCGCCATTCGTAAAAGCATTGTAAATAAACAGGCAGAAAATGGCCTCTATAATCACGGCCGGTAGTCATCAGGGAATAGGCTTGGTAGCCGGCATCCAATTCGTCGCCAAATAGTTCTGGAGGATTTTTATCCAGAGCATATATTCGGAGAAAGGCAGCTAAAAGGATAGAACAAAGTATACCTATCTGTTGCCAATTTTTAAAAGCAAAGGTCTTTTTGAACATAACTAAAAAGTAGCTAAAACTAAAGGTAATAAAAACACTTCAGGTTGATTTCTGAAATTTTTAATCAGAGCAGATATGCCCTTTTCTACAGAGGATTTTATTGAGAAGTCTGGTTTGTAGAATAAGTTGATTACTGGTATTTTTTGGTCGCCTTTTTCAATGACTGCTAACTTGAGCTTTCCGTCTTTAATTTTAGTTGGTTTTATTGTCACCATAATCTTTTTTCCTTTTTGAACTTGATGAGGAGGTAAGTCTATTCTTATATAACCAGGATCGCCAATATTGAAAGCTGAGACTTGTTTTAGGGCCACAAGAGAAGCTTGATTCTGGGAGTCAATCTTGAATATGGTTATTTCAAATTTATCTTTGCTTTTTAAGCCTGGATTTTTCAAAAGAACATCTACTCGGTAAAAATTACTGCTAGAAACTTCTTGTTCATACAGAAGTTCTTCTGCCTCTTTTAGAGGTAAATATTTTATTTTTTCTGTATTTGTAATAGCTGTTTCTTTTTTAATAACAGGAAGAAATTGGCTGATTGGGAAAAGTAAAAGCAAAAATAGTGATGTGGAAATTACTTTCAGTTTTCTTTTGGAAAAGATTTTTACTCGTTCATCTATGTTGAAAGTTTTGGCTCCAATCTGGTCCTTTTGGGTGAGCAGCAAGAGTGAATATAGAGATATACCCGTAATTAAGGAATGAGAAAGATTTCTTATTAGGTTTACATCGAGGAGCAATTTGTCAGAAAGCAGTTGGTAAATTGGAGGCAAATTGAGCAGACTTGGGTTTAGGGGAGAGAAGATGCCTATTTGTAGGAATATATCCTTATAGACTACAATGAGAAGGAAGACAGCAACGGTGAAGACAAAGAATAAGTTAGTATATTTTTTGCTTTCTTTAATCGTAGGAATTAGGAGAGAAAAGAATGGTACTGTCCACAAGCTCCATTGAGGATGAAAATGGGAAAACCCAAGGATGAGAAGATTAACAGCAAGAAGTTTTTTATTCAGAGATATCATACTGTCTTCTTTCTCAGATTTTAGAAAGAGAAGAAGGGTTATTAGAGCGGGTGCAAGGAGGATTGACTCTTCAAATCCAAGGTTAATAGATGAGACAAACATTCTCATTGATAATCCGGAAAAGAGAACGTTATTCCTGAAATAAATAGAACCGACAAAAGGTATAATGGTGATTAAATAAGTAGTTAGGGAAATGAGGAACAACTTTATTTTTTCCTTTATTCTAGGAGTTGGGTAAGAATTGGCTGCAACTAGAGCCCAGATAAGAGGAAAAGTTTTAATACTACCGGCAATTCCAAAAAAGAAAAAAGATAACTTAGCTCTTTTTTTATAGAAAAGTAGACCGAGAAGAAAAAAGAAAATAGCCACAATATCGTTTTGCCCCATTGCAACAACGGAGTAGAGGGTAATGGGATTAAAAAGCCAGATTATAGCTGCCAGCTTTGCTCTCGTTTTGTCGACATATTTTTTAGCGATTAAATAAATTAGCCAGGAGGCGGCAAGAGTGAGAATTAAAAAGGGGTATTTAGCGGCCAAGTTAAAACGGAATATTTGGGGATGAGTAGGGGCTATATCCGCTCCTGTTGAAAGCCAGCTAATAAATTCTTTCCCTCCTAAAAGACTTGAGAGGAAAAAGTGAATTTTAAGAAAGACAAAGTTGAGAGGAGGGTAGTGGAATGGAGGCCAGTTGTTGGGATGGTTCTCTAGGTACTGGTAAATATTTAGTGTGGTTGTTTTAACTATTGAAGGATAAAAAAGGACAAGCTTGGTATCGGGATGAAAAGTAAAAGGGGCTATTAAAAGATAGAGGAGGAACGCAAGAATTAGTATTTTTTTCATCTTTTATTTTTTTGTAATTATATTAACCGCTGTGTTTCCAATAACATTCTTTATTTTGATTATAGCAGTATTTTTTTCTCTGAGTATTTCTTCGGGTTTTATCAAACTTGAGGTCCAAAATATTGTTTGTCTAAGATTTTTATCTTTGGGCCAGTCAAATTTTCTAAAAATATATTTTTCAAAATTAAAATTGAGGTTGCCTTCTATTCCGGGTTTGGGTCTTTGATTAGCATATTTTTGAATGATTTCTGGAGGGAAAGCTTGATAAAAAAGAAAAAAGATATAGCTTTGGGCATGAGGAGTGTCAACAATTACCCTTTGGTAGTTTTCTTGAAGAAGTTTTGAAAGAATAGGTACTCCATCTTTGAAGCCACCTGGCTGATATTGACCATGCGTTTCCCACGAACTGTAAACCAATTCATTATTGATAATAAAAACCCGGGAAACGAGAAGCAAAAAGACAATTGAAAGGTAGCTTAAACGAGTCAACTTTGGAGAAAGATGTTTAGTTAAGCTTTTAAATGTCTTCTGGATTCCAAGAAGGGAGATAATCATTATTGCTGGAAATATGTTTAGAGAACGAAGAGGGTGAAACCAGGTCCAGGTTAAAGCTGCAGGAAGCGACCCCGCGATTATCCAGTAAACAAGGTGCCGGTATTTATAACTTTTCGATAATTTCTTAAGAAGAACGACTAGTCCTATCACAAAGAAAACTGTCTCTTCCCATCCTAGCATTGAAAACTCGGGAATTGCCTGAGGAGAGTTTCTTACCCAATGGTAAAGAGACAACGATAAATTTTTAGGAGAAAAGTAACTAGCGATGTGTCCTGTTAAAATACCACCTAGATAGTAAGCTGGATGAGCTTGAAGATTGAGCCAAGGATTGGATTTAGTAATAAGTTCTCTTGGAACAAAAGGATAAAGACGATAATAAAGATTGGTTTGGCGCAATCTTGTGAGAATGAGAGTTTTGTCTTTACTTAGGACTAGTGGAAGGGAAAAAAGAACCAGAAGTAAAAAGGGGATAGTTTTTTGAAAGATAGGCACCTTTTTTCTTTTGGCTTTAAGTAGCCAACCAAGCGGATCCAAAATCCAACATAATAGTAAAACTGGAGCAGCTAGTCTCGCTGAGTGGTAGCTATATAGAGAAAGAACAAAGGGCAAGACAACAAACACAAATCCCCTGGGGGTTTTAGTAGTCAGAAGAAGGAGAGATCCTGTTAAAAAAAAGAATGCTGAAAGATTAGATTCAAAAGCAACACGAGAGAAATGAATTCCCCAAGGAGAGAAGCTGAAAATGATAAGAGAAAGAAGGATTATTTTTTTGTCCTTGATAAACAGTTTTGCTAATAGATAAAAAATAATAATCTCTAAACTTCCCACAAGGGCAGAAATAAATCTAGTGGAGAATTGGTTTAATCCCCATATCTTGATTGGCAAAATAGAAAGATAACTGTAAAGAGCAGGTTTATAATCGTTGAATGATCTTAGAGAAATAGGCAACTTTCTTCCATATTCGTCTTTGCCGGTTTTCATAAGACTGTAAGCGTTATAACCTAAAGCGGCTTCATCAAAATTTATAGAATAGGGAGAAATGTTTAGCCCTATGAGACGTACCCAAAAACCTCCAGCGATTACAAGGAGAATTAAAAACTCGATTAGTTTTGTTTTTTTTCTCATTGCTTTTCAGCTATTATTAACTGATGACCATATTGGAAGGCAACAGAATCTCTTAGTTTTTTTTGATAAAGAATTCTAAGTGATTTGCCCCTAACCTCTTCTGTAGCCGCGGGTGGGAAAATGTTATCTATCCTTTTTCCTAGAAATTCGCCGATAAAACCGGCATAGAGCTCTTTAGTTTGGGAATTTTTTGAGGTCAAATCGAAGGAGTGAAAAGAAAATTTTTCTTCGGGGCAATCCTTAAGATAGTAAAGACAATACGAACGAGGATCTCCTATCAAAGAAGTGATGTAAATTTTATTGTAATTCTGAAGGTTTATTTCTTGAAGAGATTGGTAAATAAAATCATAAGCTATCTCTCTATTGTCAAACCAAAATTGATAATTCTGAAGAAGGCTATAGTAGTTAGTTATAATTGAATAAAGAATAATTAAGCCTACCGCGGCTTTTTTTATCTTTTTTGCTCCGCTTTCCATAAACTTAATCGAAGAGGCAACAATTAATCCTAAAGGAAAGAGTAATAAAGAAAGCCTCAGGTAAGGAGGTCCAGATCTAGTGGCAAAATTTATTCCAGCGATTATAGTAAGAAGGGTAATATACTTTTTTTGACTGGTGCTACCATGGGCGATAAGCCAGTATAGCCCTAATAAAAAAAGCAAAAACTCCGGCCAGAAAAATAAAACAAATGATTTTTGACTTAAGGGATGAATTTCTTGGAAAAAGATTGATTCTAAATCAAAAAAGCCAATGATTTCTTTTATAAGGTCTTTATAAGTAAAGTAATATTTGTTGTAAGAAATTCTTCTAAAGAAAATCGGAAATTTTATTCTTTCTTTTAGAGTATCTTCTTTCATAAACCTCTTTATCACTTCTTCCTGAGACCGAGAAAGTTTTATTTTATCCAAAAAAGGAGATTTTTGTATGTGAAAATTTGTGTTTATGATAAATAAAAGAAGAAAAATACTCCCCAGATAAAAAATCTGTCTCTGGATTGGCTGAGTATTTTTGCGATAGTAGTAGTTTTTGACCAGCCAGCTAGTTAAGCAGATTGCAAAGGAAACAAAAGGATGAAGAAACCACAGAGAAAAGAAAGCGGGCGAGGCGTGAATAAGAAGGGAGGAAAAAAGAGAAATTTTTGCGTCAAAGTATTTGTGAGAAGTTTGATAGAGATATAACAATGAAAGAAGAAGTAGAAGATAGCTGAGTAATCTTAGGCACCAAAGAACAATAGCGGGTATACCTATTCCTAGTTTTAAAACCGGAAGAATAAGGGTTAATTGCTCTGGTGTAGGAGGATGGTTAATAAGGGAAGCGAGTAATATCTGAAGGAAGATGAAAGGTAGATGGTACAGAAGGAGTTTTGCTTTTTTTGGCTTATTATTAATCATCTTCACTCTATTATAATCTATTAAGGGAGAATTTTTTAAGTTGGGAAAGTAGTATAATTACTTAACATCTAAAATGAAATCAATTCTTTTGGCCCAGCTAAAGAAGGAGAGATGTTTTATCTTGGTAGTTTTGCTTCTTCTACCATCAGTTTTGGCTCTTTTTAAAGGGGGTTTTTTTTCTATCTATGACGATATGCAGGTTATTAGACTTCACCAAATGGATAAATGTTTTGTTGACAGACAAATTCCTTGCCGTTGGGTTCCTGATTTAGGTTATGGTTATGGATATCCTCTCTTTCAGTATTATGCTCCTCTTCCTTACTATTTCATGGAAATTTTTCACCGATTAGGTTTTTCTCTGATTGCCTCAGTCAAAATCGGATTCGGTTCGTCATTGCTTTTTTCGGGTATTTTTTTCTTTCTTTTTCTTCGATTGTTTTTTTCTTGTTTCCCTTCTCTTTTGGGGGCTATTTTGTATGTGTATGCTCCCGCAAGAGCGGCTGACTTGTATGTTCGGGGGGCGATGGGAGAACTTTGGGGAATGAGTGCTTTACCTCTTTTTTTCTACTCATTTGAACGATTTATAAGAAGGTCTGATTTAAAAAACTATATCCTCTTTTCTTTTGCTACTTTTTTGTTGTTGGTTTCTCATAATCTTACTGTCTTGATGGCTTTACCTTTATTAGCTTTCTGGATAAGTTTTAGGCTTTGGCAAGTTAAAAGGCTGAAGTTGGTGAAAGCAACTTTTTTTTCGTTATTAGGAGGTCTAGGATTAGCTGCTTTTTTTGTTGTGCCCCTCTTGCTAGAGTTAGATTTAGTTCATCATCAAACCTTGGTTCAAGGATATTTTAATTACTTATCTCATTTTTTAAACCTTTATCAGATATTTTTTTCTCTTAAATGGGGCTATGGCCCTTCGATTGCGGGGACGGATGACAAAGTTTTTTTAGGAGTTGGTCCGGTTCATTCCTTACTGGCGTTTGGCGGTTTTTTGGCGGCTGTCTTTATTTTTTGGAAGGCAAGAAATAAAAGCTTGTCTGTATCTAAGAAAATCAGAAATATTTTACAGTTAATTTTTATTTCTTTTGTTCTTTTCTTGCTTTACTGTTTCTTGGCTCATCAACGGTCAGTTTTTATCTGGAAAACTTTGGCGCCCTTGTCCTATCTACAATTCCCATGGAGATTTATTTATATCTCGATTTTTTTATCTTCCTTTTTGGGGGCTTTTTTATTGGAAGTCTTGGAAAAAAGAAAAGCTTTTATTGGAGTGGTCTTGTTGTGCCTAGTAGTTCTTCTATATGGAAGATTTTTTACCCCTAAAGATTGGATAAGAATTTCTGATAAAGAAAAATTGAGTGGTGAGAATTGGCAAAGACAGGTAACTGCTAGTATTTATGATTTTTTACCTAAATCAGCAAAAAGGGCTCCGAAGCATTCTGCCCCAAATGAGGTGATAGGGAAAGATGTGGAAACAGTTCTTGCTGAAAAAGGAAGCAATTGGCAGAGATACGAATTTGTGGCAAAAAGCAAACAAGAGGTTAGCTTACCTATCTATTATTTTTCTGGGTGGCAAGTTTTTTTGGATGGAAAGAGGGTTGAGACCTATCCACGCGGCGAGCTGGGGTTGATTTCTTTCTGGACAGAGGGAGGAAGACATGTTGTTTCCGCTAAATTTACCCGGTCACTGGCAAGAAAAATAGGTGATTTAATTAGTCTATTGACCCTTTTGATTTATTTGGCTCTAATTGGCAGAATTATAAAGAAAAGGTTTAAAGGACAGTTAAAGAAATGAGCTTTTTAAACCTTGGACGAAACTTTGTTGGTTTTATAAAGACAAAAAGGGAAGTCTTTTTTTGGCTGACTCTATTGTTTGTATTTTTGATTCCTGCTTCTATTCCTCTTTTAAGGCCAGGCTTTTACCATTTTTCTGATGAGCCCCATATAGCTAACTTATATCAAATGGTAAGAGCTTTAGAGTCAGGACAAATCCCTCCTCGATGGGCTCCGGATATGAGTTATGGGTATGGTTATCCACTTTTTAACTTTTACTATCCCTTGCCTTTTTACTTAGGGGCAGTTTTCTTTGTTTTCACTCGCTCTCTTATTGTAAGCCTGAAACTAGTTTTTTTGTTCTCAATTTTTCTTTCTGGTTTATCAATGTTCTTTTGGTCAAAAAAGCACACTAATAATTACTTGCTTTCTCTGGTAGCTGCTGTAGTTTATACTTACACTCCCTACCGGGCAGTAGATCTTTATGTAAGAGGCGCTTTAGGAGAATCATTTGCTTTTATCTTTTTTCCTCTACTATGTCTCTTGCTTGAAAGAGTTATAGAGAGAAAAAGAGGGAGAGATTTGGCATTGTTTGGTTTAGGGGTGGGTTTTTTTATTCTGAGTCACAACTTGGCAACTATTTTTTTCCTGCCTTTTCTGTTTGTTTATGCTCTTGTTTATTCTTTTTTGAAAGGAAGTAATCTTAAGGTTTTATGGAAGGAATTAAAATTGGTTTCCTTTGGATTGGTTCTTGGTTTAGGAATAAGCTCCTTTTGGTGGTTTCCGGCGGCAGTAGAAAGAAATCTCTTAGCCTCTCAAACACCATTCAACTATAAAGATCACTTTCCATTTATTAAACAATTGCTCTATTCTCCTTGGAGATATGGTGCTTCTAACCCTGGGATTGGTGATGATATCTCTTTTCAAGTGGGAATTATAAACTGGTTTTTGCTAGCAATTTCTTTTCTTTCTTTTGTCAAAACCCATGATAGAAAGAGGAGAGGTTTGATTTTATTTTTTCTTTTTAGCATATTTGTAAGTTTATTCTTTATGAATATTCGCTCGTCTTTCCTATGGGATGTTTTTCCTTTTTCAAGCTATATTCAATTTCCTTGGAGATTGCTAATGTTGACGACTTTTTTTACCTCCTCCCTAATTATTTGGTCGGGTTTTAGTTTTAAGAATTCGTTTTGGTTGTTGCTAGGATTAGGGGCAATCTTGATAAACTTTTCCTACTTTCGTCCTAGCGAATATTTTAATCCCAGTGACGATTATTTCTTGAGTAGATTTTTTGCTAACAGATCAATTTCTGGAAAAACCGATCGAGTTTCAAAAGCTTACAAAAACTACAGCGAAGATTATCTGCTTCTTCCAAAATGGACCAAAAGGAGGCCCGAAAGTTTACCCAAATCAAAAATTACTTCAAAAGAAGGTCAAGTAGTGACGCTAAAAGAAATCACACCTGTTCATTACTATGCGGAGGTTTTAGCCCAAAAGGATAATACTCTTTTTGAAGTTCATACTTATAATTTCCCAGGATGGGAGGTAAGAGTTGATGGCAAGTTGTTTCCTAAGCTGACCTTGGAACCTTACGGTAATTTTGGTTTTGTCCTAGACAAAGGGAGACATGAAGTTGAAGTAAGATGGAAAGAGACAAAATTAAGACTAGGAGCTGATTTAGTAAGCTTGTTTTCTTTATGTTTTTCTGGTTTGTTAATACTGGTTAGAAAGTAAAGAGATGAGACAGGTAGGAATTTTTTATAAAAGAGCCCAATTGGGAGTAATTTTTGGTTTTGTTCTGATTTTTTTGTTGGCGGCACTGGTACGGTTTGTTTATTTAGATAGTTCACCACCGTCTTTGAACTGGGACGAAGTAAGTCATGGCTATAACGCCTATAGCCTGATGAAGACAGGTAAAGATCAGTGGGGAAAGAGCTGGCCACTTTTCAACTTTAGAGCCTATGGTGATTATCCTATGGTATTAAATATGTATCTTACAATTCCCTCAATAAAGCTCTTTGGTTTGAACGAGTTTGGAATAAGATTTCCTTCCGCCATTTTGGGTTTTTTAACGGTGATAGTTAGCTATTTTTTAGGAAAGATAATTTTTACCTCCGATATTATCTCATTATTATTCATGTTTTTAGCAGCCATTTCTCCCTGGATGGTTTTACCTTCAAGAGCTGTTTTTCAATCGACTGTGGCTCAGTTTTTTCTTGTTTTTGGAATTACCCTTTTCTTTTATGCGTTGCGAAAGCGAAAGGGATATTTTTTAACTTTATCGACTCTTTCTTGGGCAATTTCTGCCTATGGATACCACAATACTAGAGTAGTTTCTCCTCTTTTGTTTCTAGTAGCACTGTTTATTTGGCGGAGGGAGATAAAAATTCTTTTCCAAAAACATAAATTTTGGTGTATTAGCTCTCTTGTTTTGTTTGCTGTTCTTACTATTCCTCAATTAATAAATCTTTTCTCTTGGGAATCAAGAGCTAGAAGTCAATGGGTTTTTTTGATAGATCAGGGAGCTATTAATAAAATAAATGAACTGCGAGGAAAGTTTTTGGGCAATAAGTTTTTGGCAAGATTGTTTTACAATAAAATTACTTACTTTATACCGCAGTTTATTGGAAACTTCCTAAGCTATTTTGATCCCAAAAAACTGTTTTTTGAAGGGGGAGATCACTACCAATTTAGTACTCCCGGTTTTGGTGTATTGCCAGTACTAGGATTGCCATTTTTTTATTTGGGGTTGATTTGGGTACTTAAAAAAGCTATTTCGGGTGAAAAGGAGAGCCTTTTTATTTTAATTTGGTTAATTGTGGGGCTTTTACCTGCCTGCGTGACAAAAGGAAAATTCCAAGTAATCAGAGCCAGTTCAATTTTGCCTTTACCCCAAATGTTAATAGCTTATGGTTTTTTTGTGGTTTTCAACTGGTTTAAGAAGAAGAGTTATGCTAAGGGAAAGTTGATGTTAATCGTTTTTATTGGTGGATGTTTGATTGACTTTGGCCGGTGGTGGGTTAATTTTCATAATTTTTATAAAACTTATTATTCCTGGGCTTGGCAGTATGGATACAAGCAGATAGTAGAGTTTGTGAAAAAGAATTACGGTGAGTACGATAAGATCGTTATTACTAAAAAATATGGAGAACCCCATGAGTTTGTTCTTTTTTACTGGCCCTGGGAACCAAGTTACTACCAGCAGGATCCCCGGAAGAAGTGGGATTACCATGCTCATTGGTATTGGGTGGATGCTTTTGATAAGTTTGAATTTTGGAATGATTGGGAGATAAAGGAAAAGTTGCAGTTAAAAAAGGTGGGAAGAAAAAAGGAGAAACTATTGTTAGTTACCTCGCCGGGGAATTGGATAAAGGGAGGAGAAATCCTTAAAACAGTGAGGTTTTTGGATGGAGAAAAAGCTTTTGAGATAGTAAAATATTAACAGGATTTAACGATGGAAAAGAAGGCTTTACTACAAGACAAAAAAACTCTTCTTTTAGGAATTTTGTTAATTTTGGGATTCATTATTCGAATAGTTAAAGTAAATAGTTATCCTCCTCTTTTATGGGATGAGGCGGCGCTAGGATATAATGCTTACTCTGTTTTAAAGACGGGAAGAGATGAATACGGTAAGCTTTTGCCTTTGATTTTTAAGTCATTTGGAGATTACAAACCTGGTCTTTATGTTTATTTAACGGTGCCATTTGTTTTTTTCTTTGGGCTAAATGAGTTGGCAGTCCGTTTGCCATCGGTTATTTTTGGCTCTTTAACCCCCATCTTTCTTTTTCTTTTAGTAAAAGAAATATTTTCCTCTTGGCAGGTAGCTTTTTGGTCAGCTTTCACCTTAACATTTTTGCCTTGGCATATTCATTTTTCTCGTGGAGCATGGGAGGCAAATGTGATGACCGCATTTTTAGTTTTGGGAAGCTACCTTTTGCTTAAAGGTCAAGAGGACGAGAAAAAAAGAATAGCCGGTTTAGGGTGTTTCTTAATGGCTCTTTTGACTTACCAGGGGGCGAAGATGATGGTTCCGTTGGTTTTATTGGGATTGGTTTTGATAGTAAGGAACCCATCGGTCTCGATTTTTCAGAGAATGAGGAAATTGTTTGGAGGGTGGGGATTACTGTGGGGACTTTTGCTTATTGGCTGGTATTATCAGAGTTTCTCTGGCCCCGCCGCGAATCGTCTTAAGGTAATGAGTTTGTTTTCCTACCATCGTCCTGAAAAAGAAGTTGCCGAAATTCTCAGTGAAGATAATTTATCCAAAAGAAACTGGCACTTTTACCTTTTTCATTCCCAATATCTTTTTTATTTGCGGGGGGTTTTGGTTCGATATTTTAATCATTTTTCTCCGCGGTTTTTGGCTTTTGCTGGAGATTGGAATAATCCTCGTCATTCTGCTCCTTACTTTGGAGTAATTGGCCATCTCAATTTTCTTTTATTTTTGTTAGGAACAGCAATTTTTCTTTCTCGAGAAAAAGAGAGGAGTAAATATTTTTTTCTTTATTGGCTAGCCGTTGCTCCTTTACCGGCGGCGCTTTCTCGCGATATTGCCTCAGCGGTAAGGAGTCTTTCCATGACTATTCCCTTGAGCGTGTTTATTGGCTATGGAATAAGTAAAATTAAGCAGAGAGGGCTTAGGGTGGCGGTTTTGGTTTGTCTGTTGATAGATTTTCTTTATTGGGGGGATCTTTATTCCGTTCATATGGTTAAAAGAAGACCAAAGGAGTGGCTTTATGGATACAAAGAAACGGTGAATTTCATCCAGAAAAGAGTTGGTGAGAAAGAAAAGATTGTTTTTACGGACTTTTACGGTCAGCCGTATATTTATTATCTTTTTTACACCAGATATCCTCCCAGGCAATACCAACTTCAGGCAAAGCTTGAAGAAAGTAAATTCGGCGATGTAGGAAGGGTTATTAGGTTGGACAAAATTATCTTTCGGGTTCCTAGTTGGGCCGAAGTCAGATCTTGTCGTAATTGTTTGGCGATATTTTCTCATGATGATGTTCTTCGTCAAGGATTGGATAGGTTGCCCTCTTTTGAAAAAATGTTTAAACCGTTGGGAAAAATTAACGGACAGGTAATGTTTTGGGCATTTGAAAGATGAAAAGCAAAACTATTGTTCTAATTTTAATTCTTGGTTTGGCGGCTTTTCTTCGTCTTTACCATTTGGGAAGCTACCCTCCTTTGAATGTAGATGAGGCAGCTATTGGCTATAATGCGTGGTCTTTAATCAAAACGGGAAAAGACGAGCACGGAAATCCATGGCCTGTACACTTTAAATCTTTTGGCGATTACAAGCCCGGAGGTTATTTTTATCTCGTTCTTCCTTTGGTAAAGATTTTAGGATTAACTGAGTGGGCAGTAAGATTACCATCAGCTCTATTGGCGGTGGCTACTGTTTATTTGGTTTATCTTTTAGGAGTTCTTCTCTGGAAAGACAGGAAGCTTGGTTTAATTTGGGCGGGGATTTTGGCAATTTCTCCTTGGCATCTTCATTTTTCCCGGGGAGGATGGGAAAGTAATGCTGCTTTGTTTTTCATTTGTTTGGGGGTTTACTTCTTTTTTTCGTTTCTAGAAAAGAAAGGATCAGTTTTGAGACTACTGGTTGCCACGGTTAGTTTAGTTGGGGCGATGTATATTTACCATAGCGCAAGGGTGGTGGCACCTGTTTTAGGAGGAGGATTGATATTTTTTAATAGACAAAAGCTTTGGCAAAAGAGAAGGAAGATAATTTTTCCTGTTATCTTGGGAGGAAGTCTTTTGCTTCCGCTAGTTTTTTCTTTTTTCCGGGGAGCAGGAACAGCGAGATTTTCTGGAGTAGGTTTTCTCGCCGATACCGGGCCCCTTTGGCGGGTAAACGAGCTTTTAAATCAGCATCCTTCCTCTCATTTTCCTTATATCCGGATTATTCACAACAAAATAGTTATTTACGCTCTTGCCTTAGGGGCAAAATATTTTTCTCATTTCAACGGCAGGTTTCTGTTTATTGATGGAGATGAGGTCCCCCGAAGTAAAATTCCCGAAATGGGAGAGATGTTTTGGTTCGAGTTTGTTTTTCT
>JAGGVZ010000019.1 GCA_021157735.1 bacterium | reverse complement strand
GTTCCTAAACTCTACGGTCCAGAATGAGAGAAAAATTGCTGGCAGCGGAATATCTACCCCTTGAAGGAGTAGGGAAGATAGGAGAAGTGGGAGAAGAGCCAGTAAGGAAACTGGAGCAGATGATTTCTGCCTTGATTGGCATTCTTTCTGTTGCTGCCGTGGTGTATTTTCTTTTTCAGATAATTTTCACGGGGTTTCAGTGGATTTCTTCCGGAGGTGATGCCCAGAAGATAAAACAAGCCCAAAGCCGACTTTCTCAAAGCGTTATTGGCTTGGTAATAGTTCTGCTGGCGATGGTGGTTTTGAGTTTGATAAGTTATCTTTTTGGAGTAGATTTCCTTGATTTAAGTAGTTTATTGGGGGGAATTTGGCGATAAGATGAAATTACTAGCAAGGTTGAGAAATCCTATCTTGCCAGCACCGCTCTCCGGCCCCTCGAGAGAGAGAGGAGGAAGTGTGGTGGGAAATTTAATTTCTCAGACAATTGACTTGCTGTTGACAGGAGGAGTAGTTTTCTTTTTCTTGCAGTTTCTGATAGGAGGGATAAAGTGGATTCTTTCTTCAGGAAGCGAAGAGAAAGTGAAAGCGGCGCGGGGGCAAATCCAGAACGCTTTGATTGGTTTGGTAATTATTTTCCTGGTTTTTGCAGGGATTAAACTGATAGGAAGGATTTTTGGAGTAGAGGGGCTGGAAAAACTACGTTTGCCTTTGGTGCCTTTTATTCAGGATTGGGGAGATCAGTATAGTCCCAAAAGGACAATCCCTTCTTACTATGGCCAATAATTTTTGTTGCCTTAAAGAAGTTGGCTTGCTATAATTTACAGATGTTAAAGGGTTAAAAAAGGCAAGGAGGTGAGAAAAGTGGTTTCTTCTTTAATTAAAGCTGTTTATGCAGGAGAAGCAGACGTAATAGACATTAGTCCTAGGAAGAATTTTCACCAGCTGCAGGACTTAACGGTGTCAGGAATAGTAGGCGGGTTGGTGAATTTTTCTATTGTCATCGCCGCCTTAGTTTTTTTCTTTATGTTGATATATGGAGGGGTGAAATGGATTTTGTCTCAAGGAGATGAGGCTAAGGTAAAAGCTGCCCGCGGTCATGTTACTCATGCTCTGGTAGGTTTGGCAATTGTTTTTGCCGCTTGGGCAATCGTTAAGCTGATTGGAACAGTATTTGGTGTGGGAGATCTATTCCAGCTGAGTATCCCCACTTTTACCGGAAATCAAGAGTAAAGCAAAATGGTGTCTGATGTACCGACATTGGGTTCATTTGGGGAAGTGATAGGGAGGGTGCTGGAGAAAGCCCTTCCCTTTTTAGGGTTGGCAACGGGGTTAATGTTTTTGGTGGGGGGATTCCAGTTGATTACCGCGGGAGGAGAGAAGGAAGGATTGCAGAAAGCCAAAAACACCATTACCTATGCTGTTTTTGGGTTGATTTTGGTCTTTTTGGGGTGGTTTGCTTTGCTTTTCATTGAGCATATCACCGGCGTTCAGGTAACTAAGTTTAAAATTGGTGGATAAAAGGAAGGTATGAGGAAAGTATTTTTCTTTTTTCTTTTCTTTTTTCTTTTTTCTTCTTCTGTTTTTGCCCAAAGCGCAGGGTACAATATTGTTAACAATCTCTTTGATGAGGAGGGGGGATTTAATGAAGAGGTTTTTGCGGTAATAGGGGAAAATAATCCCGGCGGGGCGGTGACGGTAAGATTAACTAGTGGTGATTTGGAGTCTCATCCTAATTTGATTCAAGAAGTGCAAGACACCGCTGCCAAATATAACTTGGATGTGGTGTGGCAGCCAGAAGATTGGCAAGCAACGACCCCGCAGCGATTTGAGGAATTTTGGCTTCCCAAACTGAAGCAAATCAACAGAGGGACGATTTCTTTGTTTGTAGAGTACAACTATCATTATGGTCATCCGGATTACTATGCGGAAATTTTGAAAGCAGCCTTAGACGCTGGTCTTTCTAACTTGGCTTTAACCAATTTAAATATTACCAATCCCTCCGGAGGAAGAAGCCCTTTTGGAGAAGAAATGTTTGACTATCGGAAATTTTTAAGACAGGTTTCCCAAAGATGCCCTTCTTGCTTGGAGAGTATTCCTGTTTGGTCGATCAGTAGTTACGGAAAGACTGCCGAGGAAACAGTTGGGCAAATAAAAAATTTTGTTGCTTCTCTCCGTGAGATGGGAATATCTTTACAGGGGAAAAGGTTAATTATTCCGGAAATTGGCCTTGATCCGCAGTTGCCCATAGAAGAAAGGATTGCCAAAATAGGTGCTTTTGCCCAAAAAATAGAGCGAATTGTGAAATACGACCCTGAATTTAGACAGTTTCTGGCTAGCAATGGGTTGGAACTTTCCTCTTTTACTTTTCTTTTGATGGATGACAAAACCGGCAAGCAGTACTTGCTGGTTAAAGACAAAAATGGTAATTGGGTGGTAAAGGAATATGCCCAATTGGGAATATTTGCCGGAGGAGGACCGGGAAGAGGGGAGGTTTGTGATTATGCGATTACCGTAAAAAGATTGAAAATCAGGGGAAAGAGTGAAGCTGACGCTAGTAGACAGGCGAGAAGAATTGCCCTTACGGAAATGAAAATTGCTACTTGGAAAAATACAGCCGAGTCAGTTTTTTCATTTTGGAAAAATATCCGTCCTCCCGAAGATGAAGAAGAGAAAAAGAAAAAAAGAACTCCTCAGAGGATATCTCCTTGTCTAGGTTACATAGAGTTTTATTATTGCGATGACAATGGAGAGCTGAAACGCTTGGGAGAAGGGGAAGATAAAATAACCTTTCAGCCAGCCTCTTATGCTCCCCAAGGAGCGGCTAGTATTTATCAGGCCGGTGATTGGCTAACTGCGGGAGAATCACGGAAGAAAGACTCTCCTTTAGAAGGAGAAGCTAAAGTAGGGAGAGGATTTGTCGCCGCCAAGCCAGCAGGAGTTTTGGGGACAAAGATGCCTTCTTTAAGTTGTGGTGACAAAGGGGATTGGGGTGAGGTGATGCCCACAGAAAAAACAGTTGCTTTTGGGGAGGTCATTTTCAATCTACCCTTGGCAGTTTTAAGATGGGTAAGGGATTTGATAAGCGGAGAATTAAGGAAAGAGGTTATTTACAAAGAGTATCTAGTTTATGAAGTGATTTATTCTCCTCATTCTGAAATAGCGGGAACAAAGATGACCCAGGAAGTTTCCTCGCCATTTACCCTTCCCGGCGATGAGCATGAAGAAACCCATGGATTGGGTAAACAGGAGATAAAAGGAGATAATCTGGAGGGAGAGGATAAAGAATTTTTCCCTGATGCCAAAAAGAAGGGGGAAGAAGAGACCAATCAGTATATTCTGGAGATGACTAACCCTCCTGACTGGCCTTTGTGATAAAATGGTTTTATGAAACTAAAAGAGGCCTTCAAAGACAGCTGTCTTTTTGCTTTCAATATTGATGATTTTGTTGTTCTTAAAGCAGTTCTGGAGGCTTTTGAAGAAACGGGAAAACCTTTGATTGTTCAGCTTTCTGAAGGAGAGGTTAACTGGTGGGGGATGGAGAATTTTTTCCGGATAACTTTCCCCTGGCAGAAAAGGGGTGGTGTTTTTCTCAATATTGACCACGGCAGTAGCTGGCCTGTTTTGGAAAAAGCTATTCAACAAGGTTTTGATATGGTTCATTTTGATGGTTCGGATTTGCCTTGGGAAGAAAATATTGCCCAAACCAGAAGAGTAGTAGAGATGGCTCACTCTCAGGGAGTTTTGGTGGAGGGAGAGCCTCAGGCAGATTGGACAGAGGTAAAGAAAGCAGCTGAGTTTCAAAGAAAAACTGGTGTGGATTTGGTAGCTGTTTTTGCCGGTAATCGTCACGGGATGGATCCCCAAAAGCCAGAGCATTTGGATTTCTCCCAGCTGAGGGCTCTTAAAGAAGCAGTTGGAGAGGAAACAGGATTAACTCTTCACGGTGGTTCTGGAGTCCCTTTGGAGGAGTTGGAAAGGGCGATAAAAGAAAAACTGGTGGTTAAGGTAAATATTAATACCCTTTTGCGGATAACTTACCGGGAGGAGGTAGAGAAATCTTTAGCTCATTATCAAGGGTTGAGAATCTATGAGTTAATGAAGCCGGTGAAAGAAAGTTTACAAGAAAAGGTTAAGCTACTTCTGTCTTTAGGATGAAAAAAAGGAATTTTTTGAAGGTAATTACTTTTGGTTCGGCAACGGTGGATGTTTTTTTGACTAGTGAAGCTTTCTCAGGGAAAAAGAAGCTTTCTTTTCCTTTTGATGAGAAAATTGAGGTCACCAAAGAGCTGATTACTAGCGGAGGAGGGGGAACGAATGTAGCGGTAGGGCTGCGGCGGTTAGGTTTCAAAACCGGAGTGGTTGCCCGTTTGGGACAAGATGAGTTTGCTCCTTTGATTAAGGAAGAGTTAAGAAGGGAAGGGGTAGAGACAGATATGCTGGCGGTAGTTCCCGGAGAAACCACTGATTACAGTACTATTTTGGTGGGGGAAAACGGCGAAAAAGTTATCTTGGTTTCCCGGGGGAAGACGAGGTTAGAAGAAGAAAATATCCCTTGGGAAAAGCTGACCGCTGATTGGTTTCATCTTTCTTCTCTGGAAGGTAATTTAAAACTAGCCAAGAGACTGCTTACTTTTGCTCAAGAGAGAGGAATAGAAGTTTCCTGGAATCCAGGGATAAGAGAACTAGTTCAACGAGAGACGGTAATCTCTCTTCTCCCTCTGGTTAAGATTTTGATAGTTAATAAAGAAGAGGGAGAATTGTTGGTAGGCAAAAAGGAGTTTTGGCAAAAGGTCTTTCGTCTGCCGGTAAGAACAATGGTGATTACGGAAGGAAAAAAAGGATGCTGGTTAGTTTTCCCTCAGCAAAAAGAAGAAACTCATTATCTTCCTTTTTCTGCCCAACGGCGGGAGACAACTGGGGCAGGTGATGCTTTTTGCAGTGGTTTAATTGGCGGGTTTTTGGCCGGAGTATCGCCGGGAGAGGCGGTGCTTTGGGGGCTTGCTAATGCTGCTTCCGTGGTAGAACACTTCGGTGCCAAACAAGGGTTATTGACAAGAAGAGGATTGAAAAAATGGCTAAAAAAAGCCCATTAGCTTTTCGCGGGGAAAAGCAACATCAGGAAGCTTTTCCTTCCCTGCTGGCGTTGGAGAAAAGCAGAAAAAAAGAGAAAAAAAGAGATTTGGTAAAAGAGCGGAAGATAATTGGGTTAGTGTTTGGTTTAACGGTGGGGATGTCGCTTTTCTTTTTGGTTTTGACGCAAATTCAAAAAAAAGGAGTTTCCTGGCAAAAATCTTCCCCCTCTCCAATAAAAGGAGAAAAGATGCCCCAGAAGCATTATCACTGGCTCTCTTTTTTTAGTTTCTCCAGAAAGAAAAAGCCTGAAGAGTTAAGTTTGCTTTTGGAAGAGTTTCTTTCCGGAAGAGAAAAAAACTGGGCTATTTGGGTGGAGGAGATGGAGGGAGATTTTGTTTGGAAACACCAAGAAAACGAGCCTTTTTTGGCAGCCTCTTTGATTAAATTGCCGGTGGTAGCTACTTTGTACTCTTTGGTAGAGGAGAGAAAGTATCGTCTTGATGAAAAGGTGGTTTTGAAAAAAGAGGATATCACTGGAGGAGCAGGCAGTTTGGCCAGTCAACCGATTGGAACCAAAATATCTTTGCAAAAATTAGCCTTTCTTTCTCTTAATCAGTCTGATAATACTGCCTTTACTATACTCTGTCGGGTGTTGGGGAGGGAGACGATAGAAGAAAAAATCCGCCAATGGGGAATGACCCATACTTCCCTGGCTGATAATATGACTACCGCCGCCGACATGGCCCTGTTTTTCCGGCGCCTTTATCGGGGAGAGATTATTACTAAAAAAGAACATCAGGCCCAGTTTTGGGAGGCATTAACCAAGACTGCTTTTGAGAACAGGATTCCCAAGGGAGTGCCGGAGGGGATAAAAGTTTCCCATAAGGTGGGAACGGAGCAGGGGGTGGTGAATGACGCTGGGGTGATATTTGTTCCCGGCCAGCCAATCCTTTTAGTTTTTCTTTCTCGCCACACCTCTCTTCCTGCCGGAGAGGCATTAATTAGAGGGATGACAGAGAAGATTTACTGGTTTTTGGTGACTGATTAGGAGAAAACCAGGCAGGGCGGCAAGCAGTTTTGGGGAGAAAAGAGGTAAGGAAATACTCATTTTCTATCAAAGGGCATCCTTGACAGGGAAGAGTTCCGGTTGGACGACAAATAGCCAGAGAGACAACATTTTTGGGTTTGGGCCAACCAGTTTGGGGATATTGGGTGAGAAGATAATCGGTGAGCCGTCGCCAGATAGGAGTAGCCCCAGTAATTCCCGAGGCAATTTTGCTCATCGGAGAGTTGTCATTATTTCCCACCCAGACGGCTACGAGAAATTGAGGGGTATAGCCAATAGCCCAGTTGTCGCGAAGGTTGTTGCTGGTACCGGTTTTGACCGCCACTGTTTTGTTAGGAATGTTAAGAAGAGAGTGAGGACCAAATCCCAGCGTTCGTGCTTTGTTATCGCTGAGGATGTCGTTGATAAGAAAAGCTACCCCCGGGTCAAGAACTTCTTGGGAGGGGGGTGAGGGAAAGTCCAAAGCTTTTTGTGGTTGTTGTACTTTGAGAATTGCTTTTAAGGGAACTTTTATCCCTAAATTAGCGAGAACAGAATAAACCTGGGCCAAGTCAATCATTTTTACCTCTCCTCCTCCCAGAGTTAGAGAAAGGCCAAAGCGTTGAGAATTGTCCCAGGTGGTGATACCCATTTTCTTTCCCATCTTGACCATTTCCTCTACTCCTACTGCGGCAAGAACCTTAACCGCGGGAACATTTAAAGAAGAGGCAAAGGCAACCCTTAAGGGAACTTTTCCGTGGAACTTACGATCATAATTTTTGGGGGAGTATGTTTGCCACCGGGAGAGGCGAAAAGTTACCGGAGTATCAGAGAGAATGGTAGCGGGAGTGAAACCTTTCTGGAGGGCAACAGCATAGTTGACGACCTTAATAGTAGATCCCGGTTGACGGGGGGAAAGCACCACATTAACGTTTCCTTGATTTTGAAAATCAAAGTAGTCTTTGGAGCCAACCATTGCCAGGATTTCTCCGGTGGGAGGATGGATGATTAAGATTGCCCCGTTGGTCACATGAAGATTTTTGATTTTTTCCAATTCCTCGCGGAGGATTTTTTCTGCTTTTTCTTGCAGTTCTAAGTCGAGAGTGGTGGTAACTACCAATCCTCCCTGTTCAACTAGATTTTGACCGTACTCTTCAACTAAAAGATCTTTAACATAAAAAACAAAATGAGGTGCTTTTAGATGATTGGCTTGGAAGGAAAAGTAAAGAGGGGTTTTGGCAATTTGGGCAGCTTGTTCGGGGAGGAGATAGCCTGCTTTGACCATCTCTTCAAGAACTTGTTTTTGGCGTTTTTTGGCCAGTTGGGGGTAGGCGCCAAAAGGAGAATAGCGGGTGGGAGCAGCAGGGAGGCCGGCAAGAAGGGCGGCTTCCGCGGGGTTGAGTTCCCGAGCTGATTTGCCAAAGTATTTTTGGGCAGCTTCTTCGATTCCATAAGCAGTTCCTCCATAGGGAACTTCGTTAAGATACATTTGGAGAATCTCTTTTTTAGAAAATTTTGTCTCCACCCAAAGGGCAAGAATCATTTCTTTTAACTTCCGTCGCCATGTCTTTTCCGGGGTTAAAAGGGCATTTTTGACCAGCTGCTGGGTAATAGTGGAGCCTCCCATTAAGGAATGGTGAGGGTGGGAGAGATTATGAATTAGAGCTCTGACTATTCCTCGCAGAGAAATTCCCCGGTGTTGCCAGAATTCTTTGTCTTCGGCGGCAACAGTTGCTTGGATAAGAAAAGGGGGAAGGTCATCTAAGGGAATTAAGGTGCGGTTTTGGTGACGGTAGATTTTGTAAAGGAGTCTTCCTTTTCTATCGTAGATTTTGGTAGAAAGGGGTAAAAAACGCTGGTTGAGTTTGTTGGGCGAGGGAAGATCTTTAAGGATAAAAAACCAGAAAGAAATCAGAAAAAGAGTAAAGGTAGCCAAAAGGATAACTATTCTTTTTCCAAGAAAAAGCAAAAAGGGGCGGAAAAGAAATAGAGAAGAAAGGAGACTTTTTCCTAAAAACAGCCCCAAAAGATAAAGAGGATGGCCGATAAAATAGAAAAAGCGGAGAAAAAAACGGCCAATAATGGTAAAAGGAAGAAGAAGTTTTTTCATTTTTAAAGGATCAGTTAATTATAGCGGGAGAAGAAGGGGAGGGGCAATGGGAAAAATTAAAAGGTGAGAATTTGTTTTTTATTTCCGGGAAGAGTCTATTTTTTTACTCACTAAAGAAACAGTGGTAAACAAAATGCTCAACAGGAAGTATCCGGGAATAAGTAAAACAGCGATGACGAAAAAGAAAGCCTCTTCTGTTTTTAACCAGGCACCGAGGAAATTGTGAAGAAGGATTGCCAGCACCTCTGTTCCCAAAAGGACACTCCCCTTTTTCCTATTTAAGATAAGCAACTTTTGCCAGTGCATCTTGAATGATTATAACGGATTTGTTTGCGGAGAAGAAGGAGCGAGGGTGGGAAACGGTTTGCGGTTGTCTTTGATAAAAATTTTGGCCGGCGACTTTTCCTCACTGGAAGGACAATCCAGACAGGAAACAGTCCCCAAAAGATCAACCACAGCCAGGTGAGACTGCCACTCGGTGTTTTCTTTCTTTTCTCCCGGTTGGACAGGTTGGTTAGTATCCTTGTCGATGAGAATATTCCTTCTTAAAGGAACTGCTTGGGTGGGTTCTGTACCTTTGATGAAATATTCAAAGCGAAGGGAGCATCCTTCTGGAGGGGGGAGAAAACCGGTTTCATTACAGATAGTTTTTCCTACAATCCCTTGGGGTTTGGGAGGCCATTTCTGGGGTTTGTCTTTCAAGGCAAAACTGATGATTTTGTTCCAGATGGGGGAAGCGCCGGTGGTTCCTGAAGCAACAGCGCTCATCGGAGAGTTGTCATTATTTCCCACCCAGACAGCCACCAGGATATCGGGATTATAGCCAATGGTCCAGTTGTCTCTTTTGTCATTGGTAGTGCCAGTTTTTACTGAAACTTCGGGATGGTTTTTCACTACCAGCCAGGAATGAGGACCAAAGACGGCGCTGCGGGCGTTGTTATCCAGAAGGGTGTGGTTGATAAGATAGGCTACTTCTGGAGGAAGAACTCTTTTTCCGGTGGAAAAATCCTTTTTTTCTAAGACTCGGCCGTCTTTATCTTTAACCTCTAGAATAGCGGTAAGATCGCGGCGGATTCCCATGTTGGCAAAAACACCAAAGGCAGTCGCCATCTGCGTCATCCTTACTTCTCCTCCTCCCAAGGTCAGAGAGAGACCATAGCGTTGGGGGTTGGTAAAAGTCTCAATGCCCATTTTTTGGGCGGTTTGGATAAAACTGTCAAGGCCGTTGATAGCCAGCATTTTTACTGCCGGGATATTCAGGGAATTGCCGAGGGCAAAACGGAGTTGAACAGGACCGCGAAAACGACCGTCATAGTTGCGGGGACAATAAGCTTTAGGTTGGCCACCAACAATAAAACAGGTAGGCAAGTCGTTGAAGACTGTTGCCAGGGTTACCCGGCGGTGAAGCAGACCGTCGGCATAGTTGATTGGTTTTATTGCCGACCCGGGCTGGCGCAAGGCGGTGGTGACGTTGAACTTGCCGTCAATATCTTCAGCAAAGTAGTCTTTGGAACCAACCATTGCTAGAATTTCTCCAGTTTTAGGATTGGTCACTAAGGCCGCCCCATTGGTGACGTGATATTTTTTCAGTTTGGCTATCTCGGTAGCAACGGTTGCTTGGGCAAATTGTTGCAAGTCCCAGTCAAGGGTAGTTTTGACCCGTAACCCCCCTGTTTCTACCCTTGCTTGTCCGTATTTTTCTACTAACTTTTCTTTGACATAAAAGACAAAATGAGGAGCGAGAATTTTTGTCTGGGGAGAAACAAAGTGCAGTTTTTCTTCTTTGGCTTTTTGGGCATCTTGGGGAGAGATAAAACCGTTTTCTACCATTTTATCCAAAACTAATTCTTGGCGCTTTTTGGCTAAATCAGGGTGAATGAAGGGGGAATAGCGGGTGGGAGCAGCGGGGAGGCCGGCAAGGAGAGCGGCTTCGGCCAACGTCAGCTCACTGACATCTTTACCAAAATATGTTTTTGCTGCTGCTTGCACTCCCCAGGCTGTTCCCCCATAAGGGGTCTGGTTGAAGTACATTTCCAAAATCTGATCTTTGCTATAGATAATTTCGGTAGCAATGGTTAAAAAAGCTTCTTTTATCTTTCTCTTTAAAGTTCTTTCCGGGGTTAAAAGGGCATTTTTGACCAGCTGCTGGGTAATGGTAGAGCCTCCTTGAAGCTGGTGGTGGACGACAATATGGTAAAAAGCCCGGAAAATTCCCCGGAAGTCAAAGCCGTGGTGGTGGTAAAAATTTTTATCCTCAATCGCTAAGGTTGCCTGACGAAGATAGGGAGGAATTTGTTCAAGCTTAACCGGGATGCGATTTTTTTCGGCATAGATTTCGTAAAGGACTTTCCCGTGGCGGTCCATAATCAAAGTAGAGGCGGGATAGGGGAAGGTAGTGAGTTTTTTGGGAGAGGGGAGAGAGAGGAGAAGGGAAGTAATCCCACCTCCTAAAAGAAGAACAACTCCTGCGGCGGCAATTAGCCACCAACGGGAGGGCATTTTTTTGATAATTTTTTTGAGCGTCTTTTTAGTTTTTTTCATTGCCTCTCTGGTAGTTTACCAGAAGGGGGAGGGTTTTGGGGAGGAGATTTTGGTTGCTGTCTTTTTATTAATTCTGCTGGGTTGGAAGTGATTAGTTTGTGTTCTTGGGGAGAGGCAATGATTTTGATAGCGACATGGTTTTGCCCGGCAAAGAAAATTCCTTCACCAACATCAGCGGAGAGAAGGAATTGCCTTTCTCCTTGAGAGAGATAAAAGATATCTCCTACTTGGTCAATAGCAGCTGGATGTTGTTTGAGGAGAATTTGCATAGAGGAGTTTTTGACAATCGCCCCTCCGTATTTGGAGCCGAGAAAGTCGTCAACATCTTGGGTAATGGTGGTTAATCCCAGATAGTATTTCCGGGCTCTTTTGGCGATTCCGTAAAGAAAACGAGCAGAGTCTGGATAGCGCATTAGATACCAGGCCTCATCAACCACAAGGATTCTCTTTTTAAGTTGCTGGCGGACTTTATTCCAGATAAAGTCAAGAATGATATGCATGGCAATAGGACGGAGGGCTTCTTCCAAATCGCGGATGCCAAAAACAACAAATTTATTTTTAATGTTGACATTGGTTTGGGCATTAAACAAACCGGCAAATGCTCCCTTGATAAACTTCTCCAGGCGGGCAGCTAAAGAAGCCGCTTTCTCTTCCTCCATGCCAATAAGAACTTTGTAGAGATCTTCCATAAGAGGCATTTCTTTTCCTTGTTGGGTGGAGGGGTCCATAGTAATCCCTTTGTTTTTATAAGTTTGGATAAGGGCGCGGTCAAGAATAGCTTCTTCTTGGGGAGTCATTTTCCCCATGATAATTCGGAAAAGACTATAAAGGGAAAGAACTTTTCGGCTTAATTCGTTTTCTTCTTGGTTTGGCGAGTGAAGGGAAATTTCCAAGTCAAAGGGATTGATTTTGGCAGGAGAACTGAAGCCAAAGGTAATATATTGTCCCCCTAGGGCTTGGCACATGGTGCGGTATTCATTTTCCGGATCAATAACAATTACTTCTGTATCAAACATTAACTGGCGGAGGACTTCTAATTTGACGAGATAGCTTTTTCCTGCACCTGATTTAGCAAAGATAACACTGTTGTAGTTTTCCATCGAAAAGCGGTCAAAAATAACCAGGGAGCCGTTGTGTTCGTTGATACCGTACATAATCCCTTTTTCATCAGAAAGTTCACTGGAGACAAAGGGAAAGGTGGTTGCCAAGGCGGTGGTGTCCATATTACGGGTGACATTAAGCTCGTCATGACAAAGGGGAAGGACGGTGCGAAATCCTTCTTCCATCTCCAGCATTGCCTGTTTGGGGACAATCATCAAGGCTCCCAGTGAGGATTGTAGTTCTTTGCTGGCCCGGTTAAGTTGTTCTAGTGATTCTGAAGAAATTGTGATATAAAGGCCAAACTGGAAAAATCTTTCTATTCCCTTGGCAAGTTTTTCTTGAAGGAGAAGGGCGTCTTCTAGTTTTGCTTGAGTTACCGGGTCAACTACCTTTCCTCGTTGGGTATCGATAGAGATTTCTGCTTCCATTTGGGCGATGGTCTTTTTCAAATCTTCAAGAATCCTTTTTTCTTCGGAGGGGTAAATGTACATAGCTATATCCAGCTCTTGGTCGAAGTTAATCAGAGGGGCAAGCCAGGTGGGGCTAACATAGCGGGGGTAGTTGACAACATAAAAAGTGCGGTAATAGCGGTTGTTGATACGCAAGTAGGTGAAATCTACCTCAATGGCCGAGGGGGCAATGATGTCTTGAACGGTAATTAATCCCGCTGCCAAAGAGTTACTTTCCTCTTTTGGTTTTTCCGAGGATGGCGGTTGAATTTTCTGAATTTTCTGACGGATTTTTTCCCACCACTGTTTATCCATTTTCTTTTTGCTGAGCTTTGTTTTGGTTTACTTTTGCCAACACAACCGGTGTTTCGTTCTCTTTCAGCGGCGAATTTTTAACTTCTAATTTTTCCTGATTGTAGATACTGTAGAAAAGAGAAATCAACTGAGGAGTTTTTAATTGGTGGGCACGTAGACCCAATCTTGCCAGGGCGTGGATAAGATGGTCTCTTTTGGGATCAAGGTTAGCTTTAGCCCGAGCAATTAATTGGGGTTTAGGTAGAGGCAGTTGTGAGGAAAGGTTCTTGCGGAAAAGAGAGCGGAAAGAAAAGACAGTTTTGGCGGCAGCAACACCCATTTCCAGGGGAGAAAAAGGAACGACAAGATAGAAAGACTTGGTTAAAACTTGGTTTTTTTCTACCACCTGAGTAATAAATTGACGGTAGTGGGCAATTTGTTTTTTAATGAGGGGTTGGTTAGTTTTCATTTCCCACTGATGGAGGTATTTGAGATAATTACTGACGTCTTTTAAGGCAGAGTGGATAAAAATTTGAATGGGGAAGGTTAAAGAGTTAAGGAGGGAAGCATAGGCATAAATCATTGCCTCTTGTTCTCTTTCGGAAAGAAGGTCGAAATTGACCGAGGAGGTCTCCAAAATATAGGCGCAGTGGCCGTTTTTGAGGATAACCATATCATGGGTAATATCTTCAATAGAAAGATGCTCCTGGGTGGTTCCTTTTATCGCTTTGGTTTTGATGTCCATGGGCAGTTAGTTGATAACTTTTTTGGCTTGAATTTTTAATGGAGGGATAATATCTCCTTTCGCTTCTATTTTGATTATATCAAAGTGGAAAGGTTCCTTTTCAACGAGAACAAAATATATTCCATTGGGAAGAGGGGTGGCGGTTTGGAATTGGCCGAGGGCGTTTGTTCTCATTGCCCGGAGAGGATTTCCCTGGGCATCTTGAATTTCCACAATTGCTCCTTCAATAGTTTTTCCTTCTTCATCAAGAACAACCCCGTTAACCAAGTTAGGAACAGTGGGGGTAGCAGGGAGGGGATTTTGGAAGAATTCTGGCGAGGTGGTTTGTTGTGGAGGAGTAGTTTCTGTCAGATGGGGAGAAGGAAAAGTTTTTCGAGAAATAGGGGTTGGTGAAGGAGCAGGGGAGGGAGAGGTTGGTTTGGGAGAAGGAGAAACAGAAGCAATGGAGATTGTCTTCTTCGGTTTTGGTTGGGGTGGTTTGGACAAAGGAGGAGTTTTGGGCAAGGTTTTTTTCTGAGGAGAAACTGGAGGTCGGGAAACAGGGGGAGTTTTTTGAGGAGGAACTACCGGTTGAGGAGAAGATGCCGGAGAAGAAACTTGTTTGAGGGAAGAAGGTCTTTTCCAGATATAAATAGTGGGAGAATAGACTGCTTTTAAGAAAGCAAGGAGCCAGTATTCCAAAGGTTTTTCGTTGATAGGAAAAAAAGCCATTCCAATTCCTAAAAAAAGAAAGAGAAGAGCCAGGGGAAGACGGAGAAGAATGAAAAGATGAGAGGAGAAGACTAGATAAGCAAGAAGAGCACCGCCAGCTAATTTCAGAAATTGCTTGAGGGTCATATCGCCCACAAGGCGAAATTCATAGGAGGAAATTTGTTGCGGAATTGGATGCTGTTGCATTGTATTTAATTTATACCATAATGATGATAAAATTCAATTGATGGTTCGGAGAAAATTCCTCATTGTTGATGCCCATGCTCTTTTGCATCGTGCTTTTCACGCCCTCCCGCCTTTAACCAATCGTCAAGGGAGGCCGGTAGGGGCAGAATTTGGGTTTTTCAGTATTCTTTTAAGTGCCTTGAGGAAGATTTCTCCTTCCCTTCTGGCAGTTTGTTTTGACTCTCCCGGACCGACTTTTCGGCACCAAGCGTTTGTTGGTTACCAAATTAAACGGCCGGAGATGGATGAAAGGTTGGCGGAGCAGATTAAAAGAACTAGGGAAGTTTTGCAAAAGGCGAAAATAGCGGTTTTTATCAAACCGGGCTTTGAAGCAGATGATTTAGCTGCTACCCTGGCGAGAAAAGAGAGTAAAAAAGGAAGGGAGGTTTTGATTTTGACCGGGGATAAAGACTTGATGCAATTGGTCACCAAAAGGGTAAAGCTTTTGTTGCTGCAGCGGCAGATGAATGAATTTATTGTTGCCGACGAAAAGGTAGTAGAAGAGAGGTTAGGAGTTAAGCCCAAGCAGGTAATTGACTACAAAGCTTTGGCAGGAGATAGCTCTGATAATTACCCTGGTGTTCCCGGCGTTGGTCCCAAAACCGCCCGCCAACTTTTGGAAAAATACGGCAGTTTTTCGGCAATCTATCAACACCTTTCCCAGTTACCAGCTTCTTTAAAGAAAAAACTTGAAGAGGGCAGGGAGGCTGGGGAGTTATCCTATCAACTAGCCACCATTGTTTCTCAGGTTCCCTTAAAAGTGAAATCGTCATCTCTTTTTTGGAATAGGAAAAAACTGTTAAAATTAAAAGAGGCTTTAAAAGAAGAAGGATTTAGGGCTTTGGTGAAGAGGATAGATAATCAGTTTGGTTTGACAACAGCACCGAAACAACAGTTACTTTTTAAATGAAAGATAATGAAAAAATCTATTCGTGATGGTTTTGGAGAAGCTTTGCTTGCCTTGGGAAAAAAACATCCCGAGGTGGTGGTAGTTAGCGCTGACTTGGCCAGCTCGATGAGAGTCCAGGAGTTTGCCCGGCGTTTTCCCAAAAGATTTATTGAGGTGGGGGTAGCTGAGCAAAATGCTGCCTCAATAGCGGCGGGGTTGGCTTTGTCGGGTAAGATAGTTTTTTTGGTGTCTTTTGCTTGTTTTTCTCCTTCGCTGAACTGGGGGCAGATTCGCCAAAGTATTTGTATGAACAATGCCAATGTCAAGATTGTTGGAGGACATGGAGGTTTAGCTACAGGCGCTGATGGAGCGACTCACCAGGCTCTGGAAGATATTGCCTTAATGCGAGCTTTACCCAAGATGAAAGTTTTCGTTCCCATTGATTATTACCAGGTTAAAAAAATGGTTTCCTTTCTAGGTGAGGATAAAGGCCCAGCTTATTTGCGTCTGGTGAGACCGAAAACAACGGTAGTAGGCAGCCGTCCTTTTGTTTTTGGCAAACCAGAGATTTTAAAAAGAGGCAACCGGCTGACCCTGATTGGAACCGGGCCACTTTTGGCCGAAACAATGGAAAAATTTAGTAGTTATTTGGGAGGAGTGGAGGTAATTAATTGTCCGGTCCTAAAACCTTGCCAGCCGGAAATAATTGTGCGTTCTCTTGCTAAAACAAAAAGAGCAGTGGTAATTGAAGACCATCAGGAAGTTGGAGGTTTGGGAAGTTTAATTGCCGAGATAATGGCGGAAAAGGGACTTAAAGGAGAGCTGGTGCGAATTGGAATGAGGGATTCTTTTGGCGAGTCAGCCCGCGATTTTTATCAATTGTGGGAAAAGTACTATTGGCAAAGGCTGGAGAAGGAGATAAAAAGATAGGTTTTGTTTTGAAAAGGTGGTTGTGGATGCGGCAGGATTCGAACCTGCGACCTCCACTTTATAAGAGTGGCGCTCTAACCCCTGAGCTACGCATCCTCTTTTTCTTTTTTATGTTGGTTTGAAAACCAATGCTTTCGGATGAATTATATCATTTTCCCCTTGACGGAAGGAAGAAACCAGGGTATTATAATAACGCTTCTTTAAACGTTGCCCATGCACCTTGAAAAGAGGGAGAGTTAGTTGAACGCAGATTGTCTGCAACAGGAAGCCATTTCGTTTGAGTGTTTGTTTTTTAACTGAGAGTTTGATCGTGGCTCAGGATGAACACTGGCGGCGTGCCTAAGGCATGCAAGTCGAGCGGTCCGACGTGACGTCGGACAGCGGCGAACGGGTGAGTAACACGTACGAACCTACCCCAAAGTCGAGGATAGCCCCGAGAAATCGGGGGTAATCCTGGATAATCCCCAAGGCTTCGCCTTGTGGAAAATTCTAATTTTCCAAATCCTAAATCCTAAACAATCTCGAAGTTCTAAATGACCAAAATAAAACGTTTGGATTGTGTGAGTTTTGGTTGTTAGTCGTTGTTTAGAATTTAGGTATTAGAATTTAGAATTTCCCCAAAGCGAAGCTTTGGGGTAAAGGGCGTAACTGCCCGCTTTGGGAGGGGCGTGCGGCCCATCAGCTTGTTGGTAGGGTAACGGCCTACCAAGGCAAAGACGGGTAGGGGGCCTGAGAGGGTGGTCCCCCACAAGGGCACTGAGACACGGGCCCTACTCCTACGGGAGGCAGCAGCTAGGAATCTTGCGCAATGGGCGAAAGCCTGACGCAGCGACGCCGCGTGCGGGATGAAGGCCTTCGGGTTGTAAACCGCTCACTCCGACTTCACGTCGGAGAAAAAGCGCCTGCTAACTACGTGCCAGCAGCCGCGGTAATACGTAGGGCGCGAGTGTTATCCGGATTCACTGGGCGTAAAGGGTCCGTAGGCGGCTTCCTAAGTCCTGCTTTAAAGATCTCGGCTTAACCGAGAAAAAGGGCAGGAGACTGGGAAGCTAGAACTAGGCCGAGGCCACCGGAACTTGCCATGTAGGGGTGAAATCCGTGGATATGGCAAGGAACGCCGAAGGCAAAGGCAGGTGGCTAGGACTATGTTGACGCTGAGGGACGAAAGCCAGGGGAGCGAACCGGATTAGAGACCCGGGTAGTCCTGGCCCTAAACGATGTCCGCTAGCTTGTCCGACATTACGTCGGACTGGCGAAGCTAACGCGTTAAGCGGACCGCCTGGGGAGTACGGCCGCAAGGCTGAAACTCAAACGAATTGGCGGGGAGGCGCACAACCAGTGGAGCATGTGGTTCAATTCGAGACGAAGCGATGAACCTTACCTGGGCTTGACATCCCGCTTATGTTTTTTCCGAAAGGAGAAAACTCAGTGGCGGGACAGCTGTTGCATGGCTGTCGTCAGCTCGTGACGTGAGTCGTTCGCTTCAGTGCGGTAACGAGCGCAACCCCTGCCCTGTGTTACTCGTGTCACAGGGGACAGGTCCGACATTACGTCGGACAGGAAGGAGGGGACGACGTCAAGTCAGCATGACGCTTATGCCCAGGGCTACACACATCCTACAATGGCCGCTACAATGGGTTGCCAAGCCGCGAGGCGGAGCTAATCCCATCAAAAGCGGTCTCAGTTGGGATTGCAGGCTGCAACTCGCCTGCATGAACCTGGAATTGGTAGTAATCGGGGATCAGCAGGCCCCGGTGAATACGTTCTCGCCTCTTGCACACACTGCCCGTCAAGTCAGCAAAGTTGGCAACACCCGAAAGCCGGCGTTTGTCGGAATAAGGTGGGGCCAGCGATGAGGGCTAAGTCGTAACAAGGTATCCGTTCTGGAAGGAGCGGATGGATCACCTCCTTTCTAAAGGATTTTTGCTTCCTGTTGCAGGCAGTTTGCGGTCAACCAGAGAAGAAGATTACCTTCCGAGGATATTTATCCCAAAGATAGTTTCTATCACCCTAATTACAAACCAGGAGAGAAAGACAAGAAGAAAACCCACTATTCCCATTAAAATTTTGCTTTTTCCCTCTCTGATTCCTTCCGGATTTCCTGCCGAAATCATTAAATGGTAACCTCCATAGATAATCATTGCCAGCATCAAAAGGCCTGCTAGGGGAATAGCGTATTGGAAAACAATAGAAACTAAATCTCCGACGGTGTGAATTTTACTTTCTACCGGTGAAGAGGGAATTTTAAAGACGCTGTTCATCTTTCTAATCCAGGTAGGTGTAAAACATCAACCCCAATAAATTTTAACAGAAAAAGGGAGAGAATCATAAATAAAAGTCCGGAAAGGGCGCTGGTAATGAAAGATTTTCCTTCTTTTACCTTTTCTGGATTACCGCCTGAGGTAATAATTTTAAAACTGCCATAAATAATCAAAAGGAGAGCAATTCCCCCGGCAATTCCCAAAAGATGGTTGAAAAACCATTGGGCAAAAGCTTCGCTGCTGCCGTAAGGAATACAACCTAAAGCGGTGTTGACGCCGTTATCACAGCCAGCGAAGGGGCTGGGGTCTTTGTTTTTAGCAAAAACAACAATGGAAAAAATTCTTTTCAGCGGCATTTCTTTTTTAAATATTGAATAATCTTTCTGGCAATATTAACTCCGGTTCTTCTTTCCATGACATAAAATTCTGGAGCCTGGTTGACTTCGATAATTACCGGTTTCTTTGTTTGTTGGTTGACAACCATATCTATTCCGGCGATCTCCACCCCCAACACTTTGGCGGCTTTTTCCGCTGTTCTTTTAATTGGGGCGGGAATTTTTTCCAAAGGTTCTGACTTTCCTTGGGAGCGGTCAAGAATTAATTTTTCCTCTTTAGGTTGTCTTTTAAATCCGGCCACCGCCCGATAACCTATCAGAAAGATGCGGTAGTCACCATCGTTGGGAATGTATTGTTGGATAAGAAAGCTTACTCCTCCTCTTCCCAAAAGAACCCTTTCCAGCTGGGAATTTTTTTTGATAAGGAAGGTGGCTTTTCCGTGTCTTCCTCCTGTGGATTTGATTATTACTGGTTTGGGAAGGGAGCGGACAATTCTTTTTAATTCCTCTTGGCCGGAAGTAAAAATTGTTTTTGGATAGGGAACATTATGAGCGAGGAGAACTCCTGCTTCGGTTGATTTCTTCTTTCTCATTGCTCCCCCTAAACCGAGGAGATACTCATCAATAATGGGAATTTTTTTCTTTTGGGCGTACTCCAAAAGCAAGGGAAGCAGTTCATTTTTATCGCCAACATTGCGGAAAAAGAAAAGGCCAAATTCTTCCAGAGGTTTGTTTTGGAAAGAAATTTCCCATTTCCCTGGTTCCCCCTGACAGACCAGTTGGGAGTAATGGATAGGAGTAAGGGAAACATTTTCCTTTTGGGCTTCCTTCAGAAACTTTTCAGTAGAATCAGTCCAAGCGGTATAAAAAAGGGCAACTTTTTTCATTTTTTGCTGATAACTAATAACTGTTTATTCTATCATTTTACCTTTTTTAAGAAAAGATTTTAGTATTGACTGGTTCTGGTTTTACCAAAAAGCCCCCTAAATCTTGGCGGCCGATTAAAACAGGAGTGTTGAGATGACTGCGGTTGGTGACATTAGCAGCAGTTTTAATCCGCTTTCCCTTGAGCCAAAAGACCAACTGGATGACTGGCCTCTGGTGGCGTCTGCCCAAAGAAGAACGGTAGTGGCGGTAGAAGAGGATGTTGGTCGGTTCCAGAAGACCCAAACTTTTGGCAAGAGCCAAATCAATTGAAGAGCGGTAGGCACCGGTGTCAATTTTTGCCAGAACCTCTTGTCTTTTTCCATCTTTGCCTTTAACTTTGATTGTTTCCAAAACCTCTACTATCTGGAGAGTTTCCTCGGGCTGAACTTTGTCAACAAAGCTTTCTCCAAAAAGGGTTTGGGCAATTTTAATGGCGTGTTCGGGATTACGTACTTTAATACCCTCTACTCTTTTTAATCGTCCCAAAAGCCCTGCCTGATTGCAGATTTGAATGGAGAGACCTGGCCGGGCATTTAATTCCAAAACCAAAGGACCTTTTTCCTCATCAAGGACAATGTCGGCGCCAAAAAACTCCAATCCTTTAATTGCCCAGGCGCAGTTAACAGCTACGGTAAGAATTTGTTTCCAGTTGGGGATGCGGATGCCGTTAACCTTTATCCATTTTTTTCTGCGAAGGTCAAAGATTTTCTGAATTGGCTGGCCGTTGTGGATGCCGGCAGTAGTAATTCCTGTAGCCATATCCAAGCCTAAACCAATAGCTCCTTGGTGAAGATTAGCTTTTCCTTTTGACTCTTCGGTAGGGACCCGAAGCATAGCCATGACTGGAACCTTGTTGTAGACAATGACCCGAATATCAGGGGTGCCCTTGCGGGTGAGCCGGAGGAATTTGGGGTGGATTTTGATTCTTTCTTCCACAATGACCCGGTCAGGAAAACCGGCGAGATTATATCTTCCCTGAAGAATATCCAGGCAGTGAAGACGAATATCACTAATGGTAACTTTTCGCCCCTCAATCAAAAACCACTCGCCTGCCCATTTGGCTCTTTTCTTTACTACCCAAACTCCTTCTCCCCCCGAACTGTTGGTTGGTTTAATGACAAAACCTTTTTCTAGTTTTTCCCAAGGGAAAGAAAGTACTTGTTCGGGGTGAGTAAATTTAGCAATTAATTTAGGAACAGGGATATTGTTTTTGGAAAGAACTTTCTTGGTCCAGGTTTTAGAATTGGCAATTGCTTTTGCCCGTGAGGAATTTGTCCTCAGGTAGTACTTGTTCCGGGCATTTTTGGTGAGGATTTCTTCCCGCATGTGCATGGTTGGTTATTTTCTAATTATGGAACGAAAGCGACGGTACTCTAGTAAACGCCACCCCCCATATTTGCCGATGAGGACGTTGACGATAAGAATGATTAGAAAAGAGAGTTCGGGGTTGAGAAGAATGAGTTTTTGCAGCTTTTCCCAGCTCATTAAAGAAGCACCGATGATGGCAATGATAATGGTTCCTAAAGTCAAACTGATAGCGCTTTTACGGCTTTTTCCCAGTTGAGTTCTGGTAAATTCTTCGGAAAGAAGAATAAGAAAGAGAATGGGGAAAATGGAAATTTCGGTGAGAGAGGAAAGTCCTAGTAGGGGAGAAACAGCCAAGAGGAAAAAGGTGATGAGGGAGATTACCATTAAGGTAATAGCTCGGCGGGGTTGATAGTGAAGGCGGACCTTTTTGAGGATTACACCGGCAATGAGAGTGGCAATTAGAATGGCACCAAAAAGAATTAATCCTCCAGAAATTCCTGTAGCTAGAAAAGCAACGGATACCATAGCAGGAGTGAAAATGCCAAAACCAGAAAGACCAACAAGATACTGGAGAATTCCTACCAAGGTACCTACTAAGGGAAGAAGAAGAATAACAACTAAGGTGTTGGCGGGAACTCCACGGGAGACAGCAAATCGGATACTGTATTTTAAAAAGTTAGTTGGCCCTAATTTACCTAATTTTTGTTGGTTTAAAACAGCGGCAAATTTTTCTTTTGCCTCTTGGCTTTTTGGTTCGGTAATATTGTCTTTCACCACAGTAGGGGTAGGAGAAAGAAGTTCACCCTCAGCAGTTGCTTCCGGAGTTGCCGAGGGAGTTTGGGAAAAAATTTTTGGAGGAGAAAGAAAAACCAACAACAGTCCTGCCAGCAAAAAAAGTTTCTTTTTCATAATACTCATATTTTAACGGGTTTCCTCTTCAGGGGCAACCCAGGTGAAAAAACTGCCTGTTTGGGGTAAAATAAGGGGAAATGGCAGAGAGAGCAGAACCCAACCGGTCAGAAGACGAAAAGAAAAAGAGGGGAAAGGAAAAAGAAAATAAAGAAAAGAAAAAGCCTTCTTCTGAAGAGAATGCTTCCCAATCTGGTACTGATTCCTCCGAGGGAGGGATTGAGAAATTACTTTTGGAATTTTTATCGCTTCAAGACCAGCAGGAAGAAGAAGATAAGAAGATTGAGAAAATAAGTTCGGAAATAAAGAAGGCAGTAGAGAAATTATCGGAGGAGACCGAAAGCAAAGAAGTAGCAAGACAGAAAATAGAAGAGGCAATAGAGGCAGCGGTGGTGAGGCATTTAGTAGAGGAAGAGAAAGAGCTTTCCGAGGAAAACGTAAAAGAGTCATTGGAAAAATTAGAAAAACTACCGGAGATTCAAAAGGTAGTTCAGGAGTCTGAAAGAGAAATAGTTCTGTCTCTCGTTCTTCCTAAAGAAGAAGAGATTCCTTCAAAAGAAAAGATAAAATCTTTTTCTTCGAGAAAAATTCAAAAATCAATAGAAAAATTAAAAGAACACCGAAAAAACTTGGAGAAACTTAAGAGGATTGTAAAGAGAGGTGGAGGAGATCCGGAGGAGGTAGGGTTGGAACTTGCCTTAAGACAGATAAAGAGGGCAGAACGACATTTGGAAATGCAGAAAGCGGACAGAGAACTTTTCTCCAAAGTGGTGGAAGGCCTTAATGAGGAAGAAAAGGAGGTTTTGGAAGAGAAAGAAATAACTTCCTTTTCTGGACTTATCGCCGTGGCAGAGGCTGAAGCAAAGGAGGAACCGGAAGAAGAGAAGATAAACAATATTTTATTGAAAATTGTAGCCCAAGAAAATTTCTGGAATAGACTAAGAAGCATAGACCCGGAACTGGGTAGCTATCTTGAAAATCGCTGGAAAGAAATAAATAAAAAGAAAGAAGAAGCAGAGGAATTTTTGGAGAAGCTGGGAAAGGTAGGATCAATAGTTGACAAGATAAAGTGGGCAGAGGCAGTTAATGAGGCGTTGTCGGAAATAGAAAAAGAACCAAAAGAGAATTTGGTTTCTCAGTACGGAGGATGGGTGGAAAGTCTGTGGCGTCACCTGAAGGGAACGTCTTTAGAAGAAATAAGGAAGAGAAGGTGGACAGAATTAATAAAGAAAAAAGAGTTAACGCAGAAGGATGTTGTAGATGCGGCGGTTTATGTTCTTAGGTTAGCCCAAGCCGGAGTTCCTATAGAAAATCTTCCTTTGGTAAAGTGGATGCTGGAGACTTTTACCGAGAGACTTCAGGGAGCGAAAGGAGAGGAAAGGAAAAAACTAGATGAAAATATTTCTTTGTGGGCGGCTTTGATAAAAATAGTTCCTTTTGCTCGCGTCAGGACTCCAACAGAACTGCGGGAGGTGAAGAATAATCTCCCTTTGAGTGATTTAGAAAGAATAATGACGGCGCAGGGTATGAAGGAAGCCTTTGACGCTCTTTTTGCGGCGGATAGTGACGAGAACAGTGATTTGAGAAAAGCGACTGACCAGAAAAGTTTAGATAAAGCCTTGGAGGGAATAGCACAGAAGTTAAAGGAAGAGGAGGATTTTTTCAAGGACAAAGACATTGCGGAGATAAAGCTTTACTTGGAGATGTCTTTTACTCTTTTCCGGTTTTTCCGAATAGAAAACTACACTAAACTTCTTCCGGAGGATTTCCGAAAAGGGTTGTGCTTTTATGATTGGGTGGATGGAGTAGGGCGTTTTGGTGTTTATTTTGGAGAGCAATCTAGTCAGAGACTTTTTAGGACTCCAGAAGGAGAAGAGGTAGGACCGAAAATGGGTTTGGGAATTACGGAGTGTTATCAGATGATAATAACAGACGTAAAAGGATTGGAGGCAGCGGGATTTAAGTTAAAAGTAGTAGATGGAAAACTACTAGGGAGGAGGTTGTTGGATTGGAATGGGAATGAAGTGGAAAGTATAGACGATAATGGGGAGAAGGTAAAAGGAAGTTTGATTTACACAAAAATAATTAATGGCAAAGAAGTACTAATAGAAGTGGTTCGTTATGCAGATCCTGAGAATCCTAATGATAGAGGAAAAGATAAAGTTGTTTTAGTGGAGATAAGGGGAGCATTAACTTCTGAAGAAGTTCTGGCGTTTATTAAATCTAGCGGAAAAGAGAACTTTTTAGGGGAGAAATATGCAAAGACATTGGGTTATTTGGATGAGATGAGAAAGAAACTTGCTGAGTTAGGACTTTCCTCGTTACCTCCTTCTACAGAAGAGGAGTTTCAGAAACTTTTAGAGTTTTTCCATGATCCCAATAATAATTTTCTTCTTTCGCGGGCAGGGATACATGGTGATAGGATTCCCCCTTGGGTATTAACTAAAGAGGATGTGATGGAGCAAGTTATTCTAGCCAGCCTGTTGAAGATTATTAACAGCCGGCATGGGAGGATGCAAGTAGAAAATTATTATCTGATGCCTAATGTAGTGAAAACGGGAATAATAGGGTTTGCTCGGGAAAATAATCTGATTACTGAGGAGGGAGAAAAACGTTTAAGAAGGAAAGCCTGGAAAAACCCGCTCAAGGAGAAGGTAGGGATTTTTTATGACGCTAACTTTGGAGTTTCTCTGCGGAGTCCGTTGGTGGCTCGATTTTTACTTTTTGGTTGGTTAGGGTACTTCTTTAAAGCTCTTTTGCAGTCGGTGGAAGAAGAATTTAAAAGTTAGTCTTAGCCTATAAAACCTCCTGTTCCACCCGCATTATCAGTACCTGGTCCATTAGACTGGTTGCCTTTTTTGTTTTTATCCTCAGATTTCGAAGTGGATTTTTCTTTTCCTCGTCGTTGTCCCAAAAAGAGGAACCTAGCTCCCCTTTCTAGGTCTTTTGCCGCTTTATCGGTAGCTGCTTTTTCACGAATGCCTAGGTAGGTTTTGGCTGGGTAGGTAACAAATCCAACCACAGGGGTAATAGTTCCTGCTACAAGTTTTCCGACAGGAACCTCCTTTCCTTCGATGGCTGCTTTGATAATTAAAGGAACCGAAGGTAAAGTTAATAAAAGACCTAGAGAAATAAGAAAAGGCGCTCCGTTTCCTAGCCCAGACCTGATTATAGGTGCTTTCCACATTGCTAGTTTTTCTTGGGAAACGATATATTGGGCTATTTTAAAGAGAGCAAAAAGGGCAGGAAAAACAGCTAGGTTGGCTGCCAAAGATTTAAGCCATTTTCCAAATCCAAAAGGGCTGTTGGGTAAAACTCCCGCCAGGATAATCAGGGGAGAAAAGATAATAGAGATTACGATAGAGAAGTAAATCTTTAAGAGACTAAACCAGAGTTTAAAGATAAGGTAAAGGTAGATAATGGCAAAGAGTAAGATAACTCCACCAATGACTGGAAGTGTTGCCCATCCTCCTGAGAGCCCAAAGACAAATGTGCTTATTAATCCTCCCCCTAGTGCTCCAAATGCCCCTGTGGTTAGAGAAGCAGGTATTGCTATTCCGGGAGCACCTTTACTGAGGGATAAAAGAATATTCCTAAAAAATTGCCAACCGAATCCAAAAATACCGTATTGATTAACAAAATCATTTAGGCTTACCGCTGCTTCCCGGGAAGTAGGAAGGATATTGTAAACAAGAGCTATGACTACATACATTAAATCAATCATGAAACCAGCAATTGCGTAGGAAAAGGTTATTAAAACCAAAGCACCAATAAGTTTGGGAAGAGCATTTTCAACAGTTAATACTGCTTGAGGGGAAATTTTAACGCGAAACATTATTGCCAAACCGACAAAGAGGAAGACTATTGTTAAAAGTGCGTAGGCAATATTGCGCATTGCTTTCCATATTTCCAGAATTCCTCGAAGTTGGTTGTAGCCAAATCCTTCACCCGCGGCATAGACAGGTTGACCACGGAGTTTTTGGAAAACAGTGCTTGCATAATAGACACCTGAAGCAGGAGGGGAAGCATAAATCATGGCGATTCCTTGAGAAGGAAGTTGTGCTAAACCACCGGTAAAATAATAATTTGTTCCCGGAACGACTAGGGCAGTAGGAGGAAGAGAAAGAGATCCTTCTTCTTTTCCTTCCTTCTTTTCCTCGAGATCTCCTATTAAGAGGCGATTCATTCCTGTTATTCCCGCAGAAATCAGTCCATTATCTCCTCCTACCCATTTGAAAAGATTACCTTTGGGATCCTTGACGAACTCATAAGCCTTTTTAAGAGATTCCCAACCAATTGCCTGAACAGGAGACCAAGAAAAAAAGAGAAAAACAAAGGTTCCCAAAAACAACCACCCTAAAAACTTTCTTTTCATCTTCTTCTTATTTAATCTTAAAACTCTTTCTAAGTCAAGGACAAAGGTTTGTGGTTGACAAAGGGATGTCGATGTCGCTATAATACTCCAGCTTGTTAATTTGAAGCTCAGACCCGCTTTCCCAAAAGAATGAAACAATTTTGGCGAGTTAAAAAAGGAGGCTAGGAAAAAAGGACTGGTCTTTTTGGGAAAGCCGGGTGTGAGCCCGGCTTTTTAATTTGAAAATCAAGGTTAAAAGTTAAGGGCCGATAGCTCAGTTGGCTAGAGCATCCGGTTTGCATCCGGAAGGTCAGGGGTTCGAGTCCCCTTCGGTCCACTTCTCTTTTGAGAAGGCACCTTGAAAATTGATGGAGTTAGAAGGTTAACCTGAGAATCAGATTGCTGACTCAGGGGGAGTCTTTTGAACTGAAGCAAACGGTGGATGCCTTGGCGGCAAGAGCCGAAGAAGGACGCGGCAGACGGCGATACTCGTCGGGGAGGTGTCTGCAACCGATGATCCGGCGGTCTCCGAATGGGGAAACCCGCTCCGATGTTGAATCGGAGCCTCCGACGTTACGTCGGAGGGGAACCCGGGGAACTGAAACATCTCAGTACCCGGAGGAAAAGAAAACAAAAAATCCTCGTCCTTCGGACAAGGAAGCTCTAATTTTCTAAATCCGAAATCCTAAACAAATTCAAGACTCTAATGACTCAATAACCAAAAAACATTTTTTATTTTGGGCATTTAAATTTTTAGTCGTTAGATATTGTTTAGGATTTAGGTCATTAGGATTTAGGGCTTTCTCGCCCGGAGGGCGAGGTGTGATTCCCTTAGTAGCGGTGAGCGAACAGGGAACAGCCCAAACTCCGACGTTACGTCGGAGGGTTGTAGGGTCCTGCTTCCCCCGCTGGAAAGGTTAGGAGAATACCTTGGAATAGGTAGCCAGAGAAGGTGAAAGCCCTGTATCCGAAAACTGAGTACAGCGGTGCAGGATACCTGAGTACCACGGAACACGCGAAATTCCGTGGGAATCTTCCGGGGCCACCCGGAAAGGCTAAATACTCTTGCCGACCGATAGCGGATAGTACCGCGAGGGAAAGGTGAAAAGAACCCCGGGAGGGGAGTGAAATAGAACCTGAAACCGTTTGCTAACAAGCAGTCGGAGGTCCGACGTTATGTCGGACTGACGGCGTGCCTATTGAAGAATGAGCCGGCGAGTTCTTGCCTGTCGCGAGTCTAAGTCCGGAGCAATTCGGACGGAGGCGGAGCGAAAGCGAAACGTCTGAATAAGGCGTTTAGCGGCTGGCAAGAGACCCGAAACCGGGTGAGCTAACCATGGGCAGGGTGAACCCCGACGAAAGTCGGGGGGAAGCCCGAACCGGTTAGGGCTGCAATCCTATCGGATGACCTGTGGTTAGGGGTAATATGCCTATCGAACCCGGAGATAGCTGGCTCTCCCCGAAATATATATTGGTATAGCGTCTCGTGATGGCACCCGGGGGTAGAGCGACTGGATAGGCATTTGGGGGGCAACCTCCAGTGTCTAACCAAACTCCGAATACCGGGTGTTCTAGCGAGGCAGTCAGCCTAGCCGGGCTAAGCTGGTTAGGCAAGAGGGAAACAACCCAGACTCCCGTCTAAGGTCTCCAAATGCCTGTCCCGACGTTACGTCGGGACTTAAGTTAAGTGGTAAAGGAGGTGGTTAACCCTAGACAGCCAGGAGGTTGGCTTAGAGGCAGCCATCCTTTAAAGAAAGCGTAACAGCTCACTGGTCGAACTCCGACGTTTGTCGGAGGGGGTTAACTGCGCCGAAAATTTAACGAGGCTTAAACAGGCTACCGAAGACGGAGCTCCGACGTTACGTCGGAGGGTAGGGGAGCGTTCCCAGGGCGGTGAAGTCCCGATGAAAGTCGGGGTGGAGCGCTGGGAAGTGAGAATGCCGGCATGAGTAGCGTAAGTCCGGTGAGAATCCGGACCGTCGAAAGCCCAAGGTTTCCTCAGCAACGTTTGTCGGCTGAGGGTTAGGCGGGCCTAAGGGGAGTCCCGACGTGATGTCGGGGGTACCCGATGGATAGCCGGTTAATATTCCGGCCCCGTCTCTCTTTCGTTATCATGCAGGGAGTGACGCGTTGGGATAGGCTGGGTGTGGTAGTGAAACTGCCGCATCGGTTAGCCAAGCTAGAGATGGTAGGGAAATCCGCCGTCTCGTTTTAAGGCGAGGCTAGCCGCGACTCCGACGTTTGTCGGAGAAGTCAGCTGACTTCTGGCGCCGAGAAAAGCTTCGTGCAGAGAAAGAGAGGCGTCCGTACCGCAAACCGACACTGGTGGGCACCCGGAGAACGGGAAGACGGTCGGATAAAGGAGGGTCAAGGAACTCGGCAAAAAAGCTGGGCGTAACTTCGGGAGATGCCCTGCCTCGACGTCACGTCGGGGCCGCAGCGAAAGACTGCTCGGCGACTGTTTACCAAAAACACAGGTCTCTGCAAACCCGTAAGGGGATGTATAGGGGCTGAAGCCTGTCCGGTGCCGGAAGGTTAAGGGGATTCGTCCTCCGACGTTGCGTCGGAGGGCGGAGAACCGAAGCCCCGGTGAACGACGGCGGTAACTCTAACCGTCCAAAGGTAGCGAAGTCCTTTGTCGGGTAAGTTCCGACCGGTATGAAAGGCCCAACGACCGAGCAACTGTCTCGACCCTCTGTCCGGCGAAATTGAAATACCGGTGAAGATGCCGGTTAGTTACTGCAGGACAAAAAGACCCCGTGGAGCTTTACTGAAGCTTAGCATTGGGGATGGTTTGATGACTGTCGAGAATAGGTGGGAGTCCGACGTCACGTCGGACACCAGTGGAATACCACCCTTCATCATTCCTGAACCTAACCTATGTCCGCTGGAAACGCGGACGGGGACAGTGCTTGGCGGTCAGTTTGGCTGGGGCAGCCGCCTGCTAAAAGGTAACGCGGGCGTACAAAGGTTAGCTTACTCCGAATGGAAATCGGAGTGTAAGTGCAAAGGCAAAAGCTAGCCTAACTGCGAGACTGACGAGTCGAGCTCGCCAAACTTTATCTGATCCCTGCCAGCCGGTTGGGTGAAGGTAAAGGGAGGCGACTCCGACGTTTCGACTTTGTCGAAAGCCGGAGAGATGCGAAAGCAGGTCTTAGTGATCCCCAGTGGCTCGTGGTAAGCCTCTGGGCTTAACGGATAAAAGCTACCCCGGGGATAACAGGCTGGTCGGGCCCGATAGTCCACATTGACGGCCCGGTTCGGCACCTCGATGTCGGCTTGGCGCATCCTCCCGATGGAGAAGTCGGGAAGGGTTGGTCTGTTCGCCCATTAAAGCGCCGCGTTAGCTGGGTTCAGAGCGTCGTGAGACAGCTCGGACTCTATCCGCAGTAACCGTTGATTCCTGAGGGGAGTCGGCCACAGTACGAGAGGACCTGGCTGAGGGAACCGCTGGTGTACCGGTTGTCCTGTCAAGGGCACTGCCGGGTAGCTACGTTCCCAAGGGATAACCGCTGAAAGCATCTAAAGCGGGAAGCCCACCCCAAGATAAGGAATCGTTATCAGGTCCCCGGAAGACTACCGGGTATGGGTGGCAGGTGTAAGATCCGTAAGGATTTTAGCCGAGCCATTCCTATCAGACCGACCAAAAGACTTTCCCCCGTCAGCAATCTGATTTTCAGGGATAACCAGTGCCGCTTTAAAGCGGTAAAGGAAAAAATAAAAATGAAAGGAGGACAATGATTAATGACGTCAACCAAGAAAAAAACTTCTTCTCAAAAACCTAAAAGTATGGAGGAACTGCTGGCTCTTTCCCAGCAGCAATTTCCTACTATTAAGCAGGGAGATTTTGTCGAAGGAACAGTCGTTGAGATTAAACCCAAGACAATTTTTATTGATATCGGCGGGAAGACAGAAGGGATTGTTACTGGAAAAGAATTGGAGTTGGTAAGGGAATTTGTTAAGAGTTTGAAGGTAGGTGATAAGGTAACCGCTCAGGTAAGGGTATTGGAAAATGAGCGGGGGCAGACTCTTCTTTCTTTAAGAAAGGCAGCCGCAGAATTTTCTTGGCAGTTTTTCCAGAAAGCTTTAAAGGAAGGAAAGGTAGTGGAAGTTTTTGGGAAAGAAGTAAACCGGGGAGGGGTGGTGGTGATTGCCCCCTTTGGCCTTTTTGGTTTCATTCCTGGTTCGCAAATTGGGAAGAAGTACCACCGTCGGCCAGAGAATTTGGTGGGTCAGAATATCAAAGTAAAAGTTTTGGAGGTAGACAAAGAGAAAAACAGGTTAGTTTTTAGTGAGCGGATGGTGAGTGAACCGGAAATTGTGGAGAAAGAGAAAAAGGTTATCAAGAAAGTAAAAGAGGGAGAGATTTTTGAGGCCGAGGTAGCCCGAGTAGAACCCTTTGGCCTTTTTATCCTGGTTCCTTTGACCAAGGAAGTAGAAGTAGAAGGGTTAGTCCACATTTCTGAAGTTTCCTGGGAAAAGGTGACTGATTTGACTCAGATGTTCAAAGTGGGAGAAAAGGTGAAGGTAATGCTTTTGAATAAAGCAGGCGATAAACTTCAGTTTTCTATCAAAAGACTAAAGCCTGATCCATGGGAGGGAATTGAAAAGAAGTATCCGGTTGATTCCCCGGTAAAAGGAAAGGTGGTAGAGATAACCGACTTTGGTGCTTTGGTAAATCTTGAGCCGGGAATAGAAGGATTAATACATATCAGTAAAATCCCTCCTAAAGTAAAACTTAAGGAGGGAGAAAAAGTTAAGTGCTTTATTGAGCATATTGATAAAGAGAGACGGCGGTTGAGTTTAGTTCTTACCCCCACCGAAAAACCTATCGGCTACAAGTAAAACAAATGGGGTTCTTCTGGAAGTTTCCTCAAAAAATTTTTCCAAGAGGAGAAGTTTTTGTGGGCGGTAGAGGACTCGAACCTCTGACCTTTCGCACGTCAAGCGAACGCTCTAGCCAACTGAGCTAACCGCCCCAGTATAGAAATTATAACATAATTATTTTAGAACTGAGCGACAAATCGCCACTTCTTTTTTGCCCATTCTCCGGCATAATCAACGCCAATTCTGGGGGTGGCAATGATTTTTTTGGGTTTGAGGCCAATATCTTTAAAATAAATACCATTTTGGGGAGAGGTGATGTCCAAGCCGGTATCAGTTCTTTTGATTGCCAATTCTCGACAGAGCTTTCCTGGCCCGTCGGTTTTTCCCTGAATTCCCCAAACCGGTTCAATTGCCCGGATTAAAACAGCGGCGGGATAACCCTTCTTTTCGGTAACGATATTGAGACAGTGATACATTCCGTAGATAAGATAAACATATAATTTTCCCGGTGGACCAAACATTATTTTGGTGCGTGGGGTTTTCCCTCGAGAGGCATGGGAGGCTTTATCATCAGGGCCACAGTAGGCTTCTGTTTCCATAATTTTTCCTATCTGGAACCGCTGGTGACGGTTAACAATCAGATATTTTCCCAGAAGTTTTTTGGCAACATCAACAGTGTTTTGAAGAAAAAAGTCTCTTTTTAAAACCTTTCCTTGGAGTTTTAAAAGTTGCTTGATATTTTTCCTATCACCAGCCAGCCCCTCTTTCTTAACTGCCGGGGTTTCCAGAACAAAAGGAAGATTTTTGGTAAAGGGAAGGTTGAGAAGAACAAAGAACTCCTCCGGGTTAATTTTCCCCTTGCCGATGTCGGCGTGTTGGTCGTGAAAGGAGCCTTGCGGGGTTTGGGAATCATTAATATGGATAGCCACTAAATTTTGAAAACCGATTTTTTCCTTAATTATCTGCAGAGCCTCGGGAAGACGATAGCCAGCCTCAAAAGCATGGGCAGTATCCAGGCAAAATTTTAACTGAGGCGAAGAAAGCTGACGGATAATTTTCCCGATAGTTTCTAGTTTCATTTGGGCTGAATTTTCCAGAATAAGAGATGTCTGTGGAGGTATTTGCGGCAGGACAATAGCCAGATTTTTGAGGAGAAGAGAGAGATTTTTGGGATGGGGGTGGAAGATAACTCCCTGGGCGCCAATCTTTTTTGCCAAGGAGAGGTCTTCTAGAAGAGAGCGGATTGATTTTTCTCGGATAGAACGGTAGGGACTGGCAAGATTGATTAAATATTTGGCATGGATAAAAACGGGTGAAATTCCCCTCTTTTTTGCTAACTGACGGAATTTCTCCAGTTCTTTTTCTGACCGCCGGGGGAAGAGCCAACTTCGCGGTGGTCCGGAGAAAATTTGCAGGGTGTTGGCTTTAATTTTTACGGCATCTTCTAGAGCATGGCTGAGTTCTCCTTTAATGGAGAGGTGGGCACCGATTTTCATTTTCGGAGCAGTTTTCCAAAGGTGACACAGGTTTGGTCAATATCCAAAAGGGCAAAGCCGGGAAATTTAATCGCTTTTTTAATCTTTTCCTTTAGGTGCTGTTGGGGAGAGATAGTTTCCGCCAGAACTTGGGGGTTGACTTTTTTTACCATTGCCACCGCTGGGAGCGGATTTAAATCTGTTCCTTGAGGAGTTGATTTGCTAGCTGCCCCTTTGGGGGTAGTGGGACTGGCTTGGCCGGTAGTTAAACTGTAAAGATGATTGTTGGCGACCAAAACAGTGATATCAATGTTAGCGCGGGCAGCGGTGACGAGGTGATTAAGCCCCTCGCCGTATATTCCCCCATCACCACCAACGACAATTACTGTCAATTCAGGACGGAAGTATTTGACCCCCATAGCCACGGGAATAGCTCTTCCGTGAAGGGTATGGACTCCATAGGTTTTAATAAAATCAGCCATATTGCCGGCACAACCAATGTCATAGGCAATGACAATCTTTTCTCTTTTAAGTTTCAACTCTGCCAGAGATTGTTTTAAAGCTAGCCAAAGAAGGTAATTGGGACAGCCAGGACACCAGGTGGGTGTTTTTCCGGTATCAAATTTTTTCCAGTTCATTTTTTATCTCCTCGGGAAAGAACGGTCGACCAGTAAACTTTAATAATCTTTTCTTTACCGAAAAGGAAAAGTGTGTTTTCAACAAAGTTTCCAGCTGACCAAGTTGGTTGTTTTCCACCAGAACAATTTTTTGAGCTTGAGAAAGAATCTTGCCAATCTCAGGATGAAGGGGCCAGAGAGTTTTTATTTGCAAAAATCCCCATTTTGAGGAATTTTTTATTGCCGCCAAAATACTGCCTTTAGTTGACCCCCAGCTGACGATTAAGTTTTTGGGTCTGCCAAAAAGTTGCGGTTTGGGGGTGATTTGCAAAGCTTTTTTTAATTTTTTCATCCTTTTTTGGGCCATTTTCGCGGCTACAAAAGCGTTTTCGGTGGAAAATCCGCTCTGATCATGTTCATAACTGTTGGCAAGAAACTCGCCGTTTTTTGTTCCCGGAAGGGTGCGGGGGGAACAACCGTCTTTGTTTTGCCAGGAGTATCTTCGAAAATCTTCACGAGGATTAATGACTATTTTTCCCTTTTTTATTTTCACTTCCTTTTGCTGTTTTTCCAGGGAAAAGTTGGCGCTGGATTCGGCCAGAAACTTGTCGCTAACGACTATTATTGGGGTTTGTAATTCAGCGGCAAGATTTAAAGCCTGCCAAGAGAACTGAAAACTTTCTTTCTGATCGCCAGGGGCAATGACTACTTTGGGAAATTCTCCATGACCAGAAAAGACAGCAAAAAGAAGGTCTCCTTGGGCGGTCCAGGTAGGCATTCCTGTGGCCGGACCAACTCTTTGGACAAGATAAAAGACAACCCCGATTTCTGCTATTCCGCAAAAGCTTATAGTTTCATTCATCAGCGCCAGCCCGCCTCCGGAAGTGCCTACGGCGGCCCGGGCACCGGCGAAAGCTGCTCCGGCGGCCATATTAGCAACAGCAATTTCATCTTCGGGGTGGCGGACAATTATTTTTGCTTCTTTTTGTTTTTCAGCGAGGAAGTGAAGGGTACCGGTAGAAGGGGTCATTGGGTAAGCAGCGTAAAAATCCCCTTTTCCTTTGAGAAATCCCCAGCCAAAAGCTTCATTACCATCGACAATCTCTTTTTCCCCCTTTCCTTGAGAAAAAGGCGGTAGTCTTTTTTCCGACCAGTGTTGTTGGGCAAATTCCCATCCCTTTTGGAAAGCGCGGAGATTTTCTTTTTTCGCCTGGGGAAAAGTGGTGGCAAGGGTGTTTTGGCAAATCTCTTTTTTAAGGTTTAAAAGAAAACCAATTGCTCCCAAGGAGACAGTGTTGGCAACGACGGGGGGAAGATCTCGGGCAAGTTCGCTGAGGGGGAAAAAAAGGAAATTCTTTTTTAATTTCCCCGCAGGAGGAGTTTCTTCACTAAAGATTAGCCCCTGAGGAGAAATTTCTTTTTGGTGTTCTTGCCAATGTCCTGGCTGAAGAGAGAAAAGAAAATCAACGGTCCTGAAGACAGCAAAGTTTTCTTGGGGAGAAAAACTGACTTGGTAGGTGTTGTGTCCGCCTCGAACCAAAGAAGGATATTCGCTATAATCGTGGAGAAAGAAACGATGCTTGGCAAGAATTCGGGAAAGAAGACGGCCGATTGATTTTATCCCCGTTCCTGCCGGGCCGACGATTTTAACAGTAGTTGGTTGTGCCATATAATTATTCTACACCCTTTGTGAAGGGGAAATGAAAAAGAATACCTTTGCCCAGATTTATTCGTTGGTGAAGAAGATTCCTCAGGGGAAGGTAACTACCTATGGAGAAATTGCCCGGGCTTTGCGATTGGCTGATGCTCGGGTGGTGGGTTGGGCTTTGCATGCTAACCGCGACCCTGCCGTTCCTTGCCATCGGGTGGTTAATCGCAAAGGAGAATTGGCCAAGAGCTTTGCTTTTGGGGGTTGGCGAAAGCAGAAAGAAAAGCTCTTGAGGGAGGGGGTGGGGTTTGTTGCCAAAAAGAAGGTAGATCTCAAGAGGTTTTTCTTTTCTCTGTGATAATTTGCACTTGGAAAGTATAAATCTTTGTCTCCGGATGACGATAACAATCCGGAGGAAGGCCGGCTTTTTGCCAACAGAGTTGGGAGAGAAACTCTTCCAAACTCCAACCTGTTTCCTGAGCAACTTGGGGAAGGAACACCCCCTCTCGGCCATCTTTTTCAATGACCACGCCATCCTCTCCTAAGCGAATTTCTTGCCAGTGGCGAATTGGTTTTCTGGGGGTCATCACCGAAATCTCAATGGTAACTTGTTCTAATTCTGTTGGTTGTAAAGGAGGAAAGCGGGGGTCTTGGAAAGCAGCGGCTAGGGTCATCTTTTGGATGGTTTGCCAAAGAGGATAAGGGGGAGCAAATTGACCGATACAGCCCCGGAGTTGCCCTTCTTTTTTCAGGGTTACAAATGCTCCCATTTTCTTTTTTAAAGAAGAAGAGCGAACAGAGGGCTGGAAAGATTGACCCGCAAAGTAGGCCTCTAGGGTTTTTCGGGCAATATCAAGGGCTTCTTTCTGAGCTTTTTTATCAAGAATTTTGACCATTTTGGTAGCCGGCAATGGCCGCATAACCAACAACAGCGTCTTTCTCTCCCCAAGGAGAGTCACCGGAATTGCGATAGTTAACCAAACGATATTTTAAGGCTATCTTCTCTCCCGCCTTCAAAGCAATGCCAATCGCTTCTTGACCACAGGCAGCTGTTTCTAATCCTGGAAATTGGGCGTTTTCCACCTCTTTGATAGCTTTTTGGAAAAGAGCTTCTTTTCCGGTAACAATTCCCTTAATTACCGCGGCATCCGCTTTTTGGGCAAAGGAAAAAGGAGGATAGTGGGAAAGATCAGAACTAACTATCAGGAGAGTTTTCTCTTCTTTTAGGAAAGCTGCTAGTTTAGCGGCAAGAGCTTTTTTGACTGTGGGAAGGGGTTGACTTATCAAAACAGGAAGAATGGCAAACTGGGGGAGAAGAAATTGGAGGAAAGGGAGGATAACCTCCAAGCAATGTTCTTCCCGGTGAGGTTGGGGGTCGGAGATGATTTCTTTTTGGTTGGTAATCTTTTTTTGCAGACGGGAGGAAACAGGGACTTTACCCAAGGGAGTTTCCCAATATCCTTTAGGAAAAACAGCGGCGTGAGAAAACCATTCACGGTGGCTGACACCAAGGATAATTATTTGTTCGGGAAGGTCTTTTTCTAGTTGTCTTACTCCCCAGGCGGCAGTAAGGCCGGAGAAAACTATCCCGGCATGGGGAAGAAGAAGGAATTTTATTGGTCCCGGAAAAGCAAGCCTTTTGGTTTCGGCAAATAAAGAAGTTAACTGTTCTTCTAAGGCCTCTTTTGGGGCGGGGTAAAAGCGACCGGCGAATACTGGCGGCCGAAGATAAGTATCCATTTAGTTAATTTTAACAAAAAAGGGTATGCTAAAATAGTTTTATGCTGGCAGTTATTAAAAAACGACGCAGTATCCGGGAGTTTTTGGACAAACCAGTAGAAAAAGAGAAGATAGAAGAGATTTTGAAGGCGGTGATGTTTGCTCCTTCTGCTGTTCATCGGCGACCGTGGGAATTTGTGGTCGTGGAAGATCCAGAAAAAAAAGAGGCTCTGGCGCGGGCAACGCCGTGGGCGGATTTCGCCTCAAAAGCTCCGGTGGTTTTGGTTCTCTGTGTTGATGAGGAACTTTCCCGGGAGTGGTTGGAAGATGCGGCTATTGCTGGAGCCCATATTTATTTGGAAGCTACCAACCAGGGATTAGGAACCTGCTGGATTCAGGTAAGAGGTCATCAAAGCCAAACAGGAGAAGATTCCGAAGAGTTTGTTCGCCAACTGCTGGGTATTCCGGCAAAATTTCGAGTGGTGGCTCTTTTCCCTCTCGGCTACCCCAGCAGCTACCCAGGAGAACATCAAGATGATGAATACTCCCCGGAAAAGGTTCACTGGGATCAATGGTAAACCATGAATTGGCAACAGCTGAAAGAAAATCCTTCTTTATGGGAAACCTTTCGCCTTCGGGCGGAAATCATTGCTCGGATAAGGGAGTTTTTTGCCCGGGAGGGGTTTTTGGAAGTACAAACTCCAGTTCTTTCTCCTCGACTGATTCCCGAATCCTATCTGGAAGTTTTCACCACTCAGTTGAAAGATAGACTGGGAAAGGTATCTCCAGCTTTTCTTACCCCTTCCCCGGAGATTTGGCACAAAAAACTTTTGGCGGCGGGTTCAGGAAATATTTTTGAGATTACCAAAAGTTTTCGTAATACCGATATCGGTGGACATTTTCATAATCCTGAATTTACTCTTTTGGAGTGGTATCGGGTAAAAGCTGACTATTGGCAAACCATGGATGATTGCGAAAGATTGATTAGATTTATTAATAAAAATCAGCCCACTTTAACCTATCAAGGGAAAACTTTGGATATCAGCCAACCGTTTGCGCGGATTTCTGTCATTGAAGCTTTCAAAAAATATGCCGGTATTGACAGCAAGATTCTTTTTGATGCTGACTTGTTAAAGAAAGAAGCGCAAAAGCGGGGCTACCGGATAGGAAAGAAAGACAACTGGGAAGTAATTTATAACTTAATTTATCTAAAGGAAGTTGAACCTCATCTGGGCCAAAACCAACCCACGATTATCTATGATTTCCCTGCCCAGTTTGCTCCTTTAGCCAAAACCAATCCCGCTAATCCTCGGGTAAAACAAAGGTTTGAACTTTATCTTTTTGGAATAGAACTGGCTGATGCCTACAACGAATTGACTGATTACCAAGAACAGAAAAAGCGCTTTGCCGAAGAAATGAAGAGAAGAAAAGAGATGGGAAAGATAAAAGTGAGGCCAGACGAGGATTTCTTGGCGGCTTTAAAAAGCGGCCTTCCTCCTTGCAGTGGAGTGGCTTTAGGGATAGATCGCTTGGTGATGATTTTTGCCAACAAAACAGATATTAAAGAGGTGGTGCTTTTTGCCGGTGAGGAAATTTTTTGATGTGTTAAAATACTTCTTATGATTAAAGCAGGAAGTATTACCAAGGGAATGTTTTTGCAATGGCGAGGAGAACCAGTTTTGGTGGTGGATAAAGAGTTTTTTAATCCGGGAAAAGGAGCGGCGGTAGTAAGGCTGAAACTGAAGGGAGTAAAAACTGGTAATGTTGTTCGTGAGGTTCTTAAGACCGATGAAATGGTGGAAGAGATTGAGGTTTATCATCGCCATGTTCAATTTCTTTACAAAACAGGAAATGAGTTTGTTTTTATGGACCCTCACAGCTACGAACAAATTGAGGTCGGAAAAAATGTTGTTGGCGAGGCAGAGAAGTACCTTCAGGAGGGCAAGGAATATATTTTGGCGGTTTGGGAGGGAGAAGTCATTTCTCTTAAACTTCCCAAAAAGATGGTTTTTACGGTGGTAAAAACAGAAAACGCGGTGAGGGGGGATACGGTAACCGGGGCGACCAAACCAGCAATTTTGGAGAACGGGATGGAAGTGAAAGTCCCTCTTTTTATCAAAAAAGGAGAAAAGATTGTTATCAACACCGAAACCGGAGAATATGTGAGCAGGAAGAATTAAAAAAGACTCCCTTGGATAGGAGTTTCCTCTTTTGGGGGAGGATTGGTTGCTTCTTTGATGATTTGGGGAATTTTAAGAAAATCTTCTTTTAACTTTTCCATTACTTCACCATTTCTTAAGGCAGCGGCGGGGTGGAAAAGAGGAATTATCAAAAGGGGAATTCCTTCCCAAGTAATCTTTCGGGGTTGGCCGTGAGCTCGGGAGATGTAGAGATTAGGGAGAAAAAAGTTCATCGCAAACCTTCCCAAAGTAATCACCACTTTTGGTTTTATTACCAGCAGCTGCCTTTTTAAAAAGGGAGAACAGAGTTTTATCTCTCCGGGAAGGGGATCACGATTGTTGGGAGGGCGGTGTTTAAGAATATTGGTAATAAAAATATCTTCTCTTTTAAGATTAATACTTGCCAGAAGTTCGTTGAGAAGGTTGCCCGCCGCGCCGCAGAAAGGAATTCCCCGTTGGTCTTCCCAGTATCCCGGCGCTTCGCCAATAAACATAATTTCTGCCTCAGGATTGCCTTCTCCGGGAACAGCCCGGTGGGCAGTTTTTCCTAAAGGACATTTGCGGCAGGCTTTAATCTCGGCGGCAATTTTTGCCAGGGAGTCATTGTCTTCCATGTTAAAATTAAAAAAATGTTTAAAATACACGTTTCTACCCGCGGTTTCACTGATATTATTGATATTACC
>JAGGVZ010000030.1 GCA_021157735.1 bacterium | reverse complement strand
GCCCAAGAGAGAGAATTGAGGTTTCCTCTTTTGCTAATTAGTCGCTCTTTACCTGCAGGTGTTTGGTTAAAAAGTATTTCCTTTCAGGAAAACGATTTCCCGCAAGCCCATTTGGTAATTCAGGTTGTCTCTGAACAAGGTTTATCTGATTTTATCAGTTTGCTTCTTTCTCAGCCAGAAGTAAAAGGGGTTACGGTGGGTTCAATTAAAAAAGAGAAAACTTTTTCTGAAGTAGAAATTGGTTTAACGGTTAAATTTGTTGCCGATGCCGGAAGAAAACAATAAAGATTTATTTTTAAAACTCCAGGAAAGATATGCTCAGAACAAAGAAAAGGAGGAGTTGTGGCGCTCTTTGGAAGCGTTGCTAACTTTGGTAACTATTATTTTTCTCCTGGTTTTTGCTATCCGACCGACAGTGATTGCTATTTCCGAGCTTCTTTCGGAAATCAACAACAAAAAAAAGTTGTCCCAAAGGATGAAGGTGAAAATTGATAACATTGTTACTGCCCAGGTGAGATATGCAGAAATTCAGGAAAAAGCCTTCTTGCTTGATGAATTTTATCCTCCTTCTCCCCAGTTAGCAGAAGGAATCGCCCAAGTTTTGGGTTTAGTTAAAGAGAGAGGCCTTTTTCTCAAGCAGTTATCTTTGGGTACTTTCGATTTTTCTCCCTCTTTATCTTCTTCTCGTGGCAAAAAGACCAAGGATAAAAACAAGAAGACACTTGCCTCAGTTGATTTTTCTTTAGAGGTGGAAGGGAGTTATCCCCAAATTAAAGGTTTTCTCGGGGATATTTACCAGTTGAGGAGGGGGATAAAGATTGATGGTTATCAGATTGGCTCTCAAGAGGAAAAAGAAAGCTTTTCTCTTCAGTTACGCGGAAAGTTTTACTTTTTTGGAGGGAAAGGGCAGTGAAGAACAAACCTTTTTTTACTTTTCCCAAAATTAATTTGGAAAAACCGGTAGAAAGAAAAGCTCTCCAGCGTTACCAAAGATTGGTTAAATTGGCGGTAAGGATAGGGGTGGTTGTTTTGGTGATTGCCTTCTTATGGATTTCGTTGGATGGATACCATCGTTTGGTTTCGCAAAAACTAATTAAAAAATCTGCCTATCTTTTGGTTCCTCTTGACCCCAATATTAATGAGGAAGTATTAAAGAAGATAGAGAGCAAAAAACGTTATCCCTTAGATCAACAAATCGAGGCGATTTTCCAACCGGTAATGGTTGAAGAAACTACTGGTAGTGGAGAGGTGAAAACCGCCACTGGAGGAGCAGAACGAGGAGAATGAAGAAAAAAATGTCTGCCTTAAGACAACTACTTTCTTGGAAAATTCCTACTTGGGGAGGAATCTTTACTTTGTTGGTAGTTCTTTTGGTGGCCAGTTTTGTGAATCGCCAGACAAAGCTTTCGATGCGGGCCAGCCAGGAGATTACTCCTCAGCGGGTGAAAATCACCAATATTACCCATCGGAGTTTTACCGTCAGTTGGGTGACCCAAAAACCGACGATAGGAATGGTAAAGCTTTTTCCTGAGGAGAAAACCTTTTTGGATTGGCGGGATAAAGAGAACAATTCCCAGTCTTCATATACCACCCACTATGTTGTTGTTGAGGGATTAGAGGCGGATAAGGAATACCAATTTTTTCTTTTGAGTGGCGATGCTCTTTGGGGGAAAGAGGGGAAAAAGGAGGGGGAAAAATTTACGGTTAAAACAGCCAAGAGAGAAATCGCTGTTCCCCAAGAAGGTGAATTTGCTTATGGGAAGGTAGTTGATGCCCAAGGGCAGCCGGCAGGAGGAGTAATTGTTTATTTAGAAATTCCCGGTTTCTCTCCTCTTTCGGGAATTACTTCCTCTTCAGGATATTGGATGATTCCCTTTGCTTTTGCCTATCGAAGTGATTTGAGCGGTCAGGCCGTTCTTCCGGAAGGAGAAAAAAAGGAGGAAAAGATAGTTGTTGATGGAGGAATGTTAGGACAAGCGGAAGTAATTAATTTTACTGATAATAATCGGCCTGTCCCCACAATAACCTTGGGAGAAAATGCCGATTTTCGTCACCAATCCCAGAAAGTTTCTCCCTCTCCGGCAGCGACAGGGGGGTATTTGCCTCGTTTTCAAGGTCCTACCGAGGCGGTTTTTAAAAAAGTAGAGGTAATTAATCCGGAAGAAGGAGAGACGATAAAAACTACCCGACCGGAGTTTTTTGGTACCGGTCCGGCCGGGGAGACAATTAAGATAAAAGTAGAATCGGAAACTATTTTCCAAGGAGAAGTTTTGGTGGGAGAAAATGGAGAATGGCGTTGGGTGCCTCCTGCCGGTCTTTCTCCAGGAGAACATACCTTAACGGTGGAATTTGTTAATTCTCAAGGGCAAATAGAAAGGATTAAAAGAAAATTTATTGTTTTGGCTGCTGATGATAATCTTGCTTTTGTGGCTACCCCTTCGGGTGAAACCCCTTCTCCCTCTCCCTTTCCTTCTGCTTTGCCTACTAGTTCTCTTTCCGGAACTCTTATGAGTATGGAAGATACACCCACCCCCTCTCCTTTACCCACCGCTACTCCTACTCCGGTAGTTACCCAAGGTTATTCCTCGCCGACTCCTACCGCTATTCCCCAAACAGGAAGTGAGGGGCCGTTTAATGCCCTTCTTTTCTTTGCCGGAGCAGTTCTGGGTGGAGGGGTGCTGTTATTACTCCTTTAAAGATGACCAAGAAAAAGGTTTGGGCCGCTGCTGGAGGAGTTTTCTTCCTGGGAGCAACAGTTAGTTTTCTTTTTTGGGTTCCTCCCCTTAATTGGGGAAGAGTCGGCTTGTTTTTCCTTTTGCTTTTTTTAACGATTTTTTGTTTTTTGCTGCTGACCAATTGGGGGGGGAAAAGGAGTGCCTGGATAGCTAGTTGGTTGGTGATTCTTCTTTTTCTTCGTTCTCGTCAGGCGGGTGGGTTGGTCTATATTTTAGTTTCTCTTCTTCTTTGGGCTTTGTTTAGGCTTACCCCTTGACAAGAATTAGCAGAAGTGCTAATCTTTTGCTAATTAGAGATTAAAAACAGCCATGGGAGATTTAACACCAAGACAGATAAATATTCTCAAAGCAGTGGTGGAGGAATTTATTGAGACGGCACGCCCAGTAGGGAGTGAAGCTTTGGATAAAAAATATAATTTTGGTGTTTGTCCGGCTACTTTAAGGAATGAGATGGCCAAATTAGCCCAAATGGGATATCTTACCAAGGCCCATTCTTCTTCGGGAAGAATGCCTACCTCAATGGGATTGAAGTTTTACGTTCGGGAACTGATGACCCCCAAAAAACTTTCCGTGAGTGAGGAGGTAGGAGTTAAAGAAAAAATTTGGGATTTTCAACACGATTTTAACGCCCTTTTGCGGGAGGCAACAAAAGAGTTGTCGCGGAGAACAAAGAAGATGGCGGTGGCGGTTACTTCTCAGGGGAATTTGTTTTTTGCCGGGATGGCTACCCTTTTGGAAGAACCAGAGTTTTTAGACATTGATGTAACCAGAACAACCTTGAGTTTGATAGACCAGAGCGATTTTTGGTTAAAGATAATTGATTCGGTTTTTTCTTCTCCTCAGGAAGATGATTTTCCCCATCTGTTGATTGGCCATGACTTAGGAGAGGAGTTGTTAGAACCTTGCGGAATTGTTTTCCAAGATTACGAAAGTGGCCCTTATCGGGGAATAATTGGGGTAATTGGTCCGGCGCGACAACGTTATCAGGAAATTATTCCTTTAGTTAATTACTTTGCTCAGCTCCTTTCTCAAGTAGGAAAATAGTGATGAAAAGGAAACCTGCCCAGGACCAGAAAAAAAAGAAAAGTTTGGAGAAGAAGATTGCTGCTTTGGAAGAACAGCTCAAAAAAGCAGTGGCTGATTATTGTAATCTGGAGGCGAGGATTAAAAAGGAGGCCTTTTTATCTCATCAACAGTTGGCATGGCGGTTGATTGACAAACTGTTGGGAGTGCTTGATAATTTGGAGATCGCCCAAAAGCATCTCCGTGATGAAGGTTTGGCAATGGCCATTAATCAGTTCAAGGAGGTGTTGGCAAGTGAAGGGGTAGAGGAAATCTCTACCGATGGGGAGGAGTTTAATCCGGAAACAATGGATTGTGTTGCTATGGTCGAGGGTAAGAAAAATCAGGTGGTGGAAACCTTACAAAAAGGTTACTTGTTTAAGGGGCAGGTAATCCGCCCTGCCAAGGTAAAGGTTGGCAAAGGAAAAGTTAAAGATTAGCAGTTAAAGGAGGAGAAAAATGGGAAAAATAATTGGTATTGACTTGGGAACTACCAATTCCTGTGTTGCTTTTGTAGAAGCGGGAAAGCCAAAGGTAATTCCTACCGCCGAGGGGAGAAATCTAATTCCCTCGGTGGTAGAACCAGTGAAGGGGTTAGTGGGAGATTTAGCCAAAAGACAGGCAATTTTAAATCCTAAAAATACAATTTACTCTATCAAAAGGTTGATGGGACGGCGTTTTGACGATTCCGAGGTCAAAAAGACAATGGAGATGGTTCCTTACAAAATTGTTGCCGGCAAGGATAATATGGCTTGTGTAGAGGTAGAGGGGAAGGTTTATACTCCTCAGGAAATTTCCGCCAAGATTCTCCAAAAAGCCAAAAAAGATGCGGAGACCTTTTTAGGCGAGGAAATTAAAGAGGCGGTAATTACCGTTCCCGCTTACTTTGATGATTCCCAAAGACAGGCAACCAAACAGGCAGGAGAAATTGCCGGTTTGGAGGTTAAGCGGATTATTAATGAGCCAACAGCAGCAGCTTTAGCCTATGGTTTGGATAAAAAACAAAATCAAAAAATTGCTGTTTACGATTTGGGAGGAGGAACCTTTGATATTTCTATCTTGGAAATTGGTGATGGCGTATTTGAGGTTAAAGCTACCAATGGAGATACCTTTTTGGGGGGTGATGATTTTGACAGGAAGATTATTGAATGGTTACTGGAGGAGTTCAGAAAGGAACATGGGGTTGATTTGAGTAAAGATCTTCAGGCAATGCAAAGGATTAAAGAAGCAGCTGAAAAAGCAAAGATTGAACTTTCCTCTGTTCAGGAGACGGAGATCAACTTACCTTTTATTACCCAGAAGGATAATCAGCCTTTGCATCTCCAGAAAACCTTGACGCGGGCACAGTTAGAACAAATGACTAGTGATTTGATTGAGAGGACCATGGAACCAGTAAGGAAGTGTCTTGCCGATGCCAAGCTAAAACCAGAAGACATCGACGAGGTGATTTTAGTCGGAGGGCAGACGAGAATGCCCAAGATTCAGGAAGTAGTAAAAGAGTTTTTTGGAAAAGAGCCGAATAAATCAGTTAATCCCGACGAAGTAGTGGCTATTGGGGCAGCGATCCAGGGGGCAGTTTTGGGAGGAGAAGTGCGTGATGTTTTGCTTTTGGATGTGACTCCGTTGACCTTGGGAATTGAAACGTTAGGGGGAGTGATGACGCCGCTGATAGAAAGAAATACCACTATTCCTACCCGAAAGTCACAAATCTTTTCTACTGCTGCCGATAACCAGACCCAGGTAGAGATTAACGTTTTGCAGGGAGAAAGGCCAATGGCCGCTGACAATAAGTCCTTGGGGCGATTTATTCTCGACGGTATTCCTCCCGCGCCGCGAGGGGTACCGCAAATAGAGGTTACTTTTGATATTGACAGCAATGGTATTCTTCATGTTTCCGCCAAAGACAAGGCAACCGGAAAGGAACAAAAGATTACCATTAAAAACGCTACTAATTTGAGCGAAGAGGAGATAGAAAAGATGAAGAAGGAAGCAGAAGAACATGCACGGGAAGATGAGGAGAAAAAAGCCTTGGCAGAGGCCCGGAATAATCTTGATAATGCTATTTTTGCCGCTGAAAAAAGTTTGGGAGAACTAAAAGATAAGCTCAGCAAAGAAGATAAAGAGAAAATAGAAACCTTGGTGAAAGAGGCAAAAGAGCTTCTTGGTAAGGCGGAGACAAAGAAAGAGCAGTTGGAAGAAAAGGCAAGACAGTTAACCACGACTCTTCAGGAGATAGGGACGAAGCTTTACCAACAAGGAGCAGGAACTACCGGGGAGAAAAAGGATAAAGATGAACCAGAGGAGGGAGAGATAGTCAACTGAGATGAAGCGCGATTATTATGAAATTCTTGGGGTCTCTAAAGATGCTTCCGCCGAGGAGATAAAAAGAGCCTATCGGCGGCTGGCGTTGCAGTGGCATCCGGATAGAAATAAATCACCTGAGGCAGAAGAGAAATTTAAGGAAATAAATGAAGCCTATGAGGTCCTCTCTGATCCTAAAAAGCGGCGGGCTTACGACCAATTTGGCCATGCGGCTTTTGAACCAGGCGCCGGACCGTTTGGTGCTGGAGGAGGAAAAACCTACACCTATCGCCAGGGACCCTTTACCTATACTTATACTACCTTTGGAGAGGGAACCAATCCCTTTGAAGATTTTGATTTTTCTTTTGAGGGTTTTTCTGATCCCTTTGAAATTTTTGAGCGGTTTTTTGGTTCTGCTGGTTTCCGCCGTCAACGAAAGCCAGTATACCGGCTGGAGATAGATTTTCTGGAGGCGGTTAACGGTTGTGAAAAGGAAATTGAAATAAAGGGGAGAAAAAGAAAAGTGAAAATTCCGGCGGGAATAAATGATGGGCAAAGGATTGATTTTGGCGACTTTACCCTCTTAGTGGATGTCCGCCCCAGCGATGTTTTTACCCGAGAGGGGAATGATATCCTGGTGACCAAAAGAATTGATTATCCCACCGCTGTCTTGGGAGGAGTAGTAGAGATTCCCACCATTAAAGGACCTTTGAAGTTGAAAATCAGGCCAGGAACACAGTCGGGGACCTTGATTCGCCTCCGGGGAAAAGGGGTAACTCCTCCTCAGGGGGGATCGCCGGGAGATGAATATGTGAAAATAGAAATAGATGTTCCTTCTCACCTTAACAGCGAAGGAAAAAGGCTTGTTCGGGAATTAAGGAAGGTTTTGGGGAAATAAGGCATCTTTTAAAAGACAAGAGCGACTGTGGCCGGGAAAAATTTCTGTTTCTCCAGGGAGAGAGGAGAGCTTTTTGAGCGACTCTTTCATTGCCTGGGGAGAGCCGTATTTAAAATCAGTTCTGCCTGGTCCGGAGCAAAACAAAGTGTCTCCCGAAAAGAGAATTTTTTGGTTTTTCTCCCAAAGACAAATACTGCCCGGAGAATGACCGGGAGTGGAGATGACTTGTAAAGAAAGATTTCCAATTTGGAGCTGGTCTGATTCATTGATTGGCTGAGGGTTTTGGGGAGGGAGTTGAGGAATATCTTGTTTTAACCAAAACCGGGCCGAGGAACGCATTCTTTTGAGAAGAAAAAGGTCCTTTTCGTGGATGAAAAAGGGAAGATGGAAGTTGGTCTGTAGTTCCCAAGCGGCGAGGAGATGGTCAAAATGGCCATGGGTAGCAACAATCAATTGGGGAGTGAGGCCAAGACGGAGAATCTTTTCGCTGATGAATTCTCCCTCATCACCGGGGTCAATGATAACCGCCTCCTTTGTTTGCTGGTCAAAAACCAGATAACAATTTGTTTTTAAAGCTCCCACGACTAGAGTCTCAATTTCCATTTTGAGTTCCCTTTTTGAGAAAATGTTACCACTTCTGGGGAGAAATACAAACTCCTTAAATTTGACTCTGGTGATGATAGCTGTTAAAATTTTCCTGTTATTAGGAGTGTTTGGGAGGGGCGGGTGGCCGCCCTTTTTTAAAGAAGACAAAAATGGCTTTGCAGAAATTACCAAAAACTGAATTTGCCGCTGCGGTCGCTCAAATCGCGGGAGAGCGAAAGATTGATGTGGAAGCGGTGATTGAAGCGGTAAAAGCAGCCTTGATTGCCGCTTTTAAAAAAGATGCCCGGGAGTCAGGAAGGGAAGTTGAGGAAGAGGGAGAATATGAAGCGGTTTTGGATCCAGAAACAGGAGAAGCGAAGATTTTTTTGGTGAAGGATGGGAAAAGGAAAGATGTTACCCCGCCGGGATTTGGAAGAATTGCTGCCCAGACAGCAAAACAGGTGATTCACCAAAAGATTCGTGAAGCAGAGAAAGAAGCTTTATTTAAACAATTCCGCTCTCGGGTGGGAACTTTGGCAGTTGGCGTTGTTCTTTCCGCGGACAAAAATCGGGTGGTGGTAGGGATTGGAAAAGCAGAGGCGATTATGCCCCGTCGGGAGCAGGTTTTTGGGGAAAACTACCAGCCTTCTCAACGGATGACCTTTCTTATCAAAGAAATTGCTGAAGAGGAGGGAAGAAAAGAGATTATTGTTTCCCGGGCCGATCCCCAGCTGATTGTGGAGCTTTTCCGCCGGGAAGTTCCTGAGGTTTCTTTAGGGAGTGTTCAGATTGAGAGAATTGCCCGCCAGCCCGGTAAAAGGACAAAAGTAGCAGTGGTTTCTTCTCAACCAGGCGTAGATCCGGTAGGTTCATGCGTAGGCCAGAAAGGAGTGAGAGTGCAAAAAGTTATTGAGGAAATTGGTGAGGAAAAAATCGATATTATTCCTTACAGCGATAATCCCGAACAGTTTATTGTTAGCGCTCTTTCTCCAGCAGAGGGGGCAAAGGTAACGGAGATTGATAAGGAGAAGAAAACAGCTACTGTGGTTGTTCCTCCCGATCAGCTGGCTTTGGCGATTGGCTCGGGAGGAGAAAATGTCCGAGTGGCCAGCGAACTGACTGGTTACGAAATCAAGGTGATTGCTGCCGAGGAGAAAGAAAAGAAAAAAGAGAAGAAAGAAAAAAAGAAAAAGAAAAAAACGGTTAAGAAGAAAGAAGATGAGAAGAAATAGTCATTATTTTTTGAAAAAGAAGGAGAGATGTTGGCACCACGACCACCGGTTGTTACCATTATGGGACATGTTGATCACGGAAAAACTACCCTCTTGGATAAAATTAGAGAGAGTAATATTGCTGCCCGAGAATCAGGAGGAATTACTCAGCATATCGGTGCCTACCAGATAGCTTTTAAGACTAAAGAAGGTCAAGAAGCCAAAATTACTTTTATCGACACCCCTGGTCATGCTGCTTTTACCCAGATGAGAGCCCGAGGAGCTCAGGTGACGGATTTGGTCGTTTTGGTAGTAGCTGCTGATGAGGGAGTTCAGGAACAGACCAAAGAGAGCCTTTCTCACATTAAAGCGGCCGGAGTGCCTTTCTTGGTGGCGATTACCAAAACCGACCTTGCTCCCCAGAGAGTAGAGAGTGTTAAGGGAGAGTTGGCGGAAATGGGGGTGGTTCCTGAAGATTACGGAGGAAACATTACTGTTATTCCTGTTTCCGGAAAAACAGGGGAGGGAGTAGATGAACTTTTGGAGATGATTGTTTTAATGGGCAAGGTGGAAGATTTGAAGGCGGACCCAGAAGGAAAACCGCTGGCGGTTATTATTGAGTCCAGTTTAGACAAGAGACGGGGGCCAGTAGCTACTGCTTTGGTAAAAGAAGGAACTTTAAGAGTCCGCGATGAACTTTGGGTGGGAGAGAAACAATTTCGGATTCGGGCGATGTTTGACGATTTGAAGAAACCAGTCCAGGAAGCAGGACCTTCCCAACCAGTAGAAATCTTAGGATTTACCGAAGTGCCTCCGGTAGGGGCAATTATCGCCTCTTCGCCGCAAAAAGAAACGCCAAAGCCTTTCCCTGAAAAAGAGAAAGAAGAGAAAAAAGAGGATATCTTTGCTCAGGAGGAAAAAAAGCTTCCGGTGGTGATTAAGAGTGATGCTCAAGGGACACTGGAAGCAATTCTTTCCTCTTTGCCTAAGGAAGTAAAGGTAGTTCATGCTGGTTTGGGAGACGTAAGCGATGCTGATGTTTTTCTGGCCCAGACCGCCAAGGCAAGAATTTTTGCCTTTCGGGTTAAGGTTTCCTCGCCGATTGCTAAGTTAGCAACAGAAAGTGGTGTTAAAGTCAGTCAATTTTCGGTGATCTATGATCTTTTGGAGGCGGTGGAAAAAGAAGTTTTGCGGATGATTTCTCCCGACATCGATAAAGAGGTTTTGGGAAAAGCAGAGATTGTGGCCGAGTTTAAGATAGATAAAAAAAGAGTGGCGGGATGCCGGGTAGTGGAAGGGGAAATTTCTCGACAGTTTCCTGTGACTATCAAAAGAAAGGAAGAAACTCTGGGAGAAACAAAAATTATCTCCATGAAACACTTGAAGGAAGATATTCAAACAGCTCGCCAGGGGCAGGAATTTGGGGCAATTTTTTCTCCTTATATTGATTTTCAGGTGGGAGATGTTATAATATCCTATAAGCAGAAAAAGGAGGAATAAATGACCTGGCAAGATCAATTATCCCAGTTTAACTCCATGTTTCCTTCTGCTCAGAAGATTGTGGTTTTAATTGGCGGTGAAGGGGAGGATGCGGTAACCGCCGGCACTTCCTTGGCTTTGAGTTTGGAAAAAGCCGGCAAAGAAGTAACTATTTATGCTCCTCAAAAGCCAGATGAAAAATTGGCTTTTTTGGCGGGAAAGGAGAAGATTCAGGATAACTTTGGCCAGAAGGATATGACGATTACTTTTGACTATCCCATTGAAGGAATTGATAATGTTATCTCTGTACCAGGAGAGGATAAGTTAAGCTTGAAGGTAGAAATTAAACCAGACTTTCCCCCGATTGCGGAAAATCAGGTGATAATTTCTACTCCTAAAAATAGCTTTGACTTGGGGGTGGTTGTTGGCGAGGAGAGTTATTTTCCTGATTTTCAAAAGGTAGTTCCTGGGGGAAACTGGGTTTGGTTGGGAAGACAAAACGAGCAGAAAGAGTGGGCAAAAGTTAACTTGAGTGATTTCAACGGCGCCAGTTACTGTGAGGTGGTAGCCAGAATTATCCAAAGTTTAGGCCTACCTTTAGATAGAGAAATTGCTGGGAATCTTTTTGAGGGAATTAAGAAGGCAACTGCTTCTTTTGAAAACCTCGCTGGTTATCAGACCTTGGAAATTGCTGCTTTGTGTTATAAAATTTATCAGGGAGGGGGAAGTCAGCCGGAGATCAAAAAAGACAACGAGAACAACGGCGAGAAAAAGATTTTCAAAAAAGAGACGAAAGCTAACGGTTTGCCCACTCCGCGCATTTTTAAAGGGGCAACTACGCCGCGAGTTTAGGGGTAGTTGTCAAGAGGCGCTTTCTCTGGTAAAATTCAACGTCAAAAATTAAAGGTTGAATGAAGAAATGGCTTTAACAAAGGAAGAGAAAACAAAAATTATCAAGAAGTTTGCTCAAGCAAAAGGGGATACCGGTTCTCCTGAAGTCCAGGTCGCTCTTTTAACAGAGGAAATTAAAAAATTAAAGACTCATTTGGGAGAGCATATCCACGACAAAGCAGCTAAAAAAGGGCTTTTAAGCAAGATTGCCAAAAGAAGGCGCCTTCTTCGCTATCTTGCCTCGCGGAGTCGGGAGAGATATGAAGAATTAATCAAAATGTTGGGGTTGCGTAAATGAAACAAAAGGAAAGTTTTAAACTAGGAGATAGAGAATTTATTTTCGAAATCGGAAACTTAGCTCTTCAAGCCAATGGTTCTGTTACCGTTCGCTGCGGAGGGACAGTAGTTTTGGCAACAGCGGTTGCTTCTCAGCAAAAGTCAGATTTAGATTATTTTCCTCTCCAGGTGGAGTATGTCGAACGGTTGTATGCAGGAGGAAAAATAAAAGGAAGCCGCTGGGTCAAGAGAGAGGGAAAACCCAGCGATGAGGTTATCCTTAATGCCCGGGTGATTGACCGGAGTATTCGGCCTCTTTTTCCCAAGGATTTTAAAAATGAGGTTCAGGTGGTAGTAACAGTTCTTTCAGTAGACCACGAGAATGATCCGGTGGATTTAGCCCTCTTGGCTGTTCCGGCCGCCCTTCATCTTTCCGATATTCCTTGGCAAGGTCCTATTGGGGCGGTAAGAGTGGGTGGTAAAGATGAAAGCTTCTTTGTCAATCCTACCGAACAGGAAAAAGAATTCTCTGATTTGGATTTGGTGGTCGCTACCAGTAAAGAAGGAGTAGTGATGCTGGAAGCGGGGGCTTTGCAGGTAGAAGAGGAGAGATTTCTGGCGGCAATAGAATTTGGGAAAAAGGAGGGAGAAAAGGTAATAGAATTTCTGGAGTCTCTCCGGAGAAAATACGGGAAAGAGAAGATGGCTTATGAACCGGTATATCCTTCTCCTCAACTGATAGAAAAAGTTGATAAATTAGTGGGGAGCAAGTTGGAAAAGGTAATTGGAGATTTGGTAAAGAAAGACAAGGGAGAGAAAAAAGTAGGCGAAGAGGCTTTTGCCGCTTTGGCAGAGTTGGGCGAAGAGGCTAAGGAGGCAATGGAAGAAGAGGACGGAAAGCTGGTTAAAATGGCGGTTGAGGCTATCTTTAAAAAGAAATTAAGAAAGAAGATTCTCCAAGGGAAAAGACCAGGGGGAAGGGGAATGGAGGAAATTCGTCCTTTCCGGGCTGAGGTAGGTCTTTTGCCCCGGACTCATGGTTCGGCGGTTTTCCAGCGAGGATTTACCAAGGCTTTAACGGTTACTACTTTAGGGACACCTTCCTTGAAGCAGTTAATTGAAAGCCCAGAAGGAGAAGAAACAAAGCGTTATATGCATCATTATTTTATGCCTCCTTATGCTTCTGGAGAGACAGGCAGGATTGGTTGGCCAGGACGGCGAGAGATTGGTCATGGAGCTTTAGCGGAGAGAGCTTTGATTCCTGTTCTCCCCAGCGAAGAAAAATTCCCTTACACCATCAGGGTTGTTTCTGAAATTGTCTCTTCCAATGGTTCCACTTCAATGGCAAGTGTTTGTGGTTCGACTTTGTCCTTAATGGACGCTGGGGTACCTATTTCTGCTCCGGTAGCGGGGATTTCCATTGGTTTAGTCAAGGAAGGAAAAGACTATGTTTTGCTCACCGATATTGCCGGCATTGAGGATTTCAACGGGGATATGGATTTTAAGGTGGCCGGTACCGCCAAAGGAATTACTGCTGTTCAGGTGGATATAAAAATTGCCGGTTTGCCTTTTGCGGTGGTTAAAGAAGCCATCTTCCGGGCCAAGAAGGCACGCGAGGAAATTTTGGCGGTGATGACCGCGACCATTTCTCAACCGCGGGCAAAGATTTCCCAATATGCTCCTAAAGTAGAGGTATTTAAAATTGATCCTTTAAAGATTGGAGAAGTGATTGGTCCGGGAGGAAAAACAATTCGCCGTCTTATCGAACAGTCGGGGTGTGACATTAATATTGAGGATGATGGTAAGGTTAGTGTGAGCGGTTTGGATGAAGCTTCGGTGAAAAAGGTAAGTGAAGCAATTAAGGGCTTAACGCGCGATATCAAGGTCGGAGAAGAGTTTGTAGGAGAGGTAAAAAGACTCCAACCCTTTGGGGCTTTTGTGGAAATTCTCCCTGGCAAAGAAGGGTTGCTTCATGTCTCTCGATTAGGAAGTAGTTTTCTGCGCCACCCCAAAGAGGTTCTGGCGGTAGGAGATAAGGTACGGGTAAGGGTAAGAGAAATTGATGAATTGGGAAGAGTGAATTTGGAACTGGCCCAGCCATTGACCAACAAAAAGAAACCTTCACCGTTTAAGAGCCATCTTCGCCCTCGTTTTGCCCCGCGCTTCTCGCCCCGAAAAAGACGCTAAAGGGTATTTATCCGGGGAAGAAAATATTGTATAGTGGGAATGATGAAAGATAATTCACTTTTAACAAAAGAAATTAATATTCTTCTGGAGAAGATAGAAAAGGCGGCTTTGCCCTCCGATTTGGCAGAGAAATGCCGGGAGATGGTTAATCAGCTTCGTCTTAATTGGCAGATTGGTGATTTTACCAGCAATTTCCAAAGGGTAAGTCAATATGTTGATTGGGTTACTGCTTTGCCTTGGCAAAAAGAAAGTGAAGATATTTTGGATTTAAAAAGAGCCCGGCAGGTCTTTGAAAAAAATCATTATGGAATGAATAGTATCAAAGAGAGGGTTTTAGAACATTTGTCAGTGTTGATTTTGCGGAAAAAAAGAGGAGAGAAAAAGGTGCGAGCGCCTGTTCTTTGTTTTGTTGGTTTGGTGGGGACAGGAAAAACAACCATGGCCTCTTCTATTGCTGAGGCTTTAGGGAGGAAGTTCATCCGCATTCCTTTTGGTGGCTTGGGAGACCCCCTTTATTTGCGTGGCCTTTCTCGTTTGCACCCCGAAGCAGAACCAGGTCAGGTGATAAAAGGATTAGTGCGGGTGGGGGTGAAAAATCCCGTTATTCTTCTTGATGAAATCGATCGGGTTGCCGACGAGGCTTTGAATACTATTATGGGAGTTTTGGTGGAACTTTTGGATCCAGAACAGAACGATCGCTTTACTGATTACTATATTGATTATCCCTTTGATCTTTCTTCCGCTTTTTTCATTGCCACCGCTAACAACACGCGAAGAATTGCCACCGCTGTTCTGGACCGGCTGGAGGTAATTCAGATGCCCTCCTATTCTGACGAGGAGAAGATTATTATCGGGAAAAAGTATCTTCTGCCGCGGGCGATGAAAGAAGCGGGTTTAACGGAGGAAAATTTAGTTATTGATGATAATTGTTGGCCGCGAATTGTCCGTCCTTTAGGGTATGACGCCGGGTTGAGAACTTTGGAAAGAACCATTAAAGGAATCTGTCGGCGAATAGCCAAGTTAATAGTTGAAGGTAGAGGAAGACAATTTCATCTTACTTTGGAAAATATAAAAGAATTTTTACCTTCGTGGTAAGTTAGAAAGGAGTTAAAAATGAAAATTTTGAATCACAATCAAGATGTTTTGCGTTTGTTAGCTTTAGGTGGTTTTGGGGAAGTCACCCAAAATATGTTTGTTTATCATTTTCTTCCCCAGGGCAAAGAAGAAAATGACTCTTTGCTTATTGTTGACTGCGGGGTAGGTTTTCCTGAAGGCGATATGCCCGGGGTTGACTTGATTATTCCGGATTTTTCCTATGTTCTTAAAAGAGAAAAGAAGATTGCTGGGATAGTAATTACCCATGGTCATGAGGATCATATCGGCGCCCTCCCTCTTCTTCTTCCTGAACTGAAGACCTCGGTCCCTATCTATGCCCCGCCTTTGGCTGCTTTGTTGATTGAGGAAAAGCTGGAAGAGTTTGGTTTGCGGCGAAAAATTCGGGTTTTTCGGGAAAAAGATAAATTAAAATTGGGGAAATTTTTCCTGGAGCCGATTCGGGTTACCCATTCCATTCCAGATACCTTTCATTTCTTGATAAAGACCCCTATTGGCAGCTTTTATCATGGGAGTGACTTTAAATTTGACCTTACTCCTTTTGACGGTCGTTTTCCTGACTTAGGGAAAATTGCCGAGGCAGGAAAAGAAAAAGTTATTGCCTTGCTTTCTGATTGTTTGGGAAGCGAGCATCCTGGTTATTCTCCTTCAGAAAAGGAATTAGCAGAAATGTTTGAGGAACAGATTGGGAGAGCCAAGGGACGGGTGCTGGTAACCACCATTTCTTCTAATATTCATCGCTGGCAGCAGGCAGTTAATGCTTCTTTAAAGTATGGGCGGAAGATTGTTTTGGTGGGAATGTCGGTGGAAAAGAATATTAAGCTGGCGATGAAGCACGGTTATCTTAATCTTCGTCAAGAAGACCTAGTCAAGCCAGAGAGGATAAAAAATTATCCTGACAGAAAGTTGACTTTGCTAGTGGGAGGAAGTTTAGGACAAGCAGGGTCATCTCTAGATAAAATTGTGGTGGGGAAACACAAAATTAGCTTGAAACCAACCGATAAGGTGATTTTTTCTTCCCCGGATTATGTTCCCGGAACCACCGCCGGGATTTACCAGATAATTGATAATTTAGCTAAACTGGGGATTGAGGTTGTTTATCCTACCGCCAGCAGTAAGTTGCATGTTTCCGGCCATGCCTGTCAGCAAGAGCTGGCCTTGTTGGTAGCCTTGGTTAACCCCCGTTGGATTATCCCGATTGGGGGAAACTACCGTCATATGCGCCAGTACGTTTCTTTAATTGAACGGATGGGTTTGGATTCTCAACGGGTGATTATTACTGATGAGGACGAAGCAGTTTTGTTTGACCGATATGGCCAGAAAAAGCAGGTGAAGGGTTTTTCGATGAGAAGGGTGCTGGTTGATGGTTTAGGAGTGGGAGATGTAGGACAAACTGTCTTACGGGATAGACGAGTTTTAGCTCGGGAAGGGATGGTGGTGGTTATTTATCTAATTGATGGCAGGGAGAAAAAACTAATCAAAAAGCCGGGAGTAGTTAGTCGTGGTTTTGTTTATATCAAACAAAATAAGCAGCTTTTGGAGAGTTTGAGAAAATTTGCCGCTGATATTTACCAGAAAAACTGGTCAGCGAACGTAAATCTTCGTGACATCAGACAGATAATTCAGGGAGAGATAGAAAAGCTTATTTATCAAAAAACAGGGCGAGAACCAATGGTTTTACCCTTGCTGATTGAAGTTTGAGGGGAAAATTGCCTATAATGGGAATATGGGGAGGAGAAAGAAGCTGAAAAAAACTGGTCGCTTAAAGATAAAAAAGAAGACCCTTCTTTCGGCGGTAGCCATGGGTTTTCTTCTTTCTTCTCTTCTGGTAATTTTTTCTTTTCTTCAAAAAGGAAGTTTTTTAATTAAAATAAATCAATTTCTGTTGACATGGTTAGGGGGCGGAGCAATTTTTGTTCCTTTGCTTTTACTTTCTTTGGGTCTTTTTTTTACCAAGATAGAAACTCCTCTACGGGAGATTAATGTTTCTTTAGGAACTCTTCTTTTGCTGCTGGCTTTTTCGGGATTAACTAAGGGAGGGATAGTTGGTCATTTGATTTGGGAACAGTTGAGTTTTCTAATCACCAACATAGGGGCAGCTTTATTTTTAGTTTTTACCCTTTTGATTGCCTTGGTGATTCTTTTTAACACCTCTTTGGACCAGCTGCTTGCCTTTTTGGTAAAGAGTTTTTTGGCGGTGAAGAAAAGGTTGATTTCAGGAAAAATAAAACGGCCTATTTTTGTAAGTCAACCCCCCTCAGCGCCAACTACGTCGGTAAAGCCAGAAGAAAAGAAACAGCCTTCTCCAATTTCACCACCGCCACCTTCAGAAAAACCGGAAGAAAAACTAGAGGAGGGATTTTCTTTGTTGAATAAAGAAGAGGCGTTAGTTTCTTCTCCTCCTAAGCAAGTTTGGCGTTATCCCCCTTTGGATATTTTAGAAGAGGTGGAAAACAAAGAGGCGGATAGGGGAGATGTGAAGAAAAATGCGGATATTATTGAGAGGACTCTTGATTCTTTCGGAATTATTGCCCGGGTGGCAGAAATTAACAAAG
>JAGGVZ010000060.1 GCA_021157735.1 bacterium | reverse complement strand
TTACCCCTGACAAGGAGATAGGAATAGGAGGAAGTGATCCTGGATCAGGGGTAGATACTACTTATTACCGCATTAACGGAGGCGAGTGGCAAGAAATCTCCGGGGGAGGAGAAAAGTCGTTTGCTCTTTCTGACCACGGTGTTGGTGATGATCAGGAGGTAAAGGTTGATTATTACTCCGTAGATATTGCAGGAAACAGAGAGGCAACCAAAAGCCTAAGCTTGAAGACAGACAAAGATAAGGAATATTTTGCCATTGTTTTGAATAAAATTTCTCCCAATCCCTCAGGAGGAAACAAAGGAAGCAGTGACTTACCTTTAGATGGAGAGTGGGTGGAAGTTTGGAATAACAGTGAATCAGATTTAGATATTTCTGGCTGGTATCTAAAGGACTACAACGGAGATGTTTTGCCAGTGGTTAATCATGCAGATAATGATGATGATTTAACAACCGTCGAAACCGTCGTTCCCGCGGGAGGTTGGTTGAGGATTTATCGAAATGGTTCTAGTCTGTTTAACTTACCTGAAGAAGGAGGTGAAGTTTTACTTTTCGATGATAGCGATAGTTTGATTGATTCCTTTTCTTACGGAGAAGTTGACCAGACCGATAAAGTTTGGCAACGAATTCCTGAGGGGACAGGTATCTGGACTGATCCTGAAGATACGGAGTTCAGTTTAAGTCTAGATTATAAAGAAGGAAAGGTGAATTTAGTGATTACTGGTTTGAAAGAAACAACTAAAGGAGAGTATGAACTACTTTACAAAAGCAAAGGAATAGAAAAGGGAGTTCTGGGAGAAGTTACCGGAAAGGAGATTAAGGAGGGAACTTATAAAGAAGAGGTTCTCTTAGGGAGTTGTTCTGGGAAAGTTTGTGTTTTTGATAAAGTTGATGAAAACAAAATTACTCTTCATTTGACTTTAATTAATCCACAGGTGGAGATGACCAAGGAGTTTTCATGGTAAAGAAAAAAATTATTCCCTTTATTCTTGTTACTTTGTTCTTTTTGTTTCTTCCTTTACCGGCAAAAGCAGTAGTGAAAGGAGATTTGAAGATAGAGCATAATGACCCTCTTTTTCCTGCTGGTGAAGTTTGGTTTCCGGGTAAGTCGGTAACCAAAAGCGTTTTAGTGGGCAATCTAAGCGCGACGGATTCTCATCAGGCAGGAATGAGAATTAGAATTAGAATTACCGACGATTCTTCTTTAAGCAGGGTTCTTCGGATTAGAGTAACTTACGGAACTTCTGTTTTGGTGGATGGCTTTCTGAGCGAATTAGCAGGAATAGAACTTCCTTTGACTTTTATTGGTCCGGGAGGAACGGTAGTTTATGATCTTACCGCCTCCTTGGGAGAAGAAGTAGGGAATGATTATCAGAGCAAAAGCACGACAGTGGATTTTATTTTTGGATTTATCGGGTCTTTGACTTCTACTCCGACTCCCTCGCCTGTTTCTGGAGGAGGGGGAGGCACGGTTGCTGGTACCGCCTCTCCTCCGGGATGTAGCGCGGTCGCCCCAGGAAAGCCAGCTAATCTAACCGCTGTTCCTGGAGGAGAGGGAGAAGTAATACTTTCTTGGTCTCCGCCTTCGGGAACAGTTACTCATTATTTAATTGCTTATGGAACCTCTTCAGGGAATTATCTTTATGGCAATCCTAACGTGGGTAATGTTACTTCATACACGGTTTCCGGTTTATCAGGAGGGGTTACCTACTATTTTGTGGTGAAAGGAGTAAACGACTGCGCTCCTGGTCCGTTCTCTGATGAAGCGGTAGCGGTGGCGGGAGGAACTTTAGCGGCAGCGGGACCGGCGGTAGGATTTGAGGTTCTTGGAAAGAAAAAAGAAGCTGCTGAGGAGGGAGAATTGGGAGGAGGAATAGCGACTACCGCTGGGGAAACAGCGGGAGTGGCTACTAGCAAGAAGCCATGCTTCTGGGGGGTAATTTTTCTTTTAGGAGGCGGATTGATTTCGTGGGGATATTGGCGAAGAAAAAAGAAATTGGTGAAAAAGGACCTTGCATTTCCTGCTTTCTTTTCTGTTCTTGCTCTTTTGGGAGACAAAATAATGCACCGGTGGTTTGAACCCACTGTTTTTTGTCATTGGCTTTGGGTGGGGGCGTTGGGGATAATTGGCGGTTTTGCTTTTTGGTGGTTCAAAAAGACCTCTTGAAGAAAGCTTTCCCTTGTGTTTAAATGGGAGAGAGATGAGGGAGTTTTTAAAACAGCTTTTCGTTCCTCAAGAGAAAAATAACTTTCGGGCCAAGCTTTTACAGCCTTCTTTTCTGGCTTTTTTGGTAGGGATTTTTTTGCTTAACCAAGTTTCCTTAAATTTGATTGCTCTTGCTAAACCAGGAGTTTTAGGATATGTATCGGATATAACTCCTGAGGCAATCGTGAGGCTTACTAACCAAGAAAGAGCCAAAAGAAACCTGCCCCCCTTGCGGGAAAGCTCCCTTTTGGATGAAGCGGCAAGACGGAAGGCAGCGGATATGTTTGCTTTTGATTATTGGGCTCATTCTTCTCCGAGTGGAAGGACTCCCTGGTCATTTTTTAAGGAGGTAGGATACAACTATGTGGTAGCAGGAGAGAATTTGGCGAAGGATTTCTCTAATCCTGATGCGGTAGTGGCTGCTTGGATGAAGTCTTCCACCCATCGGGCCAATATTCTGGATGAGAGATTTCAGGATATTGGGGTAGCGGTAGTTGAGGGAACATTAAATGGGTATAAAACTACCCTGGTGGTTCAGCTTTTTGGAACTCCAAGTCAAGTAATGAAGGAGAAAGAAAAGAAGATAGCCGCTGGAGTAGGAGTTGAAGAAAGGAATAATCCTCCTTTGCCCCAAGAGACCTTTGTTTCTCAAAGTTCTTCGTTGGGAAAGAAAGTTATTAATCCAATGGTGATTACCAAGGGAATTTCTGGCTTCCTTTTTGGATTGATTGCCGGAGCGATTTTGGCGGATACTTATTTCGTTTTCCGTAACCGTGTCCATCGATTTTCGGGACGTAACCTAGCCCATGCAGGTTTCCTGGCGGTAGTTTTCTTTTTGATTTTTCTTAGCCAACAGGGGGTGATAGACTAATGTTTGAGGAAATTAAAAAATATCCGCTTGATTTTGCCTTTCTCTTTTTGGGATTGGGAGGATTGGGGTTGATTTTTACCGCCTATTCTCATTTTCCTACTATTCAGAAACAAATTGTTGTCGTGGGAGGGATTTTTTACTTTCTTTGGGGAGTAATTCATCATCTTATCAGAGGCGATTTTTGTTGGCGGACGGTGCTGGAATATCTTCTTTTCTCGGCAATTGCCGTGGGAAGTGCTTTCTTGGTTTTGAGTTGGCTCTAGGCTAATTTGTTATAATTACTTCATGAGGAAAAATTCTCAGGGATATCTTTTTGGTTCGGAGGTAGTTTTTCAAAACCCCACTAAAGGAAAGTTGGGGCTTTCTAAAGTGGTGAAAGAGGTGAAAAAATTTATTGAAGAGGAAGAGGGAGAATATCAGTTAATTATCGGGTCGGATTCCCACAGTAAAAGACTGGGGGGGGAAAGCCCAACTTAATTTAGTTACCGCAATTGTTATTCACCGTCAAGGAAGGGGAGGAAGATATTTTTGGACGAAGGTAGTCATTCCTCGATTTTATTCTCTAAAGGAAAAGATATACCAGGAAACATTAGCTTCTTTAGAAATGGCCAATCGCCTTTTGCCAATTTTGAAAGAAAATTTAAATGGAGAATATGAACAACTGGAAATCCATATTGATGCAGGAGGAAGAGGACCAACAAAAACGGTAATAAAAGAGCTAATTGGGATGGTAGTAGGCAATGGCTTTCGCGCTAAAACCAAGCCTGATGCTTATGGGGCTTCGGTAGTGGCTGACAGGTATACCTAGAGTATTTGACAGGCTGCTTTTTGTTTGCTTAAATAAAAGAGTGAAAATTTTGGTTACCGGGGGTGCCGGGTTTATAGGAAGTAACTTCATAAGATTTTGGCTTCACAGACATCCCAAAGACGAGATAATTAATTTCGACAAACTCACTTATGCGGGGAATTTGGCCAATTTAAAAGAGGTTGCCGATAGTCCTCACTATCATTTTGTTAAGGGAGATATAACCAATCCTCAAGAGGTAAGAAAAGCGATGGAGGGAGTTGATTGGGTGGTTCATTTTGCGGCCGAATCTCATGTAGACAGATCATTGGAAGATCCTACGGTATTTATCGATACTAACATCAAGGGAACCTATGTTCTTTTAAAAGCGGCTTTGGAGTTGGGAGTGAAACGATTCCACCATATTTCTACCGATGAAGTGTACGGAGCACTGCCTTTGGAAGGGGAGGAAAAGTTTAATGAAAAGACTTCTTACCATCCTCGAAGTCCTTACTCGGCTAGTAAGGCGGCGGCTGATCATTTTGTTTTGGCTTTTTATCATTCTTTTGGCTTGCCGGTAACTATCACCAATTGTTCTAATAACTATGGTCCTTATCAGCATCCGGAGAAGTTCATTCCCCGGATGATTACCAATCTGATTTTGGGTAAGAAGATTCCCATTTATGGTGATGGTCGTTATGTTCGTGACTGGCTTTATGTAGAAGACCACTGTCGGGCAATAGAGTTAGTGCTGACAGAAGGAAAAATAGGAGAAGTTTATTGTGTGGGAGGAAAAGAGAAAGATGTCACTAATTTGCAGCTGGCAAAAATGATATTGAAAATTTTTGGCCGAAAAGAAGAGGAGTGGTTGGAGTTTGTCCCTGATAGACCCGGTCATGACCGGCGGTATGCAGTGGATTGGAGAAAAATCAATCAAGAGCTGGGGTGGCAGCCGCAATATTCATTGGAGGAAGGGTTGCAAAAAACAGTGGCTTGGTATCAGGAGAATGAATGGTGGTGGCGAGATACTAAAAAGGAAACAGAAAAGTTTTATCAGCGGTTAACAGAAAGGAGGAAAAGCAATGTTAAAAATAATTGAACAAGTTAAAAAAATTTCTACAAAACAAGATTATTCTCCCCAAGAAAAGATAAAAGATGTAAAAATTGTGGAGATTAAAAGATTTGTTGGGGAGGATGGAGCTTTCAATGAGGTAGTGAGAGCAGAAAAAGGGAAGGTTACCTCTCCAGAGGAGTTTAAAGGTTTTGAGATAAAGCAAATAAACCACAGCGTGGTTGTTCCGGGGACAGTAAAAGCGTGGCATTTCCATTATCTTCAGGATGAAATCTGGTTTATTCATCCTGAGGGAAAACTGATTGTCGGTTTGTTGGATATCAGAAAGGAGAGTCCGACAACAGGGAAAAAGATGCGTTTGGTTTTGGGAGATGGGAAGGCTTATCTTCTTTTTATTCCCCGCGGAGTTGCCCATGGATTGGCTAATCCTTATTCTCGACCAGCGGCAATGACCTATTTGGTAAATAACTGGTTTGACGGCAGTGACGAATGGAGATTACCGTGGAATTATCAAGTAGAGGATGATTTTTGGCAGATTAAAAAGGGATGATGAAAAAGAAAATTATTGGCACCGGGTTGAGTGGTTTAGTTGGTTCCCGAATAAGAGAACTTACTAATGATAAATTTCATTGGGTAGATTTTTCTTTGGAAACAGGGATTGACATTTTGGACTTTTCTTTGCTCAAGGAGGCTTTTGAAACCCATAAGGATGCTGAAGGAGTGGTTCATTTGGCTGCTTTTACGGATACCAATGCTGCCTGGCAGCAGAGAGGAGATAAAAAGGGATTGTGTTATCGCTTAAATGTAGAGGGAACAAGAAACATCGTTGATTTGTGTCGCCGGTATAAAAAATATCTGGTATATATTTCCACTGATTTTGTTTTCGACGGGAAGAAAAAGGGAGCGTACAGCGAGGAAGACAAGCCGGACCCGATTGAATGGTATGGGTATACAAAATTTTTGGGAGAGCAGGTAGTAGAAAAAAGTGGCCTCAAAGCGGCTATTGCCAGAATTGCTTTTCCTTATCGAGCCGCTTTTCCTAAAAAGCAGGATTTGATAAGAAAAATCTTGACGGGGATAAAAGAAAATTCCCTTTACCCGATGTTTACCGACCAGACGATTACTCCCACTTTTATTGATGATATTAGCTTGGGAATAGCGGTTTTTTTGGAGAAAAAGCCCCAAGGCATTTTTCATTTGACCGGTTCTTCTTCACACTCTCCTTACCAAATAGCTTTGACAGTAGCCCAGATTTTTGGTCTTCCCCCGGAGAGGATAAAAAAAGGTAGCTTACGGCAATATCTTCAATCGTTGCCTCCTGGAAGCAAACCTTATCAGCAAAATCTTGCCCTTTCCAATCAGAAAATAAGAAAGTTGGGGGTGGTAATGAAGAAACTTAAAGATGGTCTTTTAATGATTAAAAAACAAATGGAAGGAAAATGAAAGGACTAATTACTGCCGGAGGAAGGGGAACGCGGATGCGGCCGCTAACCTTTAGCACCAACAAGCATTTCATTCCCTTGGCTAATCGCCCTCTTTTGTTTTACGCCATTGAAGAGATGGTAAAGGCGGGGATTAAGGACATTGGAATAAACTATAACCCTGGCCAGCTGGAAGAGATTAAAGCTGTTTTGGGAGGGGGAGAAAGATGGGGAGCAAAATTTACCTATATTTTGCAAAGACGCCCATTGGGGTTGGCCCATATTATTAAAGTTTCGCGAAAGTTTTTGGGGAAGGAGAGGTTTGTGATGCATTTGGGAGACAATATCTTTTTCCCCGGGATAAAGTCGCTAGTTGATGAATTCCGGAAGAATAAAAGAATTAATGCTTTGTTGGTGATTATTCATCATCCGGAAAATCGCCGGATGGGAGTGCCTTATTTTGACAAGAAAGGAAATCTACGTGAGGTGGTGGAGAAGCCAGAAAATCCTCCCCATGACTGGGCTGTTCCGGGGCTTTACTTTTTTGACCATCATGCCTTGGAATGTTTTGAGGGAAAGGGGGCGATTTCTCCTTCGGCACGAGGAGAACTGGAAATTGTCTCTGTTTACAACTGGCTTCTTAATCATGGATATAAAGTGGCGGTGAAAGAATTTAAAGGGACTTGGAAAGATCCGGGAAAGTTTGCTGACTGGCTGACTGCTAATCAGTTTCTTCTTGACAAGCTTCTTGAGCCTAAGATTCTTTCTCCGGTGGAAGAAACAGTTCAGATTGAGGGAAGAGTGAGGATTGGCAGACAATGTCAAATAGAAAACTCTCTTATTCGCGGCCCAGTGATTATTGGCAATCGGGTAAGAGTTAAAAACTCTTTCATTGGTCCCTACTCATCAATTGGTGACGACTGTGAGATTATTAATGCGAAAATAGAAAATTCAGTTTTAATGGAAGGAGTGGTGGTAAAGAATATTCCCAAGCCTCTTGATTCTTGTCTTATTGGGAAAGAGAGTGTTGTTGAGGGCAACCATCACTCTTTGAAAACAATCGGTTTGTTTGTGGGAAACCAGTGTGTTTTAAAATTATGATTTTTTCTTCTTTATCTTTTTTGCTCGCCACTGGGCTATTTTTTGGTGGTTGCCGGAAAGAAGGACAGCGGGAACTTTCCAGCCGTTAAAAACAGGAGGACGGGTATACTGAGGGAATTCAACGAGATTCTTTGCCTTGCGAGAGGAGAGGCGAAGAAGTTTTGCTAGCCCAGGAGAAAAAGACTCAATTTCCGATGCCCCTTCTTTTTCCAAAACACCGGGCAGGAGTCTTGAGGTGGCATCAGTTACTACCATCGCGGCTAGTTCTC
>JAGGVZ010000037.1 GCA_021157735.1 bacterium | reverse complement strand
TCAGTCATATCCTTGGCCTCTTTCAAGCCCAAGTCAGGTTTAATCTCTCGCAAGGCTTTAATGACCGCAATCTTGTTGCCTCCGGCTTCGGTAAGGACAACGGTAAAGGTTGATTTTTCTTCTCCGCCTTGTTGTCCTCCTTCTTCAGCTGCTACCCCTCCTGCTGGAGCTGCCGCCGCCACCGGCGCTGCGGCCATTGCCTGAACACCGAACTTATCTTCTAAAGCCTTTACTAACTCAGAAAGTTCCAGAACAGAAAGACCAGCAATTTCATCAATAATCTTTTCCAATTTAGGACTCACTTTTACTTCCTCTTTCTTTTCTTGTTTTTCTTCCTGAGCTTCTTGGGGTTGAGGATTTTTCTGATTGTCGCTCATCACTTTCACCTCCTTTCTTAATTTTGAGTTTGCTTTTCAGCAATTGCTTTCAAAACTAGTAACAACTTTCTTTGCGGCCAGGAAAAGCTTCCCGCAAGCCTTTGCAGAGGATTGGCCAGTCCAGCAACAAATTGGGCAAGAAGTACCTCTTTTCCTGGTAATTTTACCAGCTCTTCCAGTTCTGCCAGGCTCAAAATTTTTCCTTCCAAAATTCCTAGTTTAAACTCTGGTTTTTCAAATTTATCCTTAATGGTCTTTACCGCTTTTAAGGGAGCAATCTCATCTTCAGTGGCGGTAACTAAGGCAGTGGGGCCAACCAGAGGAGAGTCAAGATTGAAACCTAACTGCTGAAGGGCGATAGTCAAAAGGGTATTTTTCACCACCGTCATTGTTCCTCCGTTTTGGCGGATTTCTTCTCTTAATTGGCGCACCTGCTCGGCGGTAAGACCTTGATAGTCAATTAAAGCGGTTGCTTTTGCCTCCTTAATGGTGGCTTTAATGTTTTCTACTTCGTAGATTTTACTTTGATTTACCATGTTGCTGTTCGGTAACCAATAAAAAAAGCCTCATCCGAGGCCTGCTAAATTAAAGTCTTTATTTAAAAATTAATTTAGTTTTCGCCTCGGTAGGATGCTTCGTTCCGATTTCTCGGAAACCTACTGTCTTCGGCTTTAAAGTTATCTTTATCATATCATATTGGCTTTTAAAGTCAAATGGAAGGTTGACTTTTGCGGGGGAGGTTGTTATTTTAGGGTATGAGCAAAGAGGAGACAAAGGAGCTGAAGAAAATCTCCTCAATTTTGGAGAAAATCTCCGTTAAAGACCGTTACTTTATCTACTCCGCCCGTCCTTTTAAGTTTTTTCTTTATAACTTTCTTGCCGGGATTGCTCATGGTTTTGGCCGTGCCCTGGGGACAATTATCTTTTTGGTGATTGTTGGGATTGTTCTGCGTCAAATTCTGGTAAAAATTGATTTTCAAGGAACCGTTAATCGCTGGTTGCAACAGCTTGGCGAGCAGATAAACAAACAGGAGTTGTTAGCGCCTCCCTTGCAATGAAAAAAGATTTTCGCCTAATACCTTATTCTATTAAAGTAAAAAAACCTTGGGGGTGGGAGTTGATTTTTTCTCCTCCCCAGGCGCCGGTGACAGGAAAAATCCTTCATTTAAACAAAGGATGCCGTTTTAGTCTCCAGTATCATGACCAAAAAGAAGAAGTTTTGATGTTGGTGAAAGGGAAGGCAAAGATAATTTTGGAGGACAACAAGGGGAAGCTAGTAGAACAAGAGATGGTTTTGCGAAAAGGTTATTGGATTAAGCCTTTTCAAAAGCATCGCTGTTGGGCTTTGACTGATTGTGAAATTGTAGAGGTTTCCACTCCAGAAAAAGGGAACACCGTCCGGGTGGAGGATGATTATCATCGGGGAACAGAGACTGAGGAAGAAAGAGAAAAGTTAAGAAAGGAGGAAAGATGATTGCCGAGGAAATTTTCAAGAACTATGATATCCGCGGTGTTTGGGGAAAAGAATGGGATAGGGAAGGGGCACAAAGGATTGCCCAGGGACTTTTTGTTCATTTCCGTCCCCGAACAGTGGCAATTGGCCGAGACATGAGGCTTTCTTCGGAGGAAATTTTTTCCCTTTTTGCTCAGACCTTAATGAAGTTAGGGGTGGAAGTTTGGGATTTGGGGTTGATTTCTACCGACGTTTCCTATTTCGTTTCCGGTCATTTCCAGCCGGATTTAACCATTATGATTACCGCCTCTCATAATCCGCCGGAATATAACGGGTTGAAAGTTACCCTTCCTGGTGGTGATTCAGTTTCTCTCCAGACTGGTTTTGGGGCGGTGAAAGAGTGGGTTTTCTCCGGAAAGGAAGTGCAGGAGAGGAGAAAAGAAGGAAAGATGATTAGCAAAGACCCCTTAGAGGAGTACAGAAAGGCAGTTTTCTCTTTAATTAACTCCCGAAAGATTGCTCCTTTGCGGGTAGTGGTGGATGCGGGCAACGGAATGGCAGGAAAGATAATTCCTCTCTTGGTGAAAGATTTGCCTATCGAATTGATTCCTGTTTATTTTGACCTCGACGGCTCTTTTCCCCATCATCTCCCTAATCCTCTTCTTCCCGAGGCAATGGCAACTTTGCAGAAAAAAGTGCGGGAGGAGAAGGCGGATTTGGGGGCAGGCTTTGACGGTGATGGCGACCGGGTCGTTTTGGTAGATGAAAAAGGTGAGTTGTTTTCCGGAACGGAGATGACAGCGATGTTGGCGGAGTATTTTTTGCACTTAAATCCTGGTCGAGTGGTTTGTTACAACGCTGTTTGCGGCCGAACTGTCCCCGAAGTAATTCAGGAAAATGGCGGAATTCCGGTGAGAACCCCGGTTGGTTATTCAATTATTAAAAAGATAATGCGGGAGAAAAAGGCGATTTTTGCCGGCGAGCATTCTTATCATTTCTTTTTCCCTCATCTTTACTATGCTGATTCGGGGGCAACCGCTTTTCTGACCTGCTTGGAGATTATTTCCCAAAGTAAGCAGCCGGCTTCTTCTTTGCGGAAAAAATATGCTCGCTGGCATCAAAGTGGAGAGATAAATTTCCTCGTTGAGGACAAAGAGAAAATGATTGCCGCGGTAGAGAAAGAGTTTTCCCCAGGAGCCAAGTCAGTTGATTATCTGGATGGACTGTCTGTTTGGTTTCCTCAATGGTGGTTTAATCTCCGGGCTTCCAATACCCAGCCGCTTTTACGGTTAAATATTGAGGCAAAAACCTCCTCGCTACTTGCCCAGAAGCAGAAGGCTTTGGTAAAATTTATCCAAGCTCAAGGAGGAAAGAGAAGTTTTGAGTAAAAAGAACGGGTTTGTGGTATAATTGCTCCGTAATCAATGAGGAAGTTTTTAGAAGAGGTTTTGGATCAATTAAAACAGGTTACTTGGCCGGACAAAAATACTTTATTCCGGCTGACGATGGTGGTAATATTAGTGTCATTGACAGTAGGGGTGATTTTAGGAGGTTTTGACTTCCTTCTTACTCAGGGAATAAAGGTTTTAGTAAGACATTAATATGGCCGAGAAAAAAAAGAAGAAAGCCAAAAAGGAAAAATATCGGTTTTTGATAAGCAAAAAAGAACCGCCAGCAAAGGCGGCGTGGTATGTTGTTCATACCTACTCAGGACATGAGTACCGGGTGATTGAAGCCCTGAAACAGCGGGTAAAGGTGATGGGGCTGGAAGATAAAGTTTTTGAGGCGATTGTTCCCATTCAACCCAAGTATGTAATTAGACGGGGACAGAAAGTCAAAACCAAGGAGAAAATCTTTCCCGGATATATTATTGTCAGGATGGTTTTGGATGACAACTCTTGGGTGGTAGTAAAAACCACCCCGGGAGTAACCGGCTTTGTCGGCAGCGGCGATCGGCCTTTACCTATTGCTAAAGAAGAAGTAGAGAGAATTATTGCCACCGTTGAAAAAGAGAAACCGCGCTATCAGGCGAAATTCAGTGTTGGCGAGGCGGTGAAGATAATTGACGGACCTTTTGCTGATTCTTTGGGAACAATTGACGAGATTGATCCTAAAAGAGGGAAGCTTAAAGTTTTGGTTTCCATTTTTGGCCGGGAGACCCCGGTGGAGTTGGACTTTTTGCAGGTGAGTAAAATATAGAAAGGTTAAAGTTTCAGTAAGCAGTTAAATATGGCAAAGAAGATTCAGGCAGTAGTTAAACTTAACTTACCCGCCGGAGAGGCTAATCCGGGACCACCGGCAGGACCAGTTTTGGGCCAGTACGGGGTTCCCATTATGGATTTTATCAATCAGTACAATGAGAGGACAAAGGACCAAAAAGGGAATGTTATTCCCGTGGTAATTACTATTTATGAAGACAGAACTTTTGAGTTTGTTACTAAGTTGCCGCCGGTCTCCGAGTTGATTAAGAAAAAACTGGGGTTGGAAAAAGGCTCTGGAGAGACGAAGCGAGAAACAGTAGGGAAACTTTCTCGGCAAGATTTAGAAGAAATTGCCAAAGAAAAAATGAAGGATTTGAATACTAATGATTTGGAAGCGGCAATGAGGATTGTCGCCGGAACAGCTAAAAGCATGGGGGTAGAGGTAGAGGAGAATTAAAGATTTAAGGAGGCAAAAATGGGACAAAAGAAGATAAAAACTGTCGGTGAAGAAGCAAAAAAAGAAGAAAAAAAGGTCCGGGTAGCGGGTTTGAAGGGAGGAGAGAGAGTTAAGGTAGTAGAGGCAGAAGCAGTAGATATTGAGAAGGTAAAGAAAGAAATTCGCAGCAAAAAGAAAATCCGTCAACGCAGCAAGCGATACTTAGAGGCAAAAGCAAAAGTAGACAGAACTAAGCTTTATCCTCTAAAAGAAGCAGTGGCTTTGGTGAAGAAGACCTCTCTTTCCAAATTTGTCGGCAATCTGGAGGCGCATTTAGTAGTCGATAGTACCGGAGAGATTGGTGAGGTGCAGTTGCCCCATTTTAAAGGGAAAGAAAAGAAAGTAGTGGTAGCTGATGATAAGGTGATTGCCCGGATAAAAGAGGGAAAGATAGATTTTGATGTTCTCTTGGCTTCGCCAAAGATGATGCCCAAGATTGTTCCCCTAGCAAGAGTTCTGGGACCAAAAGGGTTGATGCCTAACCCGAAAAACGGTACTTTGGTTGATAACCCTCAAGAGGCGGTGAAAAAGTTTTCTCAGGGAGGGGTAATTAAGATTAAGACAGAGAAAAAAGCGCCGGTGGTTCATTTGGTGTTGGGAAAGTTGGATCAGCCTGACAAAGAATTAGTTGCCAATGTGGAGGCTTTGATTGCGGCAATCGGCAAACAGCGGATAAAAAAGATGACCCTTTGTGCCACTATGGGGCCGGGGGTCAAGGTGGCAGTAAACTAAGGAAATGAAAGAATGGGCGTTTTTTGTTTTTAATAAAGAGAAAGCCCATGAATTATTAGAAGAGAAATTTTGGCGCGATAGAAGAAAAGGAAAGGAAAGGGAAGTTCTTTTATGGGGAGGGGAGCCGGTAGGAGAGATAGGAAAGAGTTATTTTGGCCCCGGGGAAGCGATAAGGGTAACAGTATACGAAGGGAGGCAAGGAGCGCAACAGTTAAAAAATCAGATTTTAAGGTATGGAGGATACTATATCGGCTCACAACGATTTCCTCTTGGGTAGGGATAAGAAAAAAAACAAAGAACTTAGTTCTTTTTTAGAACAGTTTTTTTCTCTGGAAGTTGTTCCCGGAAAAAAGGTAAGAATTCCTTATTGGCGCAACCGTCTTTTTCCTCGCCGAATTCAAGGACCTTTTGGAGGCAAAGGAACTCCACAGGAAATTAAAAAGGCTACTTTGCAAAAAGCCCGCGAAGCAGGAGTGAACTTGAGGGAGATGAGTGAGGAGGAGATAAGAAAGTTTATGAAGCAAAAAAGGATTGGCTTGGATTGTTCGGGTTTTGCTTTTCAAATTTTGGCGTTTCTTTTTCCTGGATTTTGGCAGGGGTTGAAGATGGCTCCGGGGAGAAGTAAAAATCCCATCCGCCGCTTTAATGCTCAAGCTTTAACCAGTGAAGAGAATACTTCTCCGGTAAAGAAGGTGAAAGATATTAAGGTGGGCGATTTGATTCCCTTAAGTTTTTTGGGGAAGAAGACCGACCATGTATTGGTGGTGGTAGGAAAAACTGACAAGGAAATTATCTATGCCCATTCTTCTCAAAAAACACCCATCACTGGTCCTCATCTAGGAAAAATTATTGTTACTGATTCCAATGCTGGTTTGGAAAAACAAAAATGGCTGGAGAAGACAAGGAAAGGGGCTCCTTTGATAACTCTATTACAGGGGGTTCCGAGAAGGATAGCCAGAGAGAAAATATAGAGATAGCTACTTCTACCTCCATAAAGGAAAGACTGCTTTACGGTAAAGGACTAGAAAGTTTTAGCGAACAAGTAGTAAGCACGAGAATTAAATGGGGTATGGTGTCCAGAATATTGTTACTTCTTTATCTTCAAGAAAGATTTCCTGAAGAAACAGAGGAGATAATTTCACAAAATAACTTGGAGGAGGAGGTAGAGAGATTATCTGTAATCTTTTCTTTAGAAAAAACAGGAAAGAAGCCACAATGGGAAAAGGTGAAGAAAAAACTGGAAAGGATTTATTCTGAGGAGATAGACAAGAAAAGGATTACAGTTGTAGACATTGAGTCAAACTGGAATAGTCTACTAAGTTTTTCTTGGTGGCAATATTTAGGCCCAAAAAAGAAAGATTTAGAAGAAGAAAGCTTTAGTTCTAAAGACGAGAAAAGTGAGAGTGTGGTGGAAAAATGGATGAAAAAGAGTTTTTTAGCTATTCTAAACGATTCGCTTTCTCTTGATTCCTTATTTCTTCTAGAAACAGGGTTAGATGTAAAAGAGATAAAAGACCTTTTGAGTAAGCCAAAATATCAAGAGTTAGTTCGGCTTGTTAGAAAATGGGGAGAAAAAGAAATATCTATCTCGTTTTTTGAGGCATTTAATTTTAGAGAGAGAATATCTTTTCTTTATTGGTTATTTTTAGGGGAAGAAAAATTTTGGGGTGATGAAGAAAAAACTCGAGAAGTAAAAAATATATTGGAGAAGCTTGATGAGGATTTATACAGAAAAGCAAGCATTTTGGGAGAAAACAAGTTGTTTTGTTTTGTTTCTCGGTTTTTGACTTTTTCTTTCAAAGAATTACAAGGTTTTTTTCCTGAAGCTGCTTTTGAGCTTTTATCGAGGCTTTTAAATTCAAACGAAGCAGATTTTGGACTTAGACGAGCCGCAAATTCGTTTGTAAAAAATAGCGGAGAGAAAGAAGAAACTTTTTCTGAAATGAAAAGTGCTCTAGGAAAACTAGAATTGGTGATGTCCGAAAAGAAAAAACGGCATGAATCGTGATATACTTCATTTAAAATGGAATTTGAGGAAATAAAGAGACTAAAAAGAACAGTAAGAAAGGCTATTGGAGGAGAAAAGGGGACAGCTGTTTTTTTTGAGCATCCCACTCTTCCCGAACATGGCGACTATTCTACTAACATTGCTTTGATTTTGGCAAAGAAAAGAAAAACATCTCCCCGTCAGTTGGCTGAAGAGATTGTTGAGAATCTCAAAAAAGAAAAGGAAAAAATCTGGGAGAAAGTGGAAGTAGCTGGACCGGGCTTTATCAATTTTTGGTTTACTAAAGAGTATCTTTTGGAAAGAGCCAAGTTTATTAATCACCGGCAAAAACTAAAAGAAACTCTTCAAAAAAAGGGAAAAGGAAAAACAGTAGTAATTGATTATTCTTCTCCCAATATTGCTAAGCCTTTTGGAATTGGCCATTTGCGCTCTACCAATATCGGCCAGGCAATTTATAATCTCTACCGCACTTTGGGTTGGAAGACTGTTGGTGACAATCATTTGGGCGACTGGGGAACACAGTTTGGCAAGTTGATAGTGGCAATTAAAAAATGGGGAAAGAAGGATTTGTCTGCTTTAACAATTAAGGATTTAGAGGAACTTTATGTTCGCTTCCACCAAGAAGCGAGCCGGAATCCTTCTTTGGAAGAGGAGGGGAGGGAGTGGTTTAAGAAATTAGAAGAGAAAGACCCGGAAGCAGTGAGAATTTGGCGGGCCTGTGTGGATATTAGTTGGCGAGAGTTTGCCAGAATCTATCGTCTTTTGGGAGTAAAGATAGATTTTGCTTATGGCGAGAGTTTTTATCAGGACAAAATGGAGGAGGTAGTTAAAGAAGCAGAGGAAAAGGAAATTGCCAAAAAGAGCAAAGGAGCCTTGATAGTGGAAATTCCTGGTTTATCAGCTCCGGCGATGCTGAAAAAATCAGATGGAGCCACTACTTATCTTCTTCGGGATTTGGCGGCGATAAAGTTCCGGTTGAAAAAATGGCAGCCAGATTTGATTATTTATGAAGTAGGAGCGGACCAGTCTCTTCATTTCAAACAGTTGTTTGCAGTAGCAGAGATGCTGGGGTGGACCAAGAAGGTTCGGTTAATTCATGTCGCCCATGGGATGATTCGCTGGGAAAAAGGGAAATTTTCTACCCGGAAGGGAGAGACAATTCACTTGGAGGAGGTAATTCAGGAGGGAATTAAGAGGGCAAAAAAGCTCATTGCCTCCAGTCAAACAGGTAAGAATCTTTCCCAGAAAGAGAGAGAAAAAGTAGCCCAGGCGGTAGCAATAGGGGGGATAAAATTCAATGATTTAAAGCAAGAACCCCAAAAAGATATTATTTTTTCCTGGGAAAAGGTCCTTTCTTTTGAGGGATACAGTGCCCCTTATCTTCAGTATACTTTAGCTCGCTGTTTTAGTATTCTAAAAAAGAAGAGCTTCTCCGGCGAAGTCTCTTTGCCAGAAAAGATAAATAAAGAAGAAGAGAGTCTTTTGCGCACTTTTTATCGTTTTCCGGAAGTAATCGCTATGGCGGCAGAGAATTTTTCTCCTCACTTTCTTGCCCAGTATCTTTTTGAGTTAGCCCAGAAGTTCAATCTTTTTTATCAAAAGCATAAAGTTTTAGGAAGTAATCGGGAAAATTTTCGTTTGTTTTTAGTATTGACCGTAAAAAATATTCTCCAGCAGGGGTTGGAAATTTTGGGAATAGAGGTTTTAGAGAGAATGTAAAATGGTTGA
>JAGGVZ010000041.1 GCA_021157735.1 bacterium | reverse complement strand
TTGCGTTTTTCGACAATGACGGTACTTAAAAAGACCGAATCATCGGAAGGAATTTTTTGACGGTGTTTTTTCAGGCTGGCAAGATAACCGGAAATTGCATCCTGAACCATCTTTTTTGCCTCGGCTAAATCTTTACCATAGGTTACACAGCCGGGCAAAGAGGGAACAATGGCGGTAAAACCGCCCTCTGGTTCTGGTCTAAAAATAACAGTAAAGCTCAATCTCTTTGTTCTTTTCATTATTTTTGCAATTTTTATAAATCTCTATTAATCTTAACAACATTATACAGAAATCAATACAAACATTGCAAGCTTGTTGAGATCGTTCGGTTGAGAACAACCTGAAAGGTTGCTTTCAGCCGTTGCTCTCAACCCGCCCGCAACGCCTGAGCAAGCTCATGCTTGCGATGGCGGGCAGGCTTTAAATCTTTCAGCTTTCCCCCAGTCACCAGCTGCTGGAGAGGAAAACTGAAGCACTTTGAAAATAGGCAGGAAGAGGGGAAGAAACGGCGGTCGGCGTCTTCCACCTTCTTGTAAAGTACCCTTTCCTGTCCACGAAAGGATTATTAGGCTCACCACCTAGAGTCTTTTCGCGGGCAGGAAAGGGGAAATACAAAAGGAGGATATCATGAAAAAAGTAGCAATATGGGCCACAATAGTAGTAGTAGTCCTTGGAATTTTGTTTGGTGTCTATAAGCTCGGCATGGCGCGCGGTACCGTTTCCGCGAAAGCGGAGCTTACACCCACGCCTACGGCCATCCTCGAGACAGACACGACGGTCTCCATCAACACGCCAGCCGCCACAGCCACGGCGACGCCTGCGGCCGAAAAGCCCGCTGAGAAGCCCGTTATAGAACCGCCTTGTCTTAACGGAGAAGTGGTATGGAGTGATTCCACCTCCGCGAGCGGTTATGGGTTAAGTCCGGTTGGCGGACTAAACGAAAATCGTTGGATTGTCGGCGAAACTTGGTACGCACCAGATGGGGACATTAAATCCTACGTTTTCGTTATTCCGCCTCACACCGTAGCTTGGATCTCTAACCACCGTGGCGGTACAGCCTGGGCTCTCTGTGTGAATTCCAGGGTTAAGGCAGTAGCGGTCGCGAACGAGAATATTCGAAACTTGATCGAGAGGGACGGTATTACGCCGACCCTCATCGTCCTACCGGACGATGCAGCAAACTTTCCGTTGCTCGATCATCTGCAAACTCGGTGATCCAGAATACCCCTTCCTGCCTTTCGAGAGAGGAGGCATTCTTGACTCAGCTGGTTTGCGAACATCGAAGTTCGCATCGATTTTTTCGCAAACCAGCGTCATCACAGCCTCCTCCTCTCTCACCTTTGATTAGAAGAAAAACAACTTCTAGTTAGAGGAGAGGGAGGAGGATGATAAACAAACTTTTATCTTTACCAGCAAAAATATTTTTGGGCAAGGGAATCGATAAAAGATTCCCTTTTTTAGTTGGCCTTTATCAAAAGGTCTCTTTTTTGCTGGCTAAAGAAGAAATTAAAAAAGTAAAGATTCCCCTAAACTGCAAGCTTTATGTCTCTACCAAAGATTTAGGTGTTTCTCTTTATCTTTTAACCAAAAGCAAGTTCGAACCAGAACAAACCAAGCTCTTTTTAAAGGAAATTAAAAAAGGAAATATTGTTTTTGACATCGGCGCTAACATCGGCTATTACACGGTTTTGGCTTCTAAACTGGTAGGGAAAAAAGGCAAGATTTATGCTTTTGAGCCGGATGAGCGCAACCTGAGACTTCTGAGAAAAAACCTCAAGCTCAACAATTGCCAAAATGTAGAGGTCATTCCCCAACCAGTGAGTAATCAAACTGCCTTGGTTGGCTTTTTAGAAAACACCAGTCAGGGAGAGAGCAAAATTAAAACTTCCTCCTTAAAGGGAAGAAAAATAAAGGCTATCTCCCTTGATGACTTTGTTAAGCAAAAAAGAATCAAAAAGATAGATGTTTTGAAAATGGATATCGAGGGAGCAGAGGTCTTGGCTCTCAAAGGAGGTCAAAACTTTTTAGCAAAAACGCCACATCTAAAGATTTTTTTGGAATGCAATCCAGAATCTTTAAAAGAGTTTGGGTTTGAGACCAAAGATTTACTTGCGTCGTTAGGAAAGTTGGGAATTAAACCGAAGCTGATTATTAACGAGTTTGGAAAAAAGACTGTCACTTTCACTGAAAAAAAGTTAAAGGAGATTTTAAAAAGAACAAGTTTTGTTAGTCTCTATGGAGAAAGATAAAAGAAACCCACTGGTTTCGGTAATTATCACCGCTTTCAATGCCGCTCCTTTTATCGAGGAGGCGGTTATAAGTATTATGGGTCAGAGTTATAAAAATCTGGAGATTCTAATTGTTGACGACGGCTCGACTGACAACACTTGGCAGATTTTGAAAAAACTGGCGAAAAGAGACAAAAGAATCAAGCTAATAAGATTAGAAAAGAATTTAGGACCAAGCTTGGCATCCAATGAGGCTATCAAACAGGCGCAGGGTGAGTTTATTGCCAGGATGGATGCTGATGATGTGGCTTTCGCTGATAGAATTGAAAAGCAGGTAAGATTCCTACAAAACCATCCCCAGGTAATTGCTGTTGGTGGCCAGTGTCAGCTGATTGACGAAAAGGGAGAAATTATTGGCACCAAAGAATTCCCCTTAACTAATAAAAAGATTTACGAAAGCCTGTTTATGTTCAATCCAATTCAGCATCCCACAATTATGATTAATCGAAAACTTTTACCCAATGGCTTGATTTTTTATCAAAACGGCTCTGTTTTGGCTCATGATTATGAGTTGATTTTTCAGCTGGCTCAATATGGCCGGTTGGCTAATTTAAAGGATTACGTCTTGTTTTACCGACAACATCGAAACAGTCTCTCTTTGCGAGATCCCAAGAAGACATTCAAACACACCTTGCAGGTACGCTATAAAGCGGTAAGAGAATATGGGTACAAACCAAGCCTAAAAGGTTTAGCTGCTAACTTGGCACAGATAGTTATAATTGCTCTTTTGCCCAGCAAGTTAATTTATCCACTTTTTAGGCTTTTAAGGGTCAGAAGAAAAAAAGCTACTCTTCCCTCCCCTGCTCCTCAGCCAGTGGCGGTATAGTAAAATTGGTTAATGAGTAAAGCAGGATATCGGTATTTGGCAAGTTTTCAGTTAGCGGAGGTGATTTATCGATTGACTTTAGAATTCTTGGGGAAATTTGGGAAATTAGGAAGATTGGGAAGAAGACAGAGAGAACAGATGGAGCAAGCAGCACGATCGGGGAAACAAAATATTGCCGAAGGTTATTCCCAAGGAACATCGCTGAAAGCGTATATTAAACTTTTGGGAGTTGCTCGGGGATCTT
>JAGGVZ010000036.1 GCA_021157735.1 bacterium | reverse complement strand
TTTTTTTTTTTTTTTATTTGTTGCTGTAAAAATTTTTGGGGGGTTTTGTGGATGATGTTCCCAAAAGTTTGTGCTGGGGAGGGGGGGGTGGGAAGACGAAGAATATACTTGTATTTATATTGACGGGGGCAGATAGAAAAAGAGTCAAGTTGGGAGTAGGAAAGATAAGTTACCGGAGGATTAACCGGGGGCTTGCTAGGTAAAGGAGGAGCTGGTTCCCAATCAAGAAGGGCAAGTTGGTCAACAGAAGAGGGTTTTTTCCTGGTTGCTTTATCAACCGCTTTTTCTCCTAAGGCTTCAATGACGAAAGGGGAGATTTTTTTCTGGGTTTTTCCTTCACCATAGAATTTAGCGCCGGTAAAATAAAGAAGATCGCGAGCGCGGGTCATTCCCACGTAAAAAAGACGCCGCTCTTCCTGTTCATGAGAATCTCCTTCGGGAAGAATTTCTTTGATTAACGGCTGGGGGATAGGGATTACTTCCCGGCGACGCATGGTTGGGAATCGCTGATTAACTAAGTTAACGAGAAAAACGACGGGGAACTCCAGCCCTTTGGCCGAGTGGACAGTGAGGATGTTAACGGCATTGTTTTCTGTCCAGTCAATCTCACTGGCAAGAGGGCTCTCTCCCATTTCCATCCGTAAGGTAATCCAGTCAAGAAGTTCGGCCGCCAGGATTTCTTTAGTTTGACTTTCAAAGGCTTTCACTTTTTCGAAGAATTTAGCAATGTTTAAGGCAGCAATTTGTTCTTTTTCGGTTTTGGGATCGAGGTATTTTTTGAGAAGGCCGGAGTCGTGGAGGAAGTAATAAAGAATTTGTCCCCCCGACTCTTTTTTGGCTAGCTCTAAATGGCGGTGAATCATCTTGGTTAATTTTTTGATTCCCTGATAACTGCCAGGGCTGATGACCGGGAATTTGGCTTCTTTTAGGGAAGGAGAGGTTATTTCCTCCAGAGCTTCCAGTAAAGAAAGATTATATCGTTTAGCAAAGCTGTTGATGAAGGCAAGATCCCGGCCGGTGATTCCAAAGACATCCAAGTTGCAGACACGGAAAAGGGCAATATCGTCTTCCGGATCACTGATGATTTTCAGATAGGCAATAAGATCTTTTACTTCTCCTTGGCGGAATAATTGACCAGGACCTAGGAATTGATAGGGAATGCCGTTTCGGGCAAGGGCTCTGGTAAAAGGCTCGGCATGATTGTTAGCCCGGACAAGAATAGCAACATCTTGATAACGATAATCTTTTTTGGTTAGTTTTTTGATTTCCTGGGCAACCGCGTCAGCTTCTTGCTCTACCTTTTCTTCCCAGAAAACCTTTATTGGTTTTCCCTTTATTTGTCGTTCCGGAAGGAGTTTTTTGTTGATTTGTTCTTTAACCTCTAGCCGGTCAGGATTGTTATGTTGGATGAGTCGATAGGAAGCTTCAAGGATAGCGGCGGTGGAGCGATAGTTTTTGTTCAAAACAATAATTTTTGTCTTGGGAAAACGTTGCTTGAATTGAATCACATTAGAAACGGCTGCTCCCCGCCATTTGTAAATAGATTGATCATCATCGGCGACGACGGTTACTTCTTTTCTTTCCCCTGCCAAAAGGACCACCAGTTCGTTTTGGGCGATATTGGTGTCTTGAAATTCATCAACAAGGATGTGGCGGAATTTTTCTTGATAGGATTTGAGAATATTTTTTCTTTTCCGGAAAAGGGCCAGAGTATTGCTGATTAAATCGGCAAAATCCATTACTCCTTCTTTTTCCTTAAGCTCTTGGTAAAGAGAGAAAGCCTTGGCCAGTTCTTTTGTCTTTTGGGCTTCTAATTCCTCCTCTTCAGTATCTGCCTTTTGGGCTTGTTTTTGGGCAAAGATAAGATATTCCTCCGGGGTGATATCTTCATCGCGCAGGCGAGAGAAGTGATTTAACATTTCTTTTAAAAACTTAGTGGGGTTGCTGGCGGGGCGGAAGTATTCCAAATCTAGCTCAAAGAAATGGCGGCGGAAAAAAAGAACTGTTTCTGCCTCGGTGAGGAGGCGGAAATCAGGGTCCAAGCCAATGTGAATATCCTCGTTGCGAAGAATTCTTTCGCAAAAAGAGTGAAAGGTGGCAATCCACATTTGGGAATAGCCTAAGGGAAGGGCAACATCAACCCGTTCGCTCATTTCTGCGGCCGCTTTTTCGGTAAAGGTGAGAGCAAGAATCTCTCCTGGAGAGTACCCCTTTTTGGTAATTAGCCACTTAATCCTTTCGGTGACCACCGTAGTTTTTCCCGTGCCCGCGCCGGCGATGATTAGCAGCGGCCCTCCCTCATATTCAACAGCCTGTTTTTGTTCCCGGTTAAGAAGGATTTTCATTGGTACCTGATTTTACCACTTAAACTGGCGGGGAAATCTTTTTGTTTTCTCCTGAAGGGAGTTGGGTAGCATTGGTTATTTTTTGGCCAAGGAGGGTAAAACGTTGAAAAACATCATTCATTTTTGCCGAAGCATTAGCCAGGTGACGGCTCAGAACCGATAATCCCTGTTGGGTTTTTTCCCAATCCTGTTTGATTCCCCGAAGCAGTTGAAATATTTGCCGCGTTCTTGCCTCAATCCTCTTTCCTTCAAAGGAGAGGAGAATCATCTGGAGATGAGCATAAAGGGTGCTGGGAGAGACAATATAGACGCGGCTGCTGCGGGCATATTCTACTAATTCTGGGGTGTTGACGACTTCGTAAAATACCGCTTCTGAGGGAACATACATTAGAGCGAAGTCAACTGTCCCTTCTTCGGGAAGAATGTATTTCTGGGCAATTGCCCGAATGTGTTTACGAATATCGTTAACGAATTGCCGCCGGTAAAGTTGCCGTTTTTCTTCTGTTTCCGCAGCGACCATTTTCCGGAAGTTTTCCATCGGAAATTTAGAGTCAATCGGCAAAATTCCCGCCTCTGTTTTCAAAGCCGCATCAACCTTTTCTCCTGATTTAAATTGATACTGGAGAAAAAAACTGTTTTTGGGAAACATCTGGCTGATTAAATCTTTAAGAACCTCCTCTCCAATGTTTCCTCTCAATTTAGGGCTTTTTAGAAATTCTTGTAGTTCTTTCATAGAACGGCCAATCTCGCTCATCTGCCCTACCTCTTTAGCTACTTGGGCGATGTATTTGGCCGCATTATCCAGACGTTGGTTCAAAGCGGTAGTATTTTGCTGAAGGACCTGTTGAATATTTTTGTTGGTTTCTTGAAGGGTTTTGGTCATGAATTCGCTTGACCGTTGCTGCTCTTCTTGCTGGGTTTTCAACCACTCAATGAGGGTTTCATCTGGCTTTATTTCCTCACTTATTTTTTTCAGGCGCTTTTCCAGCCAAAAAATTACCCCGACAGCGATGATTAAACTAGCAGCAATGGAGGCAATTAACATTTCTTTTCATTATAGCATTGATTTTGCAGTTTCCCAGCGGTTATCTTAAAATAAGACAAATGAAAAGGTCTTTTTGGCAGCAAGGGCGAGCTTTTATCCAGGCTTTACGTCTTTCCCAATGGGTAAAAAATTTAGCCGTTTTTGCCCCAATTCTTTTTACCGGGGGATTGTTTGATCCTCGTCTTTTTTGGCCTACCTTTTGGGCATTTTTAGCTCTTTGTTTTCTTTCTTCCTCTTCTTACCTAGTCAACGATATTATCGATATTCCTTATGACCGCCAACATCCAGTAAAGAAAAATCGTCCCCTAGCTAGAGGAGATCTTTCCGTTTCTTTAGCTACTCAGGGAGCAATTTCCCTTCTTTTTTTGGGTTTGGGAATTCTGGTTTTTTTGGGCTTTGGGCCGTTTTTGTTGGGGTTGGTGTTTTATCTTCTCCATTTAACCTACTCTCTTTTTCTCAAAAAAATGGCCTTGTGGGATATTTTGGCAATTGCTACCTCTTTTGTACTCCGGGCTTTAGTAGGAGAAGTTGTTACTGGTTATCACCTTTCTATTTGGTTAAGTTTTACGGTCATTTTCCTTTCTCTTTTAATTGCCAGCGGAAAAAGAAGAAGTGAGTTGCTCTTGGAAGGAAAAAGAACACGGTTAGTTTTGGAGAAGTATGATAAGGATTTGTTAGATTTATACTCTTCTGTTTTTGCGGTCGCTACCCTTATTTCTTACGGACTTTTTACTTATTTCGCTGAGGTTAACACTTTTGGAGAAAAGCTGGTGAAGAGATTAGGACCGCGTTGGAGTTTTTTGATGGGAAGAAAGTGGCTGATGCTTACTTTGATTCCGGTAATTGTAGGAATTATGAGATATAACTATTTAGTATTTACCCATAATCGCGGAGAAAAGCCGGAGAAGATGTTGACGAGCGATTTTACCCTCCTTTTTACTGTTCTTGCTTGGGGATTGATGCTCATTTTTATTATCTATGTGATGTAAAGAAGGGAGAATGAAGAGACTGCCTTCTTGGTCAAAAAGAGTTGTTTTTTTTGCGGTTTTACTTTTGGCTATCGTTACCCGTTTTTGGGGGTTGAAATGGGGGGAGGGAGTTTTCTTCCATCCTGATGAAAATAATATGGGATGGGCGGTGGAGAGGATGGGGAAAGAGAGTTTTGATCCGGAATTTTATGCCTACGGGCAGTTTCCTCTTTTTCTTTCTCTTTTTTCTCATTGGCTCTTGGCGGGAAAACGGGCGATATCCTTTCCTGAGGCAATTTATTGGTTGCGATTTTGGTCGGCCTTTTCCTCTTTTTTGACAGTAATAGTTGCTTTTTTCTGGGGGAAGTATCTTTTGGGTGGCTTTTGGGAAGGGATAATGGTTAGTGGAGGGTTGGTTTTTTTGCCGGGATTAATTCAAGCCGCCCATTTTGGAACAACAGAATCATTTTTAACTTTCGCGGCTGTTTTTTTCTCTTTGTTAACTTTAGCAATTTACCAAAAACCTACCTGGCCAAGGGTTTTTCTTTTGGGATTAGGAGGAGGGATGACCTTGGCAACAAAAGTTTCTGGAGGGCTGTTTTTGCCGGCTCCTTTTTTCGCTCTTTTCCTTAGGGCGATAAAGGAAAAAAAAGTGGAGAAGATTTTCGGGGCGGGGATTTTGACTTTAATTTTTTTCTTCCTCTTTTCTCCCTTTTATTTCCTTTCTTGGCAACGGGCGTGGGGAGCAATTAGGTATGAAACAGCGGTAGCTGCCGGCAGGCAGTTGGTTTTTTATACCTATCAGTTCTTAGGTACCAAACCATTTATTTTCCAGATGAAAAGAATTTTTCCCTGGGTGTTGGGACCCTTTTGGTTCCTTTTCTCTTTACTGGGGGTGGAGAGAGGGATAAAGTTTTGCTGGGAAAAAAAGAAAATTTCTCCTCGGGCTCTTTTTTTGCTGGTTTCTTTTCTTCCCTGGTTTTTGGTCAATGGCCTGGTTTTTGCCAAATGGACACGATTTATGACTCCCATTTTGCCTTTTTTTGTTTTGTCAGGGGTTTGGTGGTTAAAGAAAATAAAGACACCGTTGAAGCTTTTTTTCTATCTTTTGGCACTTTTGCCAGGGATAGTTTTCTTCAAAGTGTATTTGACCCCGGATATCCGTTGGCAAGTGGATCGCTGGTTGAAGAAAAACATTTCCCCCGAAAGCTTAATTATTTCCGAGGGTGGCAACGTGGTTAATTTTCCTTTGTCTCCGGCCAACTTTTGGGTGGAGAGTATTGATTTTTACCAATTGGAGGAAAACCGGATACAGCAAGAATATTTTGAAAAACGACTGGCGGAGGCTGACTATATTCTTGTTCCCTCGCGACGCGTTTTTGCCAATTATTCTCGTTTTCCCCAGCGATTTCCTTATCTGAGTAGTTATTACCAGCGATTATTTTCCGGACAGTTGGGTTTTAAAGAAAAAAAGATTTTTTCTGTTTTTTCTCCTTGGCAGGAGTGGTTGGTGGGGAATGATTTAAATAGCGAGGAAACCTGGACAGTTTTTGACCATCCCACAGTTAGACTTTTTGTTCGCGAGAAAAAATGAGAAAGAAAGAGAAAATTATTTTTCTTTTTGTCTTCCTTTTTGCTTTTTGCTTACGAACGGTGGGAATAAATTGGGACCAAGGACAGCATCTCCACCCCGATGAGCGATTTTTAACCATGGTGGGAACCCAACTGCGGTTGCCGAATTCGTTTAAAGAATACTTTTTCTCCTCCTCTCCTTTTAGTCCTTACTATCACGGCTACAACTTTTTTGTTTACGGGGTTTTCCCCCTCCACCTGACAAAGTTGGTTGCTTGGGGATTGGGAGAGGATAATTATCAGGGTTTTACTTTAGTAGGGCGAGTTCTTTCCGCTCTTTTTGACACGGGGACAACCATCCTTATTTTTCTTCTTAGCAAATCGTGGTGGGCAAGTTTCTTTTATGCCGCCATGGTTCTCCCTATTCAACTTAGCCATTTCTTTGCTGTTGATACTTTTTTGGTCTTTTTTCTTGTCTTGACCTTTTTCTTTTTGATTCGGGATTGGCAAGGGAGAAAATATTCTTGGCTTCTGGCAGCGGTTAGTTTTGGTTTAGCTTTGAGTTGCAAAATTTCGGCGGCCTTTTTTGCTGGAGTGGTTTTCTTGTTCTTTTTTCTTGCTTATTTTCCCCGTTGGTTTGCCTTTTTCGCCAAAGGGGTGAGTTTTGCGATTTTGAGTCTGTTGACATGGCGATTTTTTGATCCTCATGTTTTTAAAGGAGTTTTCACTCCCCACCCTCTTTTTGTGGGGGCTCTTCGTCAGTTGGCTTCTTGGAATCAGCCCCAAACCACCTTTCCTCCCGCTTTACAGTGGATTAAAACTCCTCCTCTTTGGTTTCCCTTTTGGAACATGGTTTTGTGGGGATGGGGAGTGGTTTTATCTTTTTTGGTAATCTTTGCTTTGGTAAAAACGGCCAAAAAATTAAAAAATTTCTGGCGCCAAAAAGAAAAAACAGTTCTTTTTCTTTGTTTTTTCTGGATTGTTTTTCTTTTTGTTTTTCAAGGAGTGCAGTTTGTCAAAACTATGCGCTATTTTTTACCTCTTTATCCCTTTGCTGCTTTGGTGGCGGGAAGATATTGGCAGAAAAAAAGCAAGCACTGGTCAAGGGCAAAAAGAGTAATTTTGCTGGGGGGAGTGCTGCTTTGGCCACTGGCTTTTTTGCAAGTTTATCTTCATCCTCACCCTCGTTTGGCAGCTTCCCGCTGGATTTACAAAAATATTCCCCCAGGAAGAGTACTTTCTTGCGAATATTGGGACGACTGTTTGCCCTTACCTGTGGAGGGAAAAATACCCCAACAATATTCTTGGGAGGTTTTGCATGTTTTTGCCCCAGATACACCGGAAAAAGAGCAAACCATTCGTTCTCAAATAGAAAGAGTTGATTACTTGATTCTTTCTTCAGGACGGGCATGGGAGGTAATCAGTAAACTCCCGGAAAGATATCCTTTTACCAGTCAGTTTTATCGCCAGCTTTTTGCCGGTCAGTTAGGATTTAAAAAAGTTGCGGAATTTACTTCCTATCCTCAGCTTTTGGGAATAAAAATTCCTGATTGGTGGGCAGAAGAAGCTTTTACTGTTTATGACCATCCCCGAGTGATTATTTTTGAAAATCAAGCTTCTTTGCTTTCACGATAAGATTGACAGCGGTTGAGGAAGAAGAGAAATAACAATTGAAACGATCGAAAAAGGAAAAGACTTCAAGAACAAACCGCGAGAAAAGAGAAGGGGAGGAGGAAGGCTGAAATCGGTTAAGAGAAGGAAACAGGCCCTTTTCGACAAGGTTTTTTCCCAAACCGTAAAGAAGAAAGTGAGAAAAAGGCAGACAAAATTGGGTGGCAAACCAAATTTTTTCAAGAGCGAATCCGGCTCTTTCAATTCTTTTCTTCAAAAGAGAAGGAGAATAAAGACGGTAATGATCGGCCCAAATTCCCGCCAGCCACCAGATATGAGAAGGGAGATGGCGGTGGAGGATTCTTTCCGAGAGCCAATTGAGAGGGTCCCACCAGAAAGGATAGGTAGAAGAAGGGACAGTAAGATAAAGCCTGCCTCCTGGCTTGAGGACCCGAAATAGTTCTTTTAAAGCAATACGGTCATCTTTGATATGTTCCAAGACTTCTGTGGCTACCACCGCCTCAAAGTAATTGTCAGGGAAAGAGAGGGAACAGAGACTTTCTTTCTTTATTTTCACCTGGGGAAAATCTTTGGCGAGTTTTTTTGCCAAAGTAAGATAACGGGAGTTAATATCTACTCCCCAAATGGTTGCTTGGGGAAGAATTTTAGCCATTGCCCAGAGGTAAAACCCGCGGCCGCAGCCAGCGTCAAGAATTAGGAAGGGATGTTGTTTTTCTAATTCCTGAAGAATTATTTTTGCTCTTCTTTTGAAAGCTGGATCTGGTTCCCAACGGAGAAGAGAACTAATTGTCTTGGAAGAGCTTTTCGTACTGACTGATGGATTTTTCATAGTTAAACACCTCTTTAGCTTTTTGGGTGGCTTTTCGGAAAGGGGCAGGGTGGCGGAGAATTTTAATAATTCCCCTCGCTAAAGCCTGGGGAGAGTGGGGTTTGACAAGAACTCCGGCGTGGGTCTTTCTCACCACCTCCCGCGCTCCAGGGATGTTGGTGCAGACAACCGGGGTGCCGCAAAGGACCGCCTCTATTTGGGCCGAGGGGAAACAGTCGCTTCGGGAGGAGATGACAAAGACATCCAACATCCTGTAAAAGTTAGCCATTTTTTGTCGCGACTTTATCAGGCCTAAAAAAAGCAAATGGGGTTTTTGTTTCTTTATCAGGGGGAGATTTTTTTGGTAGAAGTTTTCGTAATCAATATTTCTTTTGCCGGCGAAAACAAATTTTGCCTGGGGATACTTTTTTCTTACCAAGGGAATACTTTTGAGAAGATAATCAAAACCTTTTTCTTCTACAAAACGGCCGGCAAAACCAATCAGGAGGTTGTTTTTCACCCCCAGCCGCTTTTTCCAAAGAAGAATTTTTTTTCGCTGCGGTGGAGGAATGATTACCGGAGCGTAAATAAAGGTAATTTTTTCCTTTAGGGAAGAAAGCAGAGGAGAGTGTTGAGCGTAATCTTTTGTTTGGGCGACTATACCGTTGGCAATTTTTCCTGCCCAATAGGTAGTTTGGTAGTAGATTTTTTCCAAACAACGATTGAGAAATCCTTGGGGAAGAACAAGATCGCCGTTGTGAGTGAGGTAAACTTTTTTGCGGAGAAGTTTAAGAAAAAGGGTAGCGGGGAGGACATCGGAAAAAGGAAGGTGGATACTGACTACTTGATAGCGGTTTCTTAAGCGGAAAAGAGCGGGGAGTAACCCCGGAGTGATAAGGGAGCGGCTGATTTTGCAAAGAGGTGAGAGGCGGATAATTTTCACCCCCTGGTAAGTTTCTTGGGTTTTTAGACTCTTTTTGTGCTTAATGGTAAGAACGGTTACCTGCCAGCCTCTTTTTGCCAGTCCTTCGGCAATTCTTTGGGCATAAGCAGTTAGACCTGTCCAGTGAGGGTAATAGTAGGTGAGAAGGAAAAGGATTTTTTTGTTTTCTTCACCAAGAAGTTTTTTTAAGGGGCGGTTGTTTTTTTTGGAAACCAAAAAAGCCTTTTGTTTTAGGTGCTTAATTACAAAAGGATCATCATCGAAAAGCTGTTGGATTTGAAGCTCTTTGACCATTTGTTTTTTAAAGAGATACGGCTGGATATTTTTTTCGTTGATAAAAACCTTTTCGGCGGGAAATTCTGGAAAGTGGTGCTGGAACCATTGCCGAGTTCTTTCTTTCAAGAATTGGAAACGACCGGAGATGATAAACACTTCAAGTTTTTTGTTTTTTAAAAGCTTTTTTACCAAAAGAAGATTTTTTTTGATGGGGGGGCGAAAAAACCAAAGATGGCTAAATTTTCTTATCCAGATTTCTCCCCACCAAACGGGAAGACGGTAATGGGGTTGGCGGGAGAAGCTGCCGCGATAAAGCCATTCGATAAGCTTTTTGGGAATCAAAGGGGGTTTATCTGCCAGAACACCATCCAAGTCAACAGCAATTTTTATTTTTTTTGTTTTCATAGTTGTGATATTATTCTATCAGTTTTTACCAAGAACAATGAAAGATTTTGTTTTTGCTTTTTGCTGGTGGTTGATGCTTTTAGGTTTGGGGGGAGTTCTTTTTCCTTTAGGTCTTTCTCTTTTTGGAGATTTTTGGGATAAGGGATGGATTTTTACGAAAAGTTTGGCGATTTTGCTCCTCTCTTATTTGGTTTTTACCGGAGGGGTTCTTCATTGGTTGCCCTTTTCCCGGGAAGGGATTTTGTTAGTAGTTCTTTTTCTTGCTTTAGTTAATTTCTTTCTTTTCCAAAAAAGCAGAAAGAAAAGAGAAAAAACAAAATGGTGGCGGGTAGGGATCAGTGAGCTTGTTTTTACCTTGGCTTTTTTCTTTTGGGTTTGGATAAGAGGGTTTCAGCCGGAGATAAGAGGGTTGGAAAAATTTATGGACTTTGGGTTTGTAAACAGTATTCTTCATTCCCGGTGGTTTCCCCCCCAGGATATGTGGTTTGCTGGTAAGCCCATTAATTATTATTACTTTGGTCATTTTCAAAGTGCGGTGTTGATAAAGTTGTTGGGGGTAAAGCCAACGGTAGGCTATAATCTGGCCTTGGCAACCATTTTTGCTTTTGTTTTTGGGGGAAGTTTTAGTTTGGTAAGTAATTGGTTTTTCTTGGGGGAAAAGAGGGCAAGGAAGATAAAACGAGAAATCTTGGTAGCAGGGCTAATTTCTTCTTTACTCCTTTGTTTGGGAGGGAATTTTCACCCACCCATTTATGTTTTAAAAGAGGGGGTAAAAAAATATTGGTACCCAGATGCAACCCGGTTTATTGGCTATCATCCCAATAATCCTCAGGATAAAACTATTCATGAGTTTCCTGCCTACTCTTTTGTAGTTGCCGATCTTCACGGTCATCTCAACAACCTTCCCACGGTAATTCTTTTTTTGGCCTTTTTGACTCTTTTTGCTTTTGAGAAGAAAAGAAGAGGGCTTTGGGGCTGGTTAGGATTTCTCTTGGCGGTGATGTATATGAGCAATTCTTGGGATTTTCCCATTTATGGGGCTCTTTATGCCTTGGTGAGTGGGCTGCTTTTTTATCAAGAGAAGAAAGGTCGTTTTTGGCGGCAATGGTTGATTGAAGGAAGCAAAGTTTTGTTGGTAGCCGTTGTCTTTACCCTTCCTTTTTCTCTCTATTTCAAGCCAATGGGAAAGGGAATAGGATTGGTTCACGCTCATTCTTTGTGGTGGCAGCTGTTGGTTTTATGGGGATTTTTCTGGGTAGTTACGGTTGGCTTTTGGTGGTGGTGGAAAAGACAAAAACGGGCTTCTTTTTTACCCTCTGACTGGTTGGTTTTGGGAATGACGGTTTGGGCGACGGGATTGATTTTTATTCCTGAAGTTGTTTACCTCAAGGATATTTATATTGCCGAGTATCATCGGGCCAACACGATGTTTAAATTGGTTTATCAGGCTTTTGTTCTTTATGCTTTAAGTGCGGGGTACATTGTGTTGCGGCTTAAAAGAAAAACAAAAGGAAAGGAAAAATTTCTTTTCCTCCTTCTTTTTTTCCTTGGCTTTTCTGGGCAGATGATTTATCCCTTTTTGGCAATCAAGGGCTATTATGGGCCATTGCGGACCTCCCGTTGGCAGGGGCTGGATGGAGAAAGCTTTCTTACCCGTTATTACCCTGACGACTATCAAGGAATCAAATGGTTAAGGGAAAATCTTTCCGGCCAGCCAGTGGTTTTGGAAGCTCCCGGAGATAGTTATACCGACAGCGGAAGAGTTTCTGTTTTTACCGGTTTTCCCACCGTTCAGGGCTGGATTGTTCATGAATGGTTGTGGCGGGGGGATTATTCTTTTCCCCATCAGCGGACGGAAGATGTTGATGCTATCTACAGGGCAGACAATCTTTCTTTGGCAAAAGAACAGTTGAAAAAATATCATGTTCAATATATTTTTGTGGGGGAGATGGAGAGAAGAAGATATCCTCATCTGGAAGAAAAGGATTTTTCCTTACTGGGCGAGGAGGTTTTCTCCTTTGGAAAAACAAAGATTTACCGAGTTTTTAAATGAAAACAGAAACTCTTCTTCGGGGGTTAAACCCTGTTCAGCGCCAGGCAGTAGTTTATCAGGGGGGACCGCTTCTGATTCTCGCGGGAGCGGGAAGTGGCAAGACACGGGTCCTCACCTATCGGGCCGCTTGGTTGGTAGCTAGCGGTCAGGTAAAACCAAACCAACTGCTCCTTTTAACTTTTACTAACAAAGCCGCCGAGGAGATGAAGACAAGATTAAAAAAGCTTTTGGGAGAAAAGCAGAAAAAAAGCCCTTTTGCCGGAACATTTCATTCTTTTTGCGCCATGGTTTTAAGAAAAGAAGGCAAGAAAATTGGTCTTGCCCCCTCCTTTGTAATTTTTGATGAAGATGATCAAAAAGCAGTGGTAAAAGAGATTCTTTCGCAAATGGGAATAGAAGAAAAACAGATAAAACCAGCTTTGGTCCAGGCGGTAATTGAACACGCCAAAAACGATTTGCTTGATCCGGGAACTTTTTTGGACACGGCCGCAACCCCGAGTCAACAATTGTTGGGGGAGATTTATCGCCGTTATCAAGAACGGCTGCAGAAGTTTAACGCCGTTGATTTTGCCGATTTGCTTTTTTTTACAGTTAGGCTTTTTCAGGAGAAAAATGAGGTTTTGCGGAAATACCAGGAACAGTACCGGGCAATTTTAGTTGATGAATATCAAGATACTAATCATTCTCAGTATATTCTTACTAAATTGCTCGCCCAAAGATATCAGCACTTAACCGTAGTGGGAGATGCTTCTCAGGCAATTTATGCTTGGCGGGGGGCGGATTATAGAAATCTTCTTTCTTTAACCAGGGATTTTCCCCAGATAAAGACAATAAACTTAGAAATTAATTATCGTTCTACCCAAAATATTCTTGATGCCGCTTTTGGAGTTATTTCTAAAAACGAGACCCACCCAATTTTAAAGTTGAAAACAGAAAATGGCCAGGGAGAAAAAATAGTTATTTTTCGGGGAAGAAGCGAGGGAGAAGAAGCGGAGTTTGTTTTTCAGGAAACAAAAAGATTAATAGAAGAAGGAATAAAACCAGAAGAAATTGCGGTTCTTTATCGGACCAATGCCCAGTCGCGGATTATAGAGGAGGTGTTTCTTCGTCACGGTCTGCCGTATATTTTGATTGGGGGAATTCGCTTTTATGATCGGGCTGAGGTGAAAGATGTTTTAAGTCTTTTGCGGGTTTTTCACAACAGCAATGATTTGGTTTCTTGGCAGAGGATAGAAAAAAACTTTGGCAAAAGAAGAATGGAAAAAGTGAAGAAATTTCTTGAGGAAAACAAAAAGAAAAGATGGGCCAGTAAGGAAGTTATGGAAAGGATTCTGGCTGCCAGTGGATACTTAGAAAAGTTTTCTCCCGACGATGAAGATGATGCCCGCCGTTTGGAAAACATCAAAGAGTTGTTGTCTGTGGCCGAAAAGTTTCCCCATTTAGGTGAGTTTTTGGAGAATGTTGCTTTGGTGCAGCAGGAATATTTTGCCCAAGAGAAAGAAAAAAAGCAATGGCGTCATCAAGCAGTTAAACTAATGACCCTCCATGCAAGCAAGGGGTTGGAATTTACTGTTGTTTTTCTGGTCGGTATGGAAGAGGGGCTACTTCCTCATTCCCGGAGTTTGGAAAATCCTGAGGGGGTAGAAGAGGAGAGGAGACTTTGTTATGTCGGAATGACCCGAGCGAAGAAAAAGTTATATCTTACTTTTGCTACCCAGCGGCTATACTTTGGTAAAACCAGCTTCAATGAGCCCTCCCGCTTTTTAGAAGATATTCCTTCCCATTTGGTGGAGTTTCGGGGAGAGGAGGAAATCGACTGGGAGGAAGGTTGGGATTTAGAAGAGGAATGGTAGAATAAAAAAGAATAAAAAGATGAAAATTGTCCTTTTAACAAAGAGCAACAAGGCTGCTTTTGACCGTTTGGTTAATCACCCTTTGCAAAGTTGGGAGTGGGGAGAGTTTAAGGCTTCTCAAGGGGCGGTGGTGAGGAGGTTTGGCATCTTCCAGAAAAACAAGCTTAAAGGAGGATTTCAGGTTTTTTTCCACCGTCTTCCGGGAACTTCTTTTACGGTAGGATATTTTCCTCGGGGACCGTTGCCTACCCAGTCTATGATTAAAAAAATCTTCTCCGTAGCCAAAAAAGAAAAAGCTTTGTTAGTACGCTTTGAGCCAGATTTGAATTGGCGTTATTGGCAAAACAACCGGGGCAAACTCAGTCCTACCCCAACACGAGAGAGAAAAATTTCCTTGGCTAAAATGGGGTTGCGGAAAGCTCCCCGGTTTGTTTTAGATCCTTATACTTTTGTTTTGAATCTTCGTCTTTCCGAAGAGAAGATTCTTGCTAACATGCATCACAAAACCCGCTATAACATTCGTCTTGCCAGAAGAAAAGGGGTAACAGTTAAAGAAGAAAGCAATCAGGCGGGGTTGGCTATTTTTATTCGCCTTCTTTTTGAGGAAACAGTAAAAAGACAAGGTTTTTATCTTCATAATCCCGAATATTTCCGGAAACTATGGAGGATTCTTTCTCCCGCGGGAATGGTACGGATTCTCCTTGCCAGCTACAAAGGAGATGTTTTGGCTGCCTGGATGCTTTTTAAATGGAAGGATACTCTTTATTACCCTTACGGAGCCTCCTCTTCTCGCCTTCGTCAGGTAATGGCTTCTAATTTAATTTGTTGGGAGGCAATTCGTTTGGGGAAAAAGCTAGGGTGTCGGTATTTTGATTTATGGGGGGGATTGGGTCCCCAAGCCGACCCTTCTCATCCCTGGTATGGTTTTCATCGTTTTAAGTTAGGATACGGGGGGGATTTAGTAGAAAAGGTAGGAAGTTGGGATTTGGTTGTTAATCCGTATCTTTATCCTGTTTATAATACCGCCGAAAAACTGCGGTGGTTTTATCTCCATCGGCTCCGCCGCCTTTTCCGTCGTCCTTGATTTTTCTTTGTTTTTCTTTTAAATTGAAAGGGATGGAAGGAGAAATTATCCAGACAATAGTCGCCGCCAGTATTACTCTCTTGACCGTTTTGCTGATAGTTATTGGCGTGTGGCTTGTTTTAATTCTTAAGGATATTCGCAAGCTAACCGGAGGAGCCACCCGAATCATTAACAATGTGGAGGAATTTACCGCTAAATTAAACGAACCGGCAAATTTTGTCAGTGGTTTAGTTCAAGGCTTGGAAAAAGGGATAGAAGTAATTGCTTTAATTAAGAAATTCTTTACCCAAAAACCAAAAGATGGAGGAGAAAGAAAAAGCAAGTAATCATTTTTCCGGTCTTTTTTTAGGTTTGCTGGTGGGCTTTATCATCGGCTTTCTTTTGAAAGAAGAGGAAAAAAAGAAGTTGATTGCTTTTGTTAAAGAGCAGATGGAAAACTGGCGGGAAAGAGGTTTTTCTGATGAAGAGGAAGAAAAGACGACTGTTCCCCGTTTGCTTCATCGGCGTTTTTTTACCCGTCGTTAGTGAGTGCTTCCGTTGTCAATATAATTGGGGTTTTATATAATCAAGAGTGATGAAGAAAAAAATCACCGCTCGCTGGTTACGCGATGAATATTTTGCTTTTTTCAAGGAAAAGGAGCATCGGGTTATTCCCAATTCCCCTTTAATTCCCCAGGATGATTCTTCAGCCCTTTTTACCTCGGCGGGAATGCATCCTTTGGTTCCTTACCTTTTGGGAGAACCCCATCCTTTGGGAAGAAGATTAGTAGGAATTCAAAAGTGTTTGCGGACAGGAGATATTGAAAAGGTGGGTGATGGTTTTCACCATACCTTTTTTGAAATGTTGGGAAACTGGTCTTTGGGTGATTACTGGAAAAAAGAAGCAGTTTCTTGGAGTTGGCAATTTTTAACCAAGAACCTTGGCTTTTCGGCGGAAAAGATAAGCGTAACTTGTTTTGCCGGAGATAAAGAGGTTAAAAAAGACAAGGAAACAGCTGGATATTGGGAGAAGGTAGGCATTCCCCAAGAGAGAATTTTTTTCTTAGGAAGAGAGGATAATTGGTGGGGACCAGTGGGAAAAACAGGCCCTTGCGGTCCAGATACGGAAATGTTTGTGGATACCGGTGCTCCTTCTTGCTCTTCTTCTTGTCAGCCTGGTTGTTCCTGCGGTAAGTATATAGAAGTTTGGAATAATGTCTTTATGGAATATCTTCGTGATGAGAAAGGTCATTATCTTCCTTTAAAGCAAAAAAATGTTGATACGGGAATGGGGGTGGAGAGGGTAGTGGCGCTTCTTTTGGGAAAGAAAGATGATGATTACCAAACACCAATTTTTTCTCCTCTTATTGAAAAAATTGCGGAGATTAGCGGGAAGAGTTATCAAGGGGAGTGGCGCCGGCCGATGCGAATTATTGCTGATCATCTGCGCGCGGCGGTGTTCATTGTCAACGAGGGAATTGTTCCCGGGAACAAAGAACATGGCTATGTTCTCCGTCGTTTGATTCGCCGCAGTATTCGTGAGGGAAAACAGTTGGGGATGGACTCTTTTTGGGTGAAAGCGGTTGCCGAGGAGGTAATTGCCAATATTGACAATTACGGAGATGATTATCAGGAGTTGAGAAAGGAGAAGACAAGGATTGTTGCTGTTTTGGAAGAGGAGGAGAGAAAGTTCAGAAGGACTTTAGACAGAGGATTGAAAGAGCTGGAAAAACTTTTTTCCTCTTTAGAGAAAAGCCAAGAGAAAAAGGTCTCCGGAAAAGATGCTTTCTATCTCTACGAGACTTTTGGGTTTCCTCTGGAGCTGGTGAAAGAAGAAGCTCAGAAAAGAGGTTTTGTCGTTGACGAAAAAGATTTTCTACGCGAAAAAGAAAAACACCAGCGGGTTTCCCAAACAGCGGCAAAAGGAAGATTTAAAAGTGGTTTGGCAACCCGTTCTCCCCAGATAATTAAATATCACACCGCCACCCACTTGTTGCAAGCAGCTTTAAGGAAGATTTTAGGAAAGCATGTTCAGCAAGCAGGAAGTAATATTACCGAGGAGAGGTTGAGATTTGATTTTACTCATCCTTCTCCCTTGACCCCGGAGCAAATTAAGGCAGTGGAAGATTTGGTAAATCAGAAAATCGCCGCGAATCTTCCGGTAAAGATGGAGGTAATGAGTTTTGAAGAGAGTCAAAAGCGGGGGGCGTTGGCTTTCTTTAAGGGGCGCTATCCTCCTCAGGTTAAAGTCTATTTTATTGGTGATTTCTCCTGTGAGGTTTGTGCTGGTCCTCACGTCAAAGCAACCGGCCAGCTGGGAAAGTTCCGGATTATTAAAGAAGAAAGTTGTGGGAGTGGGAAAAGGAGAATTTACGCCGTGTTGGAAAAATGAATACAGAACAATTAGAAAAAGATAAAAAAGAAAAATTTGAGTTGCTTTTTGTGGTAGGGGAGAGAATAGTTAATGGATTTGTGTATGCCTTTCGGGAAGAGACAAAGGAGAGGGAAATTGTTGGTTTGGGAACTCCTCAAGAGTGGGATGGAAGTGATTACTTTTCTTTAAAAGAAGCTTTAGAAAAGACTTTAAAGGAGGGAGGGAAGAAAAGAGAGATAAGTCGGGTAATTTTTGCCGTTTCTCCTTTCTGGGTAGATAACCAGGGCAACCTTACCGAGCAGAAAGAAACTTTTCTTACCTCCCTTTGTCGAGATTTTGGTTGGAAGAAGGGAGAATTTTTTGTTGATGACCAGGCGTTAATCGCCTATTTTCAAACTAACCAAGAAATTCCTCCCAGTTTCATTGCCTTGTTTGTTCAGGAAGGAGAGTTTCGTCTTTCCTTGGTTCATTTAGGAAAAGTTAAAAAACGCTTGCGTTTGGTTTTTCAAGAACTAACTCCTCAGCGGGTAAGTGAAGGGTTGGAACAGTTGGGATTTGAAGGAATTTTGCCGCCAAAGTTTGTTATCTGGGGAGAGGTTCCTTCTGATTTTGAAGAACAGATGGTTAATTTCCCTTGGGTGAACCAGGGGGGGTTGTTTTTACACCTTCCCGATGTTCAGGTTATTGATTGGCCAGAGATGGCCAAAATTTTCCGCGAGGCCATTGATCGGGATACCCGCCCTTTTTGGGGAGTTTCTTCTCAAAAAGAACCTTTGGTTTCTCAAGAGGAGAAAAAAGAGGAGGCGACTTCTTTGCCGGAAGGATTTTCTTTTGCTGATTTGGGAGAAAAGGAGCTGGTTTCTGAGACCTCTTCTCTTGAAGAAGAGAAGCAGGAAGAAAAAGAAAAAAGAAGAATCTCTCTTCCTTCTTTTACCGCCGGAAGAAGATTGGTGGGGGCAATTAAAAGAAAAGCGGAAAGTTTCTTTTTCCGAGGGAAACTTTTGTTCCTTTTTCCTCTTCTAGTTTTCCTTGGTCTGATAGGTTTATGGCTGACAGTTTATAAAGTCCACTTGTTTTTACCGGTGATTCCCCAGCAGGTGAAAGCAGAAAAAGAGGTGGTTTTGGGAGAAAAGGGAGAGTTGGAAACGATTACTTTATCGGAAAGGAAGGAGATTACTGGGGAAGAGGTGGCGACAGGAACCAAGACGGTGGGAGAAAAAGCTAAAGGAGAGGTAACTGTTTATAATCGAACGGGAAAAAATGCCACTTTTCCTAAAGGAACAGTGATAATTGGCCCGGGCGATTTAAAATTTATTTTTCAGGAGGAGGTAAAGGTTGCCTCCAAAACTCCTGATTTGACCAGTGGAGTAGATAAGTGGGGAGAAGCAGAGGTTCCTGTTGAGGCGGAAAAGGTGGGAGCAGATTATAATCTGGCGGCAGGAAGTGTTTTTAGGATTGAGGGGGTATCTACTGATGAGTTTTTGGTGAAGAACAAAAAGGAGTTCTCCGGGGGAATGAGCCGAGAGATAACGGCAGTAGACCAGGAGGATATCAATCGTCTCAAGACTTCTTTGAAAGAAAAGCTGGAGGACCAGTTAAAGCAGGCCTTAAAAGAAAAAACGGGCGAGAGGAAATTGCTTGAGGAAACAGTTAAACTGAAGGAAGTCTCCTTTTCTACCGATAAGGAAGCTGGTGAGGAAGGAGAGAGTTTTTCGGGAAAATTAGTGATGGAGATTACCGCTCTTGCTTTACCAGAAGAGGCATTAGCTACTCTGGCAAGAAAGATTCTTGTTAGCAAAGCTCCGGCCGACTTCCAGTTAGATTCAGAAAGCATCCAGGTTAGTTTTGTCCCCTATCAGGAGGAGAAAGAAAAATGGCAGGGGAAGATTGTGGTCCAAGCCGATTTTTACCCTCGCCTTGACCTGCAAAGTCTAACTAATCGTCTCCGGGGCAAGCCAAAGAGGAAAATCTTGGAGATTGTCAAATCCCAGCCTAGGGTTTACCGCTATCGTTTGCAAATAACCCCTTCGCTGATGCGCTTTTTCCCGTTGTTACCCTTGCGCAAAGAACAGATAACTATTAGTCTAGAAAAATAAGGATGGCTCTTTATTACTATGTAAAGAAAGAGAAACCAACCCGCTGGGAAATATTCCGTTGGCGGATAAAGAAGTCTTGGCAAAATCCTCTGGTGAGGAAGGGGGTTTCTGGTTTGATTTTGGGAGTTGGCTTTTTTCTTTTAGGAAACGGGATTTTTCCAATTGTTAGCTACCAAATTCGTTATGCGCCGCGTTTTTCTCCGGTTTACAGCCCTGTTCCCGAAGGGGGAAAATGGCATTCTTCTTTATCTGTTTCTGCCCAAGAAAATGATTTTACCCTTCTTTCTTCTTGGTTTGTAGAACAACCAAAATTAACGGAGAAAAAAGTTAACCCCTCGGTGTGGTTTTATACCTTGGATATCCCCAAACTAGGAATTAAAAATGCCATTGTCCATATTGGGGGAGAGGATTTGAAGAAAGAGCTGGTTCAGTATCCCAATACCGCCGTTCCCGGTGATTTTGGCAATACGGTTATTTTTGGCCATTCTGTCCTGCCGCAATTTTTTAACCCTAACAACTACTTAACCATTTTTTCCACCCTTTATAAACTAAAGGCTGGAGACGAGATTATTATCCATTATGACGGTGTCCGTTATCTTTATCGGGTAAAAGAAATCTTTGAGGTTTTGCCTACTGATTTGACGGTTTTGTCGCAGCGATTCGAGGGAAAAATTCTTACTTTGATTACTTGTTCTCCGCCAGGAACCTATCTACGGCGGTTGATAGTAAGGGCTCAGTTGGAGGAATGAGGAAGGTTTTAGCTCTTGATTACGGAGAAAAAAGAGTAGGGGTGGCGGTAGGTTGGCGGGGGGTAGTGGAAACCCGGCCGGTCCTGTGCTTATCCGGGAGAAAGCTAACCGCGGCTTTGCTGAAGCTTTGTTGGGAGGAGGAAATAGGGCTGATTTTGGTAGGAGTTTCTGAAGGAAAGATGGCGGAGAAAAGCAAAAGATTTGCCAAGAGACTGGAAAGTATAATAAAATTACCTGTACAGATGATAGATGAAACCCTAACGACTCAGCAGGCCAAGAGGATAAAAAAGAAAGGTCCAGTGGATTCAGTCGCGGCTGCCTTGATGTTAGAGGATTTTTTCTTTAGAAAGGAAGGGAGGTGAATGTTTAAAAATATTATTGCTCCTATCCAGGCATGGCTGCTTTCCCAGGGGCGGTGTGTTGGTTGTGGCCGTCCTTTAAGCAAGGGAAAGAGAGGGAAGGCTAAGGGGGGAAAGATAAAAGTCGTCTGCCAATGCGGACGAATATATATTTACGATCCCAAGAAGAAAACCTACCGACGGGCTCTCTTTGAGGAGGTTTAAGTTTTTAATGAAAGGGAAGAGAAAAGGGAGGTTCTACCCTCTAGTATTTATTTTGGGTTTATTGATTTTGGGAATGTTTTTGTGGGGAAGATGGGCTTTGTCTCCCCGAGGAGGAGATTTCCCTAAAAAAATTTTTGTTGTTTCCCGCGGAGAGGGGCTTTGGAGTATTGCCAGAAAGTTAGAAGAACAAGGGTTGGTGAAAGATAAGTTTTGGTTTCTTGCCTTGGTTTACTATTATCGTTTAGAGAACAAAATTCAGGCAGGAAGTTTTCGTTTTTCTCCGGACATGTCTCCTAAAGAGATTGCCTTTAGTTTAACTAAGGGAAGGTTGGATAAGTGGATAACCATTATTGAAGGATGGCGGCGGGAACAGATAGGGGAAAAACTAGAGAAAGAGTTGGGAATTCCTCTTGAGGAATTTCTAGCTGCGAGTAAAGGTAAGGAAGGATATCTCTTTCCCGACAGTTATCTTTTTCCCTTAAAAAGCACACCTTCTTTAATTGTCGCCAAGATGGAGGAGAATTTCCAGAAAAAAGCGATGCCGGTGGTTCGCCTCAATTCGCAATTAACTCCCCAACAGATAGTTATCCTCGCTTCTTTAGTGGAAAGGGAGGCAAGGGATTTTTCTGACCGCCGGTTGGTAGCCGGGATATTAATAAAACGGTGGCGTCATCACTGGCCTTTGCAGGTAGATGCGACAATTCAGTACATTAAGGCAAATATCACCCAAGGGAAAGAAGGGTGGTGGCCTAAGGTTACTTCTCAAGACCTGCAGCTGTCTTCTCCTTTCAATACCTACCTTTACCGTGGTCTCCCCCCTGCTCCTATTTGTAACCCTTCTTTACAAGCTATTCGGGCGGTAGTGGAAGCACCAACAGACACCCCTTACTGGTTTTATCTTTCCGATAAAAAAGGTAAAGTTCATTTTGCCGTTACTCATGAGGAACATCTGGCTAATATTAAAAGGTTTCTTCAGGGAGGAGAGGAAGATTAAATTAACAGTTGACAGGGCTAATAAACGTGCTATAATAGCAACAGACTTAAAACCAAAGCGGGCGTTTGTCCGCCATTTTTTTGTTATCGGGATTATAATAAAATAAAAATAAATTCCCTAACTGATGAGTAAACCAAAGAGAATTTATTGGGGTAAGGAACTTAAGCTTCCTTTGGCAGAAAATTTAATTGAAATTCAACGGCAATCTTGGCAGTGGTTTCTTTCTCAAGGGTTAAAAGAAATTCTTCACTCTGTTTCTCCGGTCACTGACTATACTGGCAATAACTGGGAAATTCAGTTTGGAGAATTATTGGTAGGAGAGCCGTCTCTTACCCCTGAATATGCCCGAGAAAAGGAGCTAACTTATAGTCTTCCCTTGAAGATAAAAACGAGGTTGACGAACAAGCGCACCAACGAAGTAGTCGAGGAAGAAGTCTTTATTGGCGATATTCCCACTATGACTGCAGAGGGGACGTTTATTATTGATGGAGTAGAAAGAGGCGTCGTTAATCAGTTAGTAAGATCACCCGGGGTCTATTTTACCTCCGAAGATGATCCTCTTACGGGAAAACCTCTTTATCAAGCAGAAATTCGCCCCTTGAGGGGTTCTTGGTTGGAATTTTTAGTGGGAAGAAAAGGGGCAATTTATGCCCGGATTGATCGAAGAAGAAAGTTTCCGGTGACCGTTATTCTTCGTTGTTTGGGGTTGGCTTCTGATAAGGATTTAAAAGAAAGATTCTCTTCTCTTATTGAGCCTACTTTGCAAATAGACAATTGTAAGACCCAAGAAGAGGCTTTCTTGGAATTTTATCGGAAGATGAGGCCAGGTGAACCATTGGTTTTAGAAAACGCGATGGCTCTTTTCCGCAGCACATTTTTGGAGCTTAATACCTATGAGATAGGAAAAGTAGGCCGCTACAAAATTAACAAAAGACTGGGGTTATCTTTTCCTGTTGATGATCCCAAATATTGGGTTTTGACTCCTCAGGATATTATCAAGACAGTTGAATACCTAATTAAGCTTCAAAAAGGAGAAGAGAAAAAACTAGATGATATTGATCATCTCGGCAACAGGCGATTACGGAGTGTGGGCGAGGTGCTAGTGCAGACTATCCTTCGTCGGGCTGTTGCCCGTTTTGAACGGGGAATTAAAGAGAGGATGAGTTTGACCAGCACCAAAGAAAAGATCCGCCCTTCCCAAATGCTTAGCTTTCAGCCTTTACTTTCGGCCCTGCTCTCTTTCTTCAAAACCTCTCAGCTCTCTTCTATTCTTGATCAGACCAACCCCCTTTCCGAGTTGGGAATTTTAAGAAAAGTAACCGTTATTGGTCCGGGGGGTATTACCCGAGAAAGAGCCACTTTCTCTATTCGCGACATTCACAGTTCTCAATACGGACGGATTTGTCCTATTCGTTCTCCCGAGGGAGTAAACATTGGATTGATGACTTATTTGGCCCTCTTTGCCCGCGTCAATGAATATGGATTTTTGGAAACGCCTTACCGAAAGACAAAGTTAGTAAAGAGGGGAGGAAAAACGCGGGTAAAAGTTACCGACGAAGTTGTCTATCTTCCCGCTGACGATGAAGGTGATTACTACATCACTCATGCGGGTGTTCCGATGGATAAAGACGGGGTGATTACTAGCGATTGGGTTCCCGCTCGTTACCAGGGAGAGTTTATTGAAGCGCCGGTAGAGAAGATTCAGTTGATTGATTATTCTCCTCAGCAGGTTTTGGGTCTTTCCGCTTCTTTGATTCCTTTTTTGGCTCACGATGAGGCTAACCGGGCTTTGATGGGTTCTAACATGCAGTGTCAGGCAGTGCCTTTGTTGAAGCCCCAAGCTCCTATTGTGGGTACCGGGATGGAGAGAATTGTCCCCCGGGTAATGAGGAGGGCGGTTTTTGCCCAAGCAAGTGGGAAAGTTGTTTATACCGATGCCCAGACAATAATTATTAAACCTGACAACCCTAAAGCAGCAGTAGATAAAAGTGTTGAAGTAAAAGACGGTTTGCATGTTTATCGTCTCTTTAAATATCGGCGAACTAGCCCCAATGATACTTGTTACAATCAAAAACCAGTGGTTTTTGTGGGGAAAAGGGTAAAGAAAGGAGATCTTCTTGCCGATGGTCCGGCGATGGATAATGGAGAGCTAGCACTGGGAGCTAATTTGGTAATTGCTTATGCTTGTATTGAAGGTCTAGGCTATGAAGACTCGATTGTTGTTTCTGATCGTTTGGTAAGGGATGATATTATGACCTCCATTCACATCAGCGAGTATGAGGCAAAGGTGGTTGATACCAAGCTTGGTCCGGAAGAATTAACTCGGGATATTCCCGGTGTTTCTGAGGCGGATCTGGCGCGGCTTACCGAAGAGGGAATAGTGATGATTGGTTCGGAAGTTTCTGCCAACGACATTTTGGTAGGAAAAGTAGAACCTAAAGGAGAAAAGGAACTTTCTGCCGAGGAGAGACTTTTGCGGGCGATTTTCGGTGAGAAAGCTAAAGATGTTAAGGATACTAGTTTGCGAGTTCCTCATGGAGAGGGAGGAATTGTCATCGGGGTTAAAATTTTGGATCGGGAAAAAGGAGATCAGCTAGAGCCGGGAGTGAATAAAATTGTTAAAGTTTCTGTTGCTCAATTGAGAAAAATTAGAGAGGGAGATAAAGTAGCCGGTCGTCATGGGAACAAGGGAGTTATTTCCCGGGTGATGCCGGTGGCTGATATGCCCCGTCTTCCCGATGGCACCCCGGTGGATATTATCATTTCTCCTCTGTCAGTAATCGCCCGGATGAACTTGGGCCAGATTTTGGAAGCCCACCTGGGATGGGCAGGAAAAGTCTTGGGAGAAAAATACGCAGTGCCTCCTTTTGAGAAGATTCCTGAGGACTTAATTGTTAACTTGTTGAAGAAAGCCGGCTTACCGGTGGATGGGAAGACTGTTCTTTATGATGGAAAAACCGGTGAACCTTATGACCAAAAAGTAGCGGTGGGGATAGGCTATATTCTCAAACTCCACCATATGGTAGAAGACAAGGTTCATGCCCGTTCTACCGGTCCTTATTCCCTAGTAACCCAGCAGCCGCTGGGAGGAAAGACGCGGATGGGTGGACAGAGATTTGGAGAGATGGAGGTTTGGGCTTTAGAGTCTCATCGGGCGGCCCATACTCTTCAGGAGATGTTGACAATTAAATCTGATGATATTGATGGCAGAGCGCGAGCTTTCCGGGCCGTTATCAAGGGACAACCAATTCCTCCCCCGGCTTTGCCGGAATCATTTAAGGTATTGGTAAGAGAATTGGCTGGTTTGGGAGTTGCCGTTTCTCCTACTCAAGTAGTTACCGAGGAGAAGAAAGAAACCCAAGAGGAGGTTAAAAAGGAGAAAGGAGGAGATAACAGTGGCGAACACAATTGATTTTGACAAAAACATCATTGATTTTAAGGGATTAAAAATAAAATTAGCCTCACCAGAGGAGATTTTAAGCTGGTCTCATGGAGAGGTTACCAAACCAGAAACAATTAACTACCGCACCTGGCGGCCGGAGAAGAACGGTCTTTTCTGCGAGAAGATTTTTGGTCCTACCCGGGATTATGAGTGTTACTGCGGAAAATATCGGAAGATTCGTTTCAAGGGAATTGTTTGCGAAAAGTGCGGGGTAGAGGTAACTACTTCTAAGGTAAGAAGAGAAAGAATGGGCCATATTTCTTTGGCAGTTCCCGTGGTTCACGTTTGGTTTTTGAAGAATACTCCTTTTCCCTTAACCATGGTTTTAGGAGTTCCTCAAAGAGAACTGGAAGCGGTGATTTACTTTGCCCGTTACTTGGTGGTGGACATCAACAAAGAAAAGGTAAGTGAATCTTTGGAAAATCTCAAAAAAGGTATTAAGGAGAAACTGGTGGCTTTGCGGAAAGAAGGGAAAGAAAGAATTGCCCAGCTAAAGGAGGAGGAAAAACAGGAGAAGGAGAAGTTGGCAGGGAGGATTAAAAATAAAGATCAACTTCATATTGCCCAGCAAGAAGTAGCCGTTCGTTTTCGGCAACAAAAGAAAAGAGTGGAAGGAGAGATTCTTCTGGAAAGAGAAAGTTTGAAAAACCTTTACCGCTTACTTCGTCAGCGGATTAAGAGCCTTCGTCCCAAGGACACTTTGTCGGAAGAAGAGATGTTCCATCTTCGTGATTTCAACGCCGATGGTTTTGTCAAAGCGAAGATGGGAGCGGAGGCTGTTCTTGAGGTTTTGGAAAAGACAGACTTGGCAAAACTAGTCAAGGAGCTGAAGAGAAAAATCAAAGCGACTTCTAGTCTCCAGAAGAAAAAACAACTTCTTAAAAGAATGAGGATAATTAATGGTATGCTTCAAGCAGGGGTAAATCCTGCCTGGATGATTTTGACCGTCCTGCCGGTTATTCCTCCCGAGCTAAGACCAATGGTTCAGCTGACTGGAGGACGATTTGCTACCTCAGACTTAAATGATCTTTATCGGCGGGTGATTAACAGAAACAACCGTCTTAAGCGGTTAATTTCTCTAGGGGCTCCGGATATTATTTTGAGAAATGAAAAAAGAATGCTTCAGGAAGCTGTAGATATGCTTATTGATGTTACCAAGGCCCGGAGAAGAGCCAGCATGCGGCGTCCACCGCGTTCTCTTTCCGATCTCCTCCGGGGTAAGAAAGGAAGATTTAGAAAGAATCTTTTGGGTAAACGAGTTGATTATTCGGGAAGAAGTGTTATTACTGTTGGTCCGGAGTTAAAATTAGACGAGTGTGGTTTACCCCGAGAGATTGCCTTGGAAATTTTCCGGCCTTTTATCCTTCGTGAGTTGATTCTTCGGGGATTGGCTCCTAATATAAAAAGCGCCAAGAGTCTTCTTGATCACCGTATTGCTGAAGTTTACGAAATTCTCGAAGATGTGGTTAAAGACAAAAGAGTACTTTTAAACCGCGCGCCGACCCTCCACAAGCTTTCTATTCTTGCTTTCAAACCCGTTTTAATTGATGGCTTGGCTATTCGTCTCCATCCTTGTGTTTGTAAGGGCTATAATGCTGATTTCGACGGTGACCAAATGGGTGTTTTTCTCCCCCTGTCAGCACGGGCACAAAAGGAGGCAAAAAAGTTGATGCGTTCCTCGATTAATCTTTTAAAACCGGCCGATGGAGAACCAGTAACCGTGCCCAGTAAGGAGATGGTCGTTGGTTGCTTTTTTGCCACCTCTATCCGAGAAGAGGATCTTCCCTTGGAAGAAGAGGCGAAGAAAGACATAAAAAAGGTGCTTGAAAAAGTGAAAATTTTTGCCACCCCCGATGAAGCTTTGCATGCTTATGAGTTGGGTGTGGTTAAATTGCGCCAATTAGTCGGGGTGAAGATAGAAAAGGAATGGGTAGTTACTACCCCGGGAAGGATTCTTTTTAATTCCTTTCTCCCGCCGCAATTTGGTTTTATCAATCAACCTGTCAACAGCAAGACAATCAAAAAAATTTTGATCGATGCTTTCCAGCTCTGCTCTCGCAAAGAGGTAGTAGCTTTGATTGATGCCTTTAAAGATTTTGGTTTCTGGGGGATGACTCAGTCAGGAATTTCTTTGGCTATTTTTGATTGCGGTGAACATGAGGAGAAGGAAAAGATTATCCGCGAGGCCCAACAGCGGGTAGCAGAAATTGAGGAAAACTATCGGGCTGGGTTGATAACTGCCGAGGAAAAAGATCAAATGAGTAAAAATGTCTGGATGGAGACAACGGATGAGATTGCCGCTTTGATTTGGAATTCTTTCTCTCCGGATTCGCCGATTAAATTGATTAACAATGCCGGAGTGAAAAGAGTTAGTTTGGATCAGATCAAACAAGTTTCCGGAATGCGGGGATTGGTGGTTGATCCCTTGGGAAATATTGTTCCCTTGCCAACCAAATCCAGTTTCCGGGAGGGGTTGGATGTTTTCGAATATGTAACTGGAGCCCGAGGATCACGAAAAGGTCTTACCGATACGGCTCTTAAAACTGCTGATGCTGGCTATCTTACCAGAAGGTTGGTAGATGTTGCCCATTCTTGTTTGGTAAGAGAGGAAGACTGCGGGACTAAAGAAGGAATTGTTATCTCCCGTCATGATGAAAGAGGTGAGTTTTTCCAATTCCGGATTTTGGGAAGAGTTTTGGCCGCTGATGTTGTTCATCCTCGCACCAAGAAGGTGTTGATAAAAGCAGGCGAAGTTTTGGACGAAGAAAAAATTGCCTTGATAGAAAAGGCGAAGGTGGAGGAGGTAACCATCCGGTCACCGCTTAAGTGTCGTACTAAATATGGAGTTTGTGCGCGTTGCTACGGATGGGATCTTTCTACCCGCGAGATGGTAGCGGTAGGAACACCGGTAGGGGTAATTGCCGCTCAATCCATTGGTGAACCAGGAACCCAGTTGACTTTGCGGACCAAGCATTCTGGAGGAGTCATTGGTTTGGATGTGACCCAAGGGTTGCCTCGGGTTCAGGAGTTGTTGGAGGTGAGAAGACCAAAGAGAGTTGTGCCGATGGCGGAGATTGACGGGCGGGTCAAGGTGAAGAAAACCAGTGAAGGATATCAAATAACCATCAAAGGAAAAGAGGGGAAGGTAGAGCAGCTGGTCCCTCTTTCCGCCACTTTGCGGGTTAAAGATGGTGATTTGGTGGCTAAAGGAACGCCATTGGCCAGTGGTTCCCTGGACATTCGGGAAATTCTTCGCCTTAAGGGAATGGAGGCTGCCCAAAGATATCTCCTCGATGAAGTTCAGAAAGTTTACGAATCACAACGGATTGGAATTCATGATAAGCATTTTGAGGTAATTATTAGGGAGATGAGCAGCCGGGTGAGGATTACCTCGGTTGGAGATACCAACTTCTTGCTTGGTTCCTATGTGGAAGAACCGGTTTTTGTTCGGGAGAACGAGCGGGTTAAGAAAGAAGGAGGTAAGCCTGCCCGGGGAAGACGGGATATCTTAGGACTGGTTCAGGCGGCTTTAAATACTGATTCTTGGCTTTCGGCTGCTTCTTTCCAGGAAACAACCAATGTTCTCACCGAATCTTGTTTGTTAGGAAAAGAGGACCGATTGATTGGGTTGAAAGAAAATGTTATTATAGGACGCTTAATTCCGGTTACTAAAAAGCGCGTGAAGGTTTCCTAAAATGCCTACTTTTAATCAGTTAGTGCGAAGGAAAAGGAAAAAGACAAGAAAAAAGGTGAAGAGTCCGGCTTTGCGGGGACTCTATAATGCTATTAAAGGAAGAGTAACCCCTTTGCTCTCTCCCCAGAAAAGAGGGGTGGTGACTTTAGTGAAGACAATGACCCCGAAAAAGCCCCATTCGGCTTTGAGAAAAGTCGCTAAGGTAAAGCTTTCCAACCGCCGCGAGATAACTGCTTATATCCCTGGAATTGGTCATAACATCGCCGAACATGCGGTAGTTTTAATTCGGGGAGGAAGGGTGCGAGACTTGCCAGGAGTTAGATACCATATTATCAGAGGAAAGTATGATGCAGAAGGAGTAGTAGGAAGGAAGCAGTCACGAAGTAAATATGGAACCAAAAAAGGAGGAGCTACTGGTTCGGAACAAGCAGCTGGAGGAGAAACTCAGGCTGCGGCAACGGAGGGATAAGCCATGGGGAGAAGGAAGAGAGTTTATCCGGAACGAGTTCAGCCCGATCCTGTCTACCAACATCTCTTAGTCGCTAAACTTATCAACAAAGTCATGCGGGATGGGAAAAAGCAACTGGCGCAGAAGCATGTCTACCGGGCTTTTGACTTGGTGAAGAAAAAGTTGAAAAAAGACCCCCTGGAGGTTTATTTAGAGGCGTTGGAGAAAGTAAAACCCCGCATGGAGGTGAGATCAAGAAGAGTAGGGGGAGCGGCCTATCAGGTGCCAATGTTGGTGCGGGGGAAAAGACAAGAATCACTGGCTATCCGTTGGCTGGTAAATGCGGCGCGGCAAAGGCCTAACCGAGAATATCATACTTTTTGGGAGAAATTAGCAGCCGAAATAATGGATGCTTACAAAGGCGAGGGAGGAGCAGTAGCGAAAAAAGAAGAAGTAGAGAAGATTGCGGAAGCAAACAGAGCCTTTGCTCATTTGCGCTGGTAAAAAATCTTTTTCCCGATTAAAATAACAAAAAGGAGGCGTTTGTTATGGCTGGACAACAAATACAAATAACTAAAAACAGAGTAGTTCCGCTGGAAAAGGTGCGGAATATTGGGATTATTGCCCATATTGATGCCGGAAAAACAACGACTACGGAGAGAATTCTTTTTGATACCGGCAAAACCTATAAATTGGGCAATATTGATGATGGAACAACGGTGACTGACTGGATGGATCAGGAGAAAGAAAGGGGAATTACTATTGTTTCGGCGGCAATCACTACCTTTTGGCGAGACCACCGGATTAATATTATTGATACCCCCGGACATATTGATTTTACTGCTGAAGTAGAGAGGTCATTGCGGGTTTTGGATGGGGCGATAATGGTTTTTGACGGCCGAACTGGGGTGGAAGCTCAGTCAGAGACGGTTTGGCATCAGGCCGATAGACATAATGTTCCCCGAATTTGCAGTTTCAATAAATTAAATCTGGTTGGAGGAGATTTTTACGGGAGTTTAGAGTCGGTGAGAAAAAGGCTGAGCCCAAATGTTGCCCCTATTCAGCTACCAATTGGCAACGAACATGATTTACGGGGAACGGTTGATTTAATTACCAAAAAAGCCTATGTCTATGCAGATGAGGAGAAAAACAAATTGAAGGAGGTTCCTATTCCCGAAGAGATGAGAGAACAGGTAGAAAAGTATCGTCAGGAGTTGATTGAAAAGGTAGCTGAGTTTGACGATAAGGCCCTGGAGAAGTATGTCAATGGAGAAGAACTAACAGAGGAAGATATCAAAAGAGCCATTCGGGCAGGGACGGTTCAGGGAAAATTCTTCCCTGTTTTGGGAGGCGACAACCGAACAGTGACCGTTCAGTTTCTTTTGGATGCAGTAGTTGATTATCTACCTTCTCCTCTGGATCTTCCGCCAGCCAAGGGGATTAATCCTAAGACCAATCAGGAAGAAGAAAGATATCCGCGCAACGACGAGCCTTTTTCCGCTCTTTTGTTCAAAACCCAAGCCGATCCCCACGTCGGGAGACTTTCTTATCTGCGAATTTATTCCGGCAAGCTCCATTCGGGAACGACTGTTTACAACGCTACCAGAAATACCAACGAAAGAATTGGCCGCTTGCTTTTGATGCATGCTAACAAAAGAGAAGGGATAGAAGAGGCGTTTGCTGGAGAAATTGTTGCCGCTATTGGTTTGAATGAGTCAAAGACAGGAGATACTCTTTGCGACAAAGAACATCCGATTGTTTTTGAGTCGATTAAATTCCCCGAGCCGGTGATTTCTTTGGCAATTGAACCCAAAACCAAAGCTGATCAGGAGAAATTGAGTAAAGCCCTTTCTCGGTTGAGCGAGGAAGATCCCACTTTTCGGACTAAGATTGACCAAGAGACAGGGCAAACAATTATCGCCGGAATGGGAGAGCTTCATTTGGAGGTGTTGGTAGAGAGAATGAGAAGAGAGTTTGGCGTCAGTGTTAATGTTGGTAAACCGCAAGTAGCCTATCGGGAAACAGTTACCCAAACTGCCACGGGAGAAGGGAAATATATCCGCCAGACAGGAGGACGAGGGCAATATGGTCATTGTCTTTTGCGGGTAGAACCAAAGGAGAGAGGAACTGGATTTGAGTTTGTTTCTGAAATCAGGGGAGCGGCTATTCCCGCCAACTTCATTCCCGCAATTGAAAAGGGAGTAGTGGAGGCAATGGAGAAAGGGATTATTGCCGGTTATCCGGTTACCGATGTCAAGGTTGTGGTTTACGATGGAAGTTATCATGAGGTTGATTCTTCTGATATGGCTTTCAAAATCGCCGGTTCGATTGCTTTTCAAGAAGCCTTCAAAAAAGCCCAGCCGACGATTTTGGAGCCAATAATGAAGATTGAGGTTTCTACCCCTGAGGAATTTTTGGGCCAAGTAATTGGGGATTTGTCAGGGAAAAGAGCCCAGATTTTGGGTACCGAGACCCGGGGACAGATGAAAGTTGTTAGTGCTTTAATTCCCCTTGCTTCTGTGCGCGGATATGCTACAATAATACGCAGTTTAACTCAGGGAAGAGGCTCTTTCTTTATGGAGCTGTCCCATTACGACGAAGTGCCGAAGAATATTCAGGAAGAGTTAATTCTTAGTTCTCAAAAAAGCAACTCGGTTGAAAAAAAGAAAACCTGATGTTACAATTTAAAGGGTTTTTTAAATATTTAAGGAGGAAATAAAAATGGCTGAGCAAAAATTTAATCGTACCAAACCTCACGTTAACATTGGAACCATTGGTCATGTTGACCATGGAAAAACTACTTTAACCGCCGCTATTTTGAAAGTGCTGGCGAAAAAGGGACAAGCAGAAGAAAAGTCCTATAGCGAAATTGCTAAAGGAGGGGCGGTTAGAGATGCCAGCAAGATTCTGACCATTGCTGTTGCTCATGTTGAGTACGAAACAGACAAAAGGCACTATGCTCATATTGACTGTCCGGGACACGCCGATTACATCAAAAACATGATTACCGGCGCAGCCCAGATGGACGGAGCAATCTTAGTTGTTTCTGCTCCTGATGGACCAATGCCTCAAACCAGAGAGCACGTTCTTCTTGCCCGTCAAGTAGATGTGCCAGCAATTGTTGTTTTCTTAAACAAAGTTGATTTGGTAGAGGATAAAGAATTTCTTGATTTAGTAGAAATGGAGGTAAGAGATTTACTGAAGAAATACGACTATCCTGGTGATGAAGTTCCGGTAATTAAAGGGTCAGCCCTGAAGGCATTAGAAGGGGATCCTGAGGCAGAGAAATCAATAGAGGAGCTTCTAAAGGCGGTTGATGATTATATTCCTACTCCCAAAAGAGACCTGGACAAACCTTTCTTGATGCCGATTGAGGATGTCTTTTCTATTAAAGGAAGAGGAACGGTAGCTACGGGAAGAATTGAGCGAGGAAAGGTGAAGTTGAATGATGAGGTCGAGATTGTTGGTTTAGGAGAGACCAGGAAGACAGTGGTAACGGGAATTGAGATGTTCCGGAAAGCTCTGGATGAAGGACAAGCAGGAGATAACGTGGGGATTCTTCTTCGGGGAATGGAGAAAGATGATGTCCAAAGAGGAATGGTTTTGGCAGCACCAGGATCAATCACTCCTCATACTGAGTTTAAGGCTGAGGTTTATGTCTTGAAGAAAGAGGAAGGAGGACGGCACACTCCCTTCTTCTCCGGTTATCGCCCCCAAATTTACATCAGAACAACTGATGTAACCGGGGAGATTAAACTACCGGAGGGAGTGGAGATGGTGATGCCGGGTGACAACGCTAACGTCGAGATTAAACTGATTAAGCCGGTAGCTTTGGAGAAAGGACAACACTTTGCTATCAGAGAAGGAGGATTGACAGTTGGTGCGGGAGTAGTTACAGAGATTGTTAAGTAAGTTTTAA
>JAGGVZ010000046.1 GCA_021157735.1 bacterium | reverse complement strand
CCCCGACTAATCTTTTAATTTTTGGCGCCGTGGATGATCTTTGGATAAATAAAAATGGCGAGCTTTTGATTGTAGATTATAAGGCAACAAGCACGGAGAAAGATATTTCTTTGGAAGATGAGTATAAGCAGGGGTATAAAAAGCAGATGGAAGTTTATCAGTGGCTTTTCAGGAAGAATGGTTTTAAAGTTTCTAATACCGGCTATTTTATTTTTGCCAATGCCGCCAAAAATCGGCCCAAGTTTGACGCCCGTCTAGAATTTGAAGTGAAAATTATCGCTTACGAAGGCGATGATTCCTGGGTAGAACCAACTCTTTTTGAAATTAAAAAATGTCTTGATTCTGAAGAAATTCCTCCTCCCGGGGAAAATTGCGAATACTGCCGCTACCGGGAATTAATGAGACTTGCTGAAAAATAAAAATACAGAAAGCGTTGAATTTTTGGGAATGGTAAAATGGAGAAAGATGGACGAACAAGAATATGAAAGTTCTCTTTCACGAATAATGCAGGAGGCTCTGGGAGAGTTTCGGAAGGAATTAGAACCTTGGACTAAATTAGAAAACAAAGATATAGCTGAAAAGCTGCAGGAAAAGGAAGAGGAACTAGAGAAAATCCCATTTTGCCACCTTCCAGACTATGGGAAAATAACAGAATCAACAGAAGAATGGGTGCCAGTAAAATTAATTGTAGGAAGTGTTTCTCCTGCTGTAAAAAACTGGAAAGATGAGTATCATGGAAGAAAAGGAAAACATCAAAAAATATCTCAAGCGCTTATTGAAGCATTTAAAACAGATAATTTAGAACAGCAGGCTGAAGTAATAGCAAGAATTTTTGGAATAAATCTCTATTCTTCGAGTATGGGATCTTCTTCTATCGAGGTGATAAAAATGCAAGGACCACAAGGGCCTGTTTATTTCGTCAGAGATGGCACGCACCGAACAGGGGCCATGAAAATGCTTGGACTAAAAAAAATTCCCTGTAAGGTCTACACCGTCCAACCTCCAAAAAGCGCAATTTCTGAAAAAGAGCAAGATGGTGTTTGGTGGAAAGAACTTATAGAAAAAGGGCTAATAGAGGGAGAAGTCCAAGACATAACCAACCTCCCAGGATTTCCACCATCCTATGAATCAAAAAAATTAAGAATAAAAAAACAAAGTCTTCCATGGTGCTATTTCCCCAAAAAAGAGTTTCGCAGAATGAGCGAAATTTACAGAAGTCTCTACCCAAATTTTCATTTCACTAACCTAAAAGGAGAAAAAGTTTCCCAAAATTTACTATTTCACAATCAGTAAACCAAAAGCAAAAAATCTCACAATCCTTTTTTGTTTGAATTTTTTTGATAATTAGCTCGCTAAATTTCCAAAATAAAAAATTGACTAAAGCAAGTGGGGCTCTTTCTGGATGATTTGGTCCAAGACATTAGAAGCGGGGTCATATTTATTTTCAGTTGTCCTTTCTAAACCTGCTTTTTCATAGCTATTTTCATTCCAAATCCAGTGCTCAAGAGTGTATCGGTGAGGAGAGAAATGACCTTCCTCTTCAGTGTTCCAAACCGCTTTTGCTACTACTAGTTCTTCTCCTTTCCCGTTTTTGCCTGTAAACCGGTAGTCAGCTAACTCATCGAGGACTGGACCCTGAACCACCTGATATCTTCCCTCCTTGTAGCTAAGAAAAATTAAATAATTTTTTCCTCCTGAGCCGTAATAGTTTGAAAAAAGAGAGAAAAATACCACTGTCCTTCCGTCTCCCCAAAAGTTCTTTTCTACTTTTACTTCCTCTAATTGATTAGCCACATCAAAAGGAGGCTTGGCTTTTCCAGGAAATTTTGCTTCGAATTTGAATTCTTCCTTAAAGCCGTCTTTTCCTAAAGAAAAAACCTTAATAATTACCGGCAAAGTCTTTGTTTCCTTGTTTTCGGTATAGACTCTTACCAACTGCCTTTTTTCTCCCTGATTCTTTAAATCGACAACATATTCTGCCGGGGCACCTTCAATTTCAGCGAGTTGGTAACCGGGGATAACTAAAGAAGCTGCTTTTCTGCTTTGGGTCTTTTCCCCCGAAATCCTCCCTAAAACAAAAACTACCCCTCCTAACACAACTACCAAAATTCCCAGAAACAGCCACTTCAACAGGTTTTTTTCCTTCATCTTTTTTATTTTAAAACCCACAAAGATTTTTTACAAGGAATAGCATATTGCAATTATTCAAAAGGATAGCTATTATTTAGTTAAGATGATTAACCCGGAAAAACTAACATACAATTCTCAACAAGCTTTGGTTAGAGCCCAAGAGTTAGCCCAAGAATACCGCCACCCCCAAGTTCTTCCTCTTCATCTTCTCCTCGCCTTGATAGTTGATTTTGAGGGAGTGGTAGTGGAAGTTTTGAAAAAACTAGAAATTAGTCTTGAAGAGCTAGTTAAAGAGGCGGAAGAAAAACTTCAATCTTTACCAACAGTAGGGGGAGAGCTAGGACAAGTTTATATTTCTCAAGAACTAGGGACGGTTTTAAATCAAGCTCAAAAAGAAGCGGAGTCTTTTGGTGACGAATTTATTTCCCGCGAGCACCTTTTCCTTGCCCTATTGGAAAAAGACTCGGCCACTCAAGAAATTGCCCGAAAATTAGGAATAGATAAAGAAAAGGTTAAGGCTGTTTTAAACGAACTCCGGGGAACACAAAAGGTAACCGATCAAAATCCAGAGGGGAAATATAACGTTCTGGAAAAATACACGATTAACTTAACCCAACAGGCACGAGAAGGAAAATTAGACCCCGTGATTGGCCGCGATAAAGAAATTCGGCGGGTAATGCAAATTCTCTCGCGACGGACAAAAAATAACCCTGTCCTTGTTGGTGATCCAGGAGTAGGGAAGACAGCGATTGTAGAAGGGCTGGCTCAGCGAATTGTTGCTGGCGATGTCCCGGAAAGTTTGAAAAATAAAGAGATTCTGGCTTTGGATCTAGCCGCCTTGTTGGCAGGAAGCAAGTTCCGCGGTGAATTTGAGGAAAGATTAAAGGCTGTTTTAAAAGAAATTGAGGCAGGAGCGGGAAAATATATTCTTTTCATTGATGAACTGCACACTTTAGTAGGCGCGGGAGCGGCGGAAGGAGCGGTGGATGCCGCCAACATGCTCAAGCCAGCTTTAGCTCGGGGGACACTTCATGCTATTGGCGCTACTACGGTAGCGGAATACCGCAAATACATCGAAAAAGATGCTGCCCTGGAACGGCGGTTCCAACCGGTCTATATCGAGGAACCTACCGTTGAAGACACTATTGCTATCCTCCGCGGTCTTAAAGAAAAATATGAAATTCACCATGGTATCAAAATCAGCGACGATGCTATTGTGGCCGCCGCTGTTCTTTCTGACCGCTATATCCGTGATCGTCTCCTGCCTGATAAAGCAATAGATCTTATCGATGAAGCTGCCTCATCACTTAAGATAGAAGTAGAATCAATGCCCACAGAACTGGATGAGTTACAGCGAAAAATTACTCAGATTGAAATTGAGCTCCAGGCTTTAAAGAAGGAAAAAGCTAAAACCGTCCAAGAGAGAAGAAAAAAGTTAGAAAAAGAACTCGCCGAGAAAAAGGAGAAATTAAGAGACTTAAAGTCTGCTTGGGAAAGGCAAAAAGAAATTGTTAGCAAAATAAGAGAATTAAAAGCCAAATTAGATCAGCTCCAAGAAAATCTTAAAAAAGCAGAACGAGAACTGGATTTGAATAAAGCGGCAGAAATTAAATACGGGCAAATACCCCAAGTAGAGAAAGAATTAAAAGAATGGGAAAGTAAATGGCAGAAGATTCCCCGGGAAGAACGGCTAATTAAAGAAGAGGTAACGGAAGAAGATATTGCCAAAATTGTTTCTCGTTGGACCGGAATTCCTGTCTCTCGTCTCGTTGCCGCCGAGTCAGAAAAATTAGCTCATTTGGAAGATGAACTTCACAAGAGAGTAGTCAATCAAGAAAATGCTGTTAAGGAAGTGGCCAATGCCATTCGTCGGGCCCGAGCGGGAATAAAAGAAGAAGGAAAACCAATCGGTTCCTTTTTATTTGTTGGTCCCACTGGAGTAGGGAAGACAGAACTAGCCAAAGCTTTGGCAGAAGTTCTTTTTAATGATGAAAATGCCATGGTGCGCATTGATATGAGCGAATATATGGAACAACACTCAGTTGCCCGGTTAATTGGTGCCCCGCCGGGATATGTAGGTTATGAAGAAGGAGGACAACTAACTGAAGCAGTGCGCCGAAAACCATATACAGTTATTTTGTTAGATGAAATTGAAAAAGCTCACCCCCAGGTTTTTAACATTCTCCTTCAAGTTTTAGACGATGGCCGCCTCACCGACGGCAAGGGAAGAACGGTAGACTTCAAAAACACCGTCATTATTATGACTTCCAACCTTGGGAGTGAAATAATCCGCCAGTACGCCGAAGGAAAGAAATCAAAAGAAGAAATGGAACGGGAAGTGAGAGAGATTATTGACCATTCTTTTAAACCCGAATTTATTAATCGGCTCGACCAAATTGTTCTTTTTGAATCTCTTAATGAAAAACATATTGAGCAAATTGTCGACCTACAAATTAAGCAGGTGGAACGAAGACTGGCTGATCAACGAATCAAAATCGAGGTTACTCCAGAAGCTAAGAAGTGGTTGGCAAAACACGGCTACAATCCGGTTTTTGGCGCCCGCCCCTTAAAACGTCTTATCCAAAGCAAAATCCTTGACCCCCTGGCGATGATGATTGTAGAAGGAAAAGTGAAAGAAGGGGCCAGGGTTGTAATTACAGTAAAGAAGGGGGAACTAAAACTAGAAAAGAAAGGCTAATGTAACGAATGGAAAAGAACTAATGATTGAGTCAATAAAAAGCATCCTTTCACTACAAGGAATTTTGGCAAGCAGAAAAACTTCTTCTGAATTAGCAAAATTTACTCGAAAAGTTGACGAAGACTATCGACAAGAAAAGATAAAATGCTAAGCAGAGCGCAAAGGAAGCAATTAATTGATATTCTTTATCAAAGCTTCAAAAATACTTTCGAGTTAGGAGGGGGAAAGGAGTATCGTTTTTTTCATGGAGTTCAAGTAGCTACTTTTGCAATAAAAATAGCTGAAAAAGAAAAGCTAAGTGTTGACTTTGACGCTCTTTTTATCGCTGCTTTATTCCACGACATTGGTAAAATCGAGGCCGTTAACAAACAGGGAATGATTGACTATCAATCTCAAGCTAATAAAGATCATGTTTCTATTGCTGTTCAAAAACTGGAATCAATCATTGGCAAAGTAGTTAAAGATAAAAGATTAATCGAAAAAAGTAGTCAAATTATTTTAGAAAGCAAAGAAAACGAGCCAAAATTACTAGAAGCAAAAGTATTAAAAGATGCTGACGAGTTAGGTAATTTCGGCTATTTACAAATTTGGCGTACCTTTACTTATGCGGCATTAGCAAAATTAAACTTAGCGGAAGAAATGGAATATTGGAAAAAAGAAGGAAAGAAAGGTCGTCAGCAACTTTTAAGAAAGCTTTATTTTCAGACCAGTAAATCAGTAGCAAGAAAGAGATTTGAGAAAATCAAAAATTTCTTTCGAGAACTAAAAAAGGAACATTTAGGAAATGACCTTTGATTCTCAACATGAATGAGAAAAAACTTCAACAGGTATTACCATCTTTAGTTAAACAAGCAGAAAAGTACGAAGAAGAAAGAACCTTCTTTTGGCCAAATCAAAGTCGATTTTGGCTTGATTCTGTAAGCAAACAAATTGATTTATCACAAAGAACATCCAATCAGATTCTAGTCGTTGGGGGAGTATTATATTCTTGTTATCTTGCTGCTAAAGGTTACTCAACCGTTGTCGTAGAAAAAAATCCTATAGCTGCAATATCCCAATTATATGCATGTTGGTTAATAGATCGAGGAGCTAGCCTAAAAGATGTAGGCAAAGCATTTCTTCTCCATTTAATAGGGAAAAGGAAAAGAGCTCATCAACGAGAAAAGATTGATATCCCAAAAGAAGAATATCTGGCAGCTCTTAATCAATTCAAAAAATTTCTCTTAACAAGAGATGATAGAGTTTCTGTAAAAATTTTCGACAAAATACTTGGAATAACGAGAGGTCCAAAAGACAAAAGGCAATTTTCCTTAATCAAAAAAGGAGTGGGGCTTATCGGCTTTAGTGGTGTAAAATTTAAACTTCCTAAAAAAATTATAATAGCTGATATTTGCTATTATTCTCCAGAAAAGCTAGGAAAATTTAATCTTATTATCACTACTAATGTGATTGATTTTTTTTCTGTTCCAGAAGAATTCTTCTTTGCAATTTTCCCTCTTCTGAAAAGAAATGGTTTTTTAGAAATAACTGTATACAACAAAGAAGCAAGGAAAAAATTACAAGAGTTATTTGGAAATTTCAACGAAAAACAATATGTAGGAAAAGCACGATTATTAAGAAAACTTACTTTTAAAAAATATCAAGAGTTTAACAAAAAGCTTATATTAGGAAAGGATGTCTTTTTTATTAAAAAGGAAGTAATTAGAAAAAAGGTTATTTCCCACATGCCATATTGGATTAAAGAACTTCTAATCAAGGGCCGTTTTCGAACTAATTACCAACTGTTCAAAAATAAATCGTGGTATTTTGTTGCTGACAAAAGCAAATTAAGAGAGGTTAACAAAAGACATGATTATAGTTTTGGAAGGATTACCCGGAGCAGGTAAAACAACTATTGCAGAACTATTGGCAAAGGAATATTCCTTTGGTTTAGTAGAGCAAATTGTAGTAGATGTAAATGAAATAAAGAAGCAAAAAGATTTTAAAAACCCTTATTTTATCAATGATGAAAACAAGTGTACCTTGGCTAGGAAAATGTGTTCTAAACATCAACATGTAGTTGTAGACAGAAATTACATCTCAACTTTAGCTTTTAATTATGCTGTTAGAAATGACCCCGAGCATCACAGTTCCTTTACCATTGCTCGAAAATGGTATCTAAATAGTTTTAGAAAGAAGCTAATTCCACCTAATCTTTATATTTATCTTCGTAGCCCAATAAAATTCTGTTTCATCAGAAAAAACCGCAAACCAAGTCCTCGCAGCCCATGGACCAATAACTATTGTCTCAAAAAGATGAAGCACTTTTATGAAAACATCTTTCCACTAATGGAGCCGGAAGTCCCAAAGATAAGTATTTCTAGTAAGTTGCCAATTAAAAAGGTAATAAAGATAATTTTGCTTCAATGCTTAGAGTAGCCTTTTTCCGCGATGGACCATTTCTTCCTCCTCAAGAAGGTGGGTCAGAATCATTGTTCGGCCTAATTAAAACAATGGCACAAAAGAAAAACACAAATGTTTTTCTATTTCGGTGTTATCGTGGTTGGGATAATTACCAGTTATATTTAAAACAACCTTTTACTACAATTTTTATTAAGCCAAGTGATTTTTATATTAACTCAAGACTCTATCAACATCTAATTGAAAAATATAAGATTAACGTCTGCCACTTCGACAGCGCTGAAGCAGTTTCCTTTCAAGCAGACTTGGTAGGAAAAAGGTGCTTAAAGGTTTGGGAAGTACTCAATGTTAATCACACATTAATCACGCGCCTTGGCGGAAGCAAAAAGAAAATTGAAAAGGCAATTAAATATGAACGCATTGCCGGCGAAAAAAGCGACTTAATTCTAGCCCGCTCAAAAAAAGACAAGCAGGATTTAGTCGAAATAGGAATCGATAGGAAAAAAATCGTTTTATATCGTGGCTGCATTACTCCAGAAAATTATCAATTCGAAAATAATAGAACAAACAAAAAACTGGTTTTATTTTTAGGAAATATGTTTTATAAACCAAATGAGGAAGCAGTAAATATAATCAGAGAAAGAATTATTCCTCCTGTTGTAAAAAATTTACCTCAAGCCGAATTTGTTTTTGTAGGCAATTACCCTAAATATCTCTCTCAGAAAATGAAAAAATTTGGAGAAAAAGTTAAATTTACTGGAGGAGTTGTCGATATAAACCCGATACTCTCACAAACTAGAATAGCTCTTGCTCCGCTTACATCAGGATCAGGAACTCGCCTAAAAATACTCGTTTATTTGTCAGCAGGAATACCAACTATTGCTACTGGTTTAGCAATCGAGGGGTTGAAGGAAACAATTAGAAATCATCTAATCATAGAGGATAATTTAGATAAATATCCCCAACTAATAACTCGACTTTTCTCGCGTTCAATTCCAAAAAAGAAGTTGGTTAAGGCTAGACAATGGGTAGAAAGAAACTATTCCTGGAAAAACGAAGCAGATAAAATCATCAACCATTACATTAAAAGTCTTGCCAAGATCCATTGTGGACCAGAAGAAAAGAATCGAAATTGAATTTCGAGCCATTTTTTCAGAGGAAAAATACAATCAGTTAAAAAAAGTTTTTGGATCAGAATGCTGAAGATTTGGGGCCAGATGATAAGAACATCCTTTTCTTTATTCTTCCTGATAAACTTCTTAAAGTTGTTGACAATAAACCAAAGCGAACAGCAAAAATAGTTTTGAAGTTAAACAAAATAGGTAAGGGGAGTGATTTTGAAGAGACAGAAATTCCTATTGATCCTTCTCAAGTAGAAAAGGTCGTCACCATGTTTAAAAAATTGGGATTCACTGAGGTTCAAGAATCTTCTCAGAAGCATCATAACTATAGATACAAAGATGTAGAAATAGCGCTAAAGTGGAGTAAAGTTTGGGGTTATCATATTAGAAGTTCTTATCACCCAAGCAAGTGAAAAAAATGGGCGGAAAAGCGAATTAAACAGGCTGCTAAAGAACTAGGGATTAAGCTAATGACCGATGCCGAGTTAGCAGAATTTACTCGAAAAGCCAACGAAGACTATCGGTGAGGAAAAGTAAAATGATAAGTGAAAAGAGAGAACTGATCAAAACAGAAAATTTCTTCTCCGAACTAGAAAGAGAGCAGAGCGGAAAAGACTTTTGATTATTACTAACTTTGAAGATGGCCTTGTCGAGTTCTTCAAGCTGGTTCCCATTGAGTTGTTCAACTGTCTTCTCTAATAGATTTTCCGATAATCCTAATTTTTTAATTATTGCTCTTGCTTGGTTCTTAGTGGTTTGGAATAAGATAACCAGTCCTTCTCGAAGACTATTTTTTACTTTGCTTCTTGGATGGGTAAACAGTCGGTACCAAAGAAGCGAGATGGAGAAGAGTAAAGCTCTTTTGGTTTTAATTTAGTTAACTTAACGATGGCAGAACTAGTCCGGGAAGGAGGCCAAAAATTTTCTTTCCCGATTCCAACTTTAATTAACTGGAAATTAAATAAACTAGTAGCCAAAATTCCTAATTTGCCTCGTGGCGGCTTCAATTTCCCCATCTCCCGAGCCGAGCGTTCACTGATAAGAAAGGTAGCCCCTGCTATTACCTCTCTTTCTTTCGGATTTCTTACCAATTTTAATAATAACGGCTCCACTAACTGATAGGGAAGATTTCCTGTCAGCCAAACCTTGTTTTTAAATTTAAACTCTTTTTCTATTTGAGAAAAATCAACTTTCAGAACGTTGGCAAAAATTACCTTTAGATTGGAATATTTTTCTTGTAAAGGAGCTAATATTGGTTCAAACCGGCGGTCAATTTCTACCGCAACAACAGGAAGATTTCTCTGGACAAGAAACCCGGTAATTGCTCCCAAGCCAGAACCAATCTCAATTATCGGTAATTCCGGCAGTTGAGAAATTAAAAATTTCCCCAGATTTTTGTCCACAAGAAAATGCTGACCTTTATGTTTTAGGTCTGGTTTTAAAGATAATTTTTGAAGAGTAGCTTTTGTCCAACTTAAAAGAGAATTATTCATTTATTTATTTTAATATCTTTTGGCTAATTAAGCTGTATATTGGAGCTGTTCTGAGAGTCAAGAAGTAGTTAACTAGAGGAAAAAACTTTAATTATCTTTTGTCGTGACTTTTGCCCTTTAATAATTATTAATCTTGATTTAGGTATACCTAGAGCTTTAGCAAGTAAATTAATAACCGCTTTATTGGCTTTGCCTTCTTTAGCTGGCTGATTTACCCAAACTTTAAAGTGAGTTTCATCTATTTTCTCAACCTTTTCCTGCCCAGCATTTGTTTTTACAGAAACAAAAATATCCATTTTTCATTGTCTACAAATAATATCGTAGAACACTGAATCTACCCTTCAACCCGTATGAATCCTTATCCCATTTATTTTGATTGCGGCGGTTTAATCATTTTTTAGCATACAGCTTTTCCATCTATCGAAAAGAGATCTTGCTGAGAGTCGAGAGTTCCCCTCACGCCTATGGGTAATGTGATTATTGGATCTGTGTGGCCAAAATCAACATTGAATAAAATAGGAAAATTATAGCCAGATGTCCTTGTTTTTATCACCTCGACTAAATCTTTAACTTGGCGTTTGTTATAACGATAAGGTCTTCCAACTATCATTCCTTTAATTTTTTCGAAAACTCCGCTTAACTCAAGATCGGTCAAATATGAATCTATTACAGAAACGGGCTCTCCTTCGTATATACTTTCACCCTCGGGTATTTCCCAAAAGAATAGGGCATTCTTAAACGAAGGAAAATAAGAAGTCCCTCTAAGATGCATGAGAGAGGTAATACATCCTCCAATTAATCGGCCGCATGCTCGCCCACTCCTTAACCAAATCCAACCGCAATTTTTCTTTTTCCTTCTTGGTCTTTGTGAGTCCTTTTTTTCAGCCCAATCTAAAACTTCGTCTGTCCACCAAGAAGAAGGGGTAATTTTTCCTATTGGAGAAGGAGAAGCAACAGCTTTACAAAAATACTCCCAGGTATAGCGGTGTATTGTAGGGTATTCAGAAAACTGATTTAAAAAGCTTGGTCCATAGAAAGTAATAAGTCCAGTTTTTTTGTGAATAGCGAGATGCAAAACCGTAATATCGGAAAAGCCACAAAAAATTTTGGGGTTATCTTTAATCGCTTTCCAGTCCAGGTGAGGTAAAAGTTGATTAGAGTGATTACCACCAATAGCACACACAATTGCTTTTACTGCTTTATCTTTAAAAAGTTGATTAATATCTTCGGCTCTTTCTTGGGGAGAGCCTGCTGTATAACCAGTTACTTTGAAAGCATTTTTTCCAAAGACAACCCTGTAGCCTCTACGCTCAAGATTTTTTATACCTCTTTTGACTCTGTGAGAAAAAAGCCCAGCTCCGCATCCAGACGGACTTACAATGGCAATAGTATCGCCTTTTTGCAACCGGGAAGCAAACAATTGCTTTCGGCTCATTACGGTATTATAACACCACAAAAGAAGCAGATTGACAAGAGATTTCAATGAAGAACGGGCTTTTTCTACAGACCTGAGACTAGTGATAAAATGAAAAAGAAATGCGTACTGGGGTTGCGGAGTTTACTTTAGACTATGGACGGTGTCCACGATGGCTGTTTGGGCGAATGGTCCGGCTGGCCCGGGCAATTGGAATTGCCATTATTAGAGAATTTGGGCCAGAAGAGTTTTTGAAAAGGCTGGCTGATCCAGTTTGGTTCCAGTCATTGGGTTGTGTTTTGGCTTTCGATTGGAATGCTTCAGGATTAACCACCACTACTTTGGGAGCTTTAAAGGTTGCTTTTCAGGGACTGGAGAAAGACTTGGGTGTTTTCATCTGTGGAGGAAAAGGGAAAACCTCCCGGAAAACGCCAGAAGAAATTAACAGTTGGGGCTGGCGCTTAGGATTAAATGAAAAAGTAGTGAAAAGATTAGAATATTCTTCCCGAGCAGCTGCTAAAGTAGATAGTGCTTTAATTCAAGATGGCTTTCAACTTTACCACCATAATTTCATTTTTACCAAAACAGGAAAGTGGACAGTAATTCAACAAGGGATGAATATTTCTCGGGGACGAGCAAGAAGATATCACTGGCTGGGGGATACTAAAAAGAAATTTATTGAAGAACCTCATAGTGGCATCAGTTCGCAAATATTCTTACCTACGGTACTCAACCTAACCTCTAAAAAAAGTCGGGCCAACCGCCAAGTGGCGGTTCAACTTGTCCGGAAACCAAAGACTTTTCTGCGGGATTTAAAAATCCTCACTGTCAAGACAAAGGATTGGCAATTTAAATTTTTATCCTTACCAGGAACAGAATTTCACCATCACCCCGTAGAAAGAGAAACTTTATTGTCTCTTGAATCACCTCAATTTAGACGGGCAATCAATCAGGCTTTAATTGCTCAACCAACTAATTTTGAAAAACTGCTTATGACTCCTGGTGTAGGACCCAAAACCATCCGGGCTATTTCTCTAGTAGCAGAAATTATCTATGGCGCTAAACCCTCATACCAAGATCCCGCCCGCTACACTTTTGCCCACGGAGGGAAAGATGGCACTCCCTATTTTGTTAACCGGCAAATTTATGATCAAACTTTAGCCATTATCGAAAAAGCTGTTAAGAATACTCCTGGTATTCTCCAGAAAGAGAAGACAAATCTCCTCTTTAAAGCAGAAAGGTTTTTTGGTAAGGTGTAGTATAATTAAAAGATGAAAAAGAAAAGTCTTACCATCAACCACTTAGCTAAATTGGCTCACCTCAAAATCAAAGAAGAAAAGGAAAAACTTGCAAAACAGCTTAAAGAAACTATTGAGTATATTAATATTTTAAAAGAAATAGATACCACCAAAATTCCTCCCGCTTTTGGTTCTCTTGACCTCAAAAACGTCAGCCGAGAAGATAAAGTTCAAGAAAGCCTCAGTCCCAGCAAAGTCTTAGAGAACGCTCCTAAAAAAAGAGACGGTTATTTTGTTGTTCCCCGAATTCGTTGGGAAGAATAAGGTGAAAAAACCAAACGAACTTACCATTATTGAGGCAAGAGAAAAAATAAAAGAAGGGAAATTGACTATCACCCAGTTGGTAAAAAGCTGTTTGGAGCAAATAAAACAAACAGATAAAAAAATTAATGCTTTTATTACTGTTTGTGAAAAAAGGGCTCTTGAAAAAGCAAAAAAATTTGAACAAATCTTAAAAGAAAATCCAAAAATTACGGAAAAGAAACCCTTGTTCGGTATCCCTGTCGCTGTCAAGGATAATTTTTGTACAAAAGGGATAAAAACTACCGCTGCTTCCAAGATTTTAGAAAATTTTGTTCCTCCTTATGATGCGACCGTAGTAGAAAAATTAAAGAAAGCGGGAGCTATTATTATCGGAAAAACTAATATGGATGCTTGGGCTCATGGCTCTTCTACTGAAACCTCTGATTTTGGCCCCACCAAAAATCCCCATGATTTAAGTCGTGTTCCCGGTGGCTCCTCAGGAGGAAGTGCCGCGGCGGTAGCTGCCCATCAAACGATTGCCGCAATAGGTTCAGAAACAGCTGGTTCTATTCGTCAACCGGCAGCATGGTGTGGCGTAGTGGGATTAAAACCTACCTATGGGCGGGTCAGCCGATGGGGACTAATCGCCATGGCTTCTTCTTTGGATTCTCCTGGTCCCATCACTAAAACAGTAGCTGATGCTGCTTTACTACTGAGGGTCATTGCTGGAAAAGACCTTCGCGACGCGACTACTCTTCCTAATCCCGTCCCCAACTACGAAGAAAGTCTTGAGCAAATTTCTCCCTCAAAAATTACTTTAGGAATTCCTAAAGAATACTTTCTTCCCGAAATGGAAAAAGAAGTAAAGGAGGCAGTAGAAAGAGCAATCAAAACCTTAAAGAAAATTGGTTTTCGCATGAAAGAAGTCTCTGTCCTAAATCCTAAATATTCAATTGCTGTATATACCATTATTCAAAGAGCCGAAGTTTCCTCAAATTTAGCCCGATATGACGGCATTAGATACGGCCGTTCTCGAGAATTTTTTGGCAAAGAAGCAAAAAGAAGAATCATGTTGGGAACTTATGTTCTTTCTGCCGGCTATTATGATCGGTATTACGCCAAAGCCCAAAAAGTAAGAAAACTTATCTGCCAAGATTTCGAAAGAATATTTTCTCAAGTGGATGCTTTAGTGGCACCAACATCACCCTATCTACCCCTTAAACTAGGACAAGGAAAAGATGAACCGATGTTTGGAGAAAAACAAGATGTGCTGGTAGAAGCAAGTAGTCTGGCGGGATTGCCGGGAATAAGTATTAACTGTGCTTCTCCGCAAAAACTGCCCGTTGGCTTGCAAATAATTGCCGGACAGAAAAAAGAAGAGTTGGTTTTGCAAATTGCCTACCAATATGAAAAAGGGAAAGATTAATTGGAAAAAAAGATTCAGCCGCAAAGAAAAACGCTATTTTGCCCGTCTTTGGGCTTCTCACTTTTTTTCTCAAATTGCCAATTATATTCTTCTCTTTCTTATCTTGGGAAGAACCTTTGAAATTACCCGTTCTACGGTAGCGATAGGAATGGTTTGGGTTGGATATATTCTGCCTACTCTCTTAATTGGTCCTTTCTCCGGATCTTTGGTAGATTGTTGGAGCAAAAAACGTACCTTGGTATACACTAACGTTATCCAAGCACTTTTAACTTTAATTTACGGTCTTTCTTTCTATTTGGGGAAAAAATATTTAGTTTACGGCTTTATTTTTTTCTACTCCGTGGTCAACCAGTTTAATAACCCTGCGGAACTTGCGGCTATTCCTGCTATTGTTAAGAAAAAAAATTTGGTCGTTGCTAACAATATTCTCCTTTTTACCGATCAAGCCTCTTTCATCCTTGGCTCAGGTTTAAGCGGAATTTTAACGCGGCTTTTTACTCCTGTGAAGGTAGTCTTTATCGCCGCCGCCGTGATTATTCTCTCCGGGCTTAGTGCCGCTTTGCTCCCCCACGATATCCCCGCGGCTACTATCGAAGGATTTCAAAGTTTCTTTGACGGCGTGGTGAGTAAAATAAAAGAGGGTTATCAATTTCTAATCACTTGTCCTCTTCTGCTTTACAGCTTTGGCCTCGCTCTTCTTTTTCGGGTCGTCACCACTACCAGCGCTCTTCTCATCCCGAGCATTTCCAGTGAAATTCTTAAACTTACCCCTTATGACGCCAGTTATCTGGTTGTTTTTCCTCTTGCTTGTGGTATTGTAGGAGGAACACTAATCTTAACCCGCCATCAGTTTAAATTAAGAAAAAAGGGGTGGATTGCCGGAGGACTGACTTCTATGGGAGCTTTTATCACTCTCTTTTCCCTCCTTCTTCCCTCTCTTCCTAGAGGAAGGGTTCTGTTGGCCCCTCTCTTTTCTTTTATCATTGGCCTTTCCGCCTCTATCGCTTATGCCCCTTGTCAAGCATTCATCCAAGAAAATACTCCCTTGGAGGTAAGGGGAAGAGTTTTTGGTACTTTGGACTTTTTAATGACTCTCGCAGTTATTCCTCCAAGTATTTTTACCGCCATGCTTACTGATCTTATTAGCGTCCGTCTCTTTCTTGCCTTTATGGGGTTATTGATTCTTTTCTTGGGAGGTTTTATTCTCAAAAGAGGCAATGAACTCATCCTGGCAGCCAATCATCGGTCTTGAAGTCCACGTGGAGCTAAAAACCAAAAGCAAAATGTTTTGCTCCTGCCCCAACCGCCATTTTAGAGAACCTCCTAATACTCATGTTTGCCCTATCTGCTTAGGACTTCCAGGGGCCCTCCCTGTCCCTAACCAAGAAGCAATTAAACAAACTATTCTTATTGCGACCGCTTTTCACTGCCAAATAAACCGCCAATTTTGGTTTGACCGGAAAAATTACTTTTATCCTGATTTGCCAAAGGGATACCAAATTAGCCAGCACTTTCGCCCTATTGGAGAAAAAGGATATGTCCCCGTTCTTATCAATAACCAAAAAAAGAAAATTTTTCTTGACAACGTCCACCTGGAAGAAGATACGGGAAAGCTAATTCATCAGGGAGAAGAAACCTTAATTGACTATAACCGGAGCGGCGTTCCCCTTGTGGAAATCGTTACCCAGCCATGCCTCCATTCCCCTCAAGAAGCAAAAGCTTATCTTAAAAGGCTTCAGCAGGTGCTTCGTTGGCTGGAAGTATCTGATTGCGATATGGAAAAAGGTTCAATGAGACTAGAGGCTAACATCTCTGTCCAAAGACAAACAGAAACTGGCCTACCAACTTATAAAGTAGAGGTCAAAAATTTAAATTCTTTTCGTTTTGTAGAAAAAGCGATTGAATATGAAATAAATCGGCAAGTAGAAATTCTCAAACAAGGAAAAATCCCCAAACAAGAAACGCGAGGATTTGACCCGGAGAGAGGAGTAACTTTTTCTCAACGAAGCAAAGAGGTTGCCAAGGATTATCGTTACTTTCCCGAACCAGATATCCCTCCTTTTGAATTCTCCCCAGAAGAAATAAAAGAAATTAAAAGCTCCCTCCCCCAATTACCATGGGAATGGGAGGAAAAATTAACAGCGTGGGAAATTCCTCCGGTTTGGTTTGAAACACTTTTAAAAAGTAAAAAGTTAATAGCCAACTTTTATCAAGCGGTGCTTTTAGGCAAAAAAGAATTCACTCCCAAACAAATCGCCAGTTTACTTGTCAACCAGGCCCAAATGAGAAACAAAACTCCAAAGGAAATTATTGCCTCCCTTAAAAAGGCCCAGAACCAGTATTCTTTAGACAAAGAGAAAATGGCAGAATTAATAAAAGAGGTAATTAAAGAGCAGCCTAAAGCAGTAGAAGATTTCCAAAAAGGCAAAACCCAAGTAGTAGGATTTCTTATCGGCCAGGTCCAGAAAAAAGCCAAAGGAAAAGCTGACCCTAAACTAGCGGCCCAGTTAATCATCCAAGAGCTAAAAAGCCTCTCTTGAATGATAAAGAATTTTCGCTAGAATTAATTTAGAGATGGCAAAAAAGAAAGTTGAGTTTACTCATCTCCATGTCCACAGCGAGTATTCTCTCTTGGACGGCCTTTCCAAAATAAAACCTTTAGTTGCCAAAGCTAAAGAACTAGGAATGAAGAGCCTTGCTCTTACTGATCATGGGGCGATGTATGGAGCAATAAAGTTCTACAACACTTGTAAAGAAGAGGGAATAAAACCGATTATTGGCTGCGAAATCTATGTCGCCCGCCGGTCTCGCTTTGACAAAGAGACTAAAGTGGATAGTGACAACTTTCATCTAGTTCTTTTGGCTAAAAACTTGGAAGGGTATCGCAATTTAATGAAAATTGTCACCAAGGCCCATTTGGAAGGATTTTATTATAAACCCCGCGCCGATATGGAATTGATAAAAGAATACCACAAAGGACTTATTGCCTCCACTGCCTGTCTTGAGGGAGAAATTCCCTCGTTAATTATCCAAAACCAATACGAAAAGGCAAAAGAAAAGGCAAAAGAATTTTTGGAAATCTTTGGCGATGACTTTTATCTTGAAATCCAGCACCACCCCAAAATTCCTCGGCAAGAAATTGCTAATAAAGGAATCATCCAACTTTCTCGAGAATTAGGAATTCCCTTAGTAGCTACCAATGATTCCCACTATATTGAACCGGAAGACGCCGAGGCCCAAGATGTCCTTCTGGCCATCCAAACTCAAAAAACAGTAAATGACCCCAACCGCTTAAGTATGATTAATTCTCCTGATTTTTATCTTCGTTCTCCTGAAGAAATGGCAGAAATCTTCAAAGATTATCCCGAGGCAATTAAAAATACCCAGGAAATAGCGGAAAAGTGTAACTTGGAAATTCCCCTAGGGCAAAAAGTCTATCCTTCGTTTCCTCTCCCGGAAGGAGAAACAGCGGAATCTTACCTGCGCAAATTAACTTATGAAAGACTGCCTTTGCGGTATAAAAAAATCACCAAAGAGGTAAAAGAAAGAGTGGAGTACGAGCTAGATATTATTATCAAAATGGGTTACGCGGAGTATTTTCTCATCGTTCAGGATCTGGTTAACTGGGCAAAAAGCCAAGGGATTCGCGTTGGCCGGGAAGGGGAAGTGCGGCCGGATCTATCGTTTCTTATATTTTAAGAATTACTTCTATCGATCCTCTCTACCATAAACTGCCTTTTGAACGATTTTTAAATCCGGAAAGAAAATCAACTCCTGATATTGATCTTGACTTTCCTGATGATCGTCGCGATGAGGTGATTGAATATGTCCGGAAAAAATATGGTGAAGACCACACGGCCCAAATTATCACTTTTGGAACGATGGAGTCTCGATTAGCAATCAGAGATGTAGCTCGGGCTTTAGGGCATCCGTATTCAGTAGGGGACAGAATTGCCAAAATGATCCCAGCCGCTCCGGGGAAGAAAATTTCTATCGACCAAGCGATGGAGGAAAATCCCGAGCTAAAATCTGCCTATGAAAGCGACCCTGATGTAAGAAAAATTCTTGACCTGGCCAAAAAACTTACCGGGGTAGCGCGTCACGCCTCTACTCATGCAGCCGGAGTAGTCATTTCTGATAAACCACTAGTTAACTATACTCCTCTTCAATTAGATAGCAAGGGGGGAGGAATCACCACCCAATATGATATGTACTCTCTAGATTTGAATGTCTCGGACAACGCTGTTGGCCTTTTAAAAATGGACTTCTTGGGATTGCGGAATTTAACTATTTTGGAAAAAGCTCATCAATTCGTAAAAGCCACCCGGGGAATAGATGTGGATATTTCAGAAATCCCTCTTGACGACAAAAAAGTATACGAAATGATCTCCCGAGGGGAAACTACCGGTGTTTTCCAACTGGAAAGTGAGGGAATGAGAAGGGTGGCAAGAAAGCTCCGCCCCTCACGATTCTCTGATCTTGCTGCTATGGTCGCTCTCTACCGGCCAGGACCAATGCAATTTATTGATGATTTTATCAGGGGCAAGAAAAACCCTCGCACTATCACTTATCCCCATCCAGATTTAGAAAAAGTTCTTGCCGAAACCTATGGCATTGCCGTTTACCAAGAACAGTGTATGGAAATCCCCCAGGTAATGGCCGGATATACCCTCGGAGAAGGCGATATCCTCCGCCGGGCTATTGGGAAGAAAAAGATAGAGTTAATGAAAAAGGAAAAAGAGAGGTTCACCAAAAGAGCCTTAGAAAGAGGATATGATAAGAAGGTAATCGAAAACGTTTGGTCTTTAATAGAAAAATTTGCTGGCTACGGATTTAACAAAGCCCATTCTGTTTCTTACGCGATGATTGCCTACCAAACAGCCTGGATGAAAGCCAACTATCCGGTAGAATTTATGGCCGCCCTGCTTACTGCCGAAGCTAGTTCTGGTACCCAACAAGCAAAAGATGTTAAAATTCCCCTGGCAATTCAGGAGTGCCGACGGATGGGGATTAAGGTTCTTCCCCCCGATATCAACCTCTCCCATGAAGGCTTTACTATTGAAAAGGACCCGGAATCAAAAGAAGGACTGGCAATTAGATTTGGACTTTCGGCAATAAAAAATGTCGGCGAGGCAGCAATAGAGGAAATCCTCCAAGTCAGAGAGAAAGGGGGACCGTACAGTTCTTTAGCTGATTTCTGCCAGCGGACCAACACCCAAAAAATAAACAAAAAGGTAATTGAAAGCTTAATTAAGGCAGGAGCAATGGATCGCTTTGGAAAAAGAGCGGCTTTACTGATGGTTCTGGACCAGGTGAGGAGTAGAGCAGAGGAGAAACAACGGCAAGAAGCCTCGGGACAAACCAGCCTGTTCGATCAGGGGAATTCTTCAGAAAACAGCAATAGCAATCCCCAGCCAATGGCTGTTTCTCTTCCTGAAGTAGAAGAATTTTCTCTTCAAGAAATTTTAAGTTTTGAAAAGGAACTTTTCGGATTTTACCTCACTGAAGATCCTCTTCAAAAGCAAATAAACCAATACAAAAAACTTGCTTTTCATTCCATTAGCCAACTGGACGGTGAGGAAACCAGTGGTCGAACCAGAGTAGTGGGAATTATTCTTCGGGTGAAAACAACAGTCACCCGAAGAACTAATGAAGAAATGGCTTTTGTCCAGATTAAAGACGACACCGGACAAATCGAGACCGTGGTTTTCCCTAAAATTTTCCAAGAAGTAAAAGAACTCCTTCAGGACAACCAACTAATTTTGGTTGAGGGAAAGGTGGACAGAAGAGAGGATCGTGTTTCCTTGATTGCAGAAAAAATTGTTCACCCCAAAGATTTTAAAGAAGACTCCAGTTTGGTAATTAAAATTCCTCCTGGGTTTAGCACCCAATCCTTAGTGAGGCTCAACACCCTTTTGAAAAACAACCCCGGGAAAACTCCTTGCATTATTGAATTTCCCAACGGAAAGACAATCAGGTTCAATGGAGGAGTAAATTATAGCGAAGAACTAGAAAAAGCTATTCAGACAATCCTTAAAAGCGGTAATAATTCTCATTGAGTTTTCCCAAAAGCAATGCTACAATATTACCGCTATGAATCAAGCAAAATGGAAAGATACCAGTTTTAAGGTGGGGGACGTTGTCAAAATAAACTACATTATTGAAGAAGGAGGGAAAAAGCGCGTCCAGCCTTTTCAGGGAACGGTAATTAAGATTAGAGGAGAGGGGGACAACAAAATGTTTACGGTGCGAAAAATCGGCGAAGGAAATATTGGAATAGAAAGAATTTTTCCCCTTAATTCTCCTTGGATTAGTAGCCTTAAAGTAGTCGGAAAAATCCGCAACAAAATCAGAAGAAGCAAACTCTACTTCCTAAGAAAGAAAAAATAACCTTTCTTTTTTCTCCTTTTCCAGCAGAGTAATTCCTCCGCGAGTCTTTTTTGTGCCGCTAGCGGGAGTCGAACCCGCCTTGCCACCTTGAAAGGGTGGCGTCCTAGCCGATAGACGATAGCGGCTTGCTCTTGTTCCTTTTAATCAGATTAATTATACTATATTCAACAATGAGAATTCTAGGCATTGATCCGGGAACAGCAACAACCGGATTCGGCGTCATTGATGTCAATTCTAAAGGAGAAATCAAGCTAGTCAAGTTTGGCTGGATAACGACCTCCAAAGACATTGATCCTAACATTCGTCTCCAAAGTATTTACCAACAAACAGAGTTTATTATCAAAGAGCAAAAACCAGAAATAATGGCCATTGAAAAACTCTTTTTTTACAACAACGCTAAAACAGCTATGAGGGTGAGTGAGGCAATTGGGGTAATTCGTCTTGCTGCCGTTAACAATGCTTTAAAGATTTTCGAATATGCACCTTTAAAAATAAAATCAGTAGTAACGCAAAATGGCTGGGCAAAAAAAGAGGAGATGAAAAAAACAGTTAAACGACTCCTTAAATTCCGCACTCCTCCGAAGAAAAAGACTCACTTCGATGACGCTGCCGATGCTTTGGGGGTAGCTATCTGCCATGCGCTAACCGTTCTTAAAACCTCCTAAAAAGATTATGATAGAATTAATTAAGAAAGGGGGTGAGAAAAATGGCTGATATGCAGGTAGGAAAGGTTACTCATTATTTTGACAAAATTGGGGTAGCGGTGGTAGAGGTAACAGAAGGAAGTATTTCTGTTGGCGATACCATTAAAATAGAAGGGCACGGAAATAGCTTTACTCAAGAGGTTACCTCAATGCAGATAGAACACGAGCCAATTCAAACGGCAAGAAAAGGAGATACGGTAGGGATGAAGGTAGAACAACCGGTCAAAGAAGGCGATTTAGTCTACAAAGTAACTGAATAAACTTTAAAGAGACAAAAATGATGGCTTTTTATGTTTATGGCGATAATGTTTTATTGGTGCAAAACAAGGTCTCTAGTCTTTTATCTTGGCTGCGAGAAAAAACACCGGGAGCAAAAGTAGTCAGCATCGAAAAAAATTCTTTTAATCCCCTTTCTTTCCAAGAAAAAGCCCGTTCTCTTTCCTTTTTCCCGGAAACCAACATCTATTTGATTAACCAGCTAAAAAGCTTTTCTCCCAAAGACAAAGAAGTTCTTTTTTCTTTTCTCTCCGCCAAAAAAATGATTATTTTTTGGGACAAGGAAAAGACCAGTCTTTCTGCGACTTTAAAAAAGCACTTCCCCCAGTTGAAAACTTTTTATTTTCCCCAACCCAAAATCATCTTTAAGCTCTTGGAATCCATTTTTCCTGGTAACCAGTCTGTTTTTCTTCCTCTTTTCCAAAAAGTTATCAAAGAACAGCCCCTAGAACTGGTTTTTTATTTCCTTAAAAAACATTGTCATCAGCTTCTTGTCCTTTCTCCAAAAAGCAACCTTCCGCCTTGGCAGAAAAAGAAACTTCTTTCTCAAAAAGAAAAGTTTCCCGAAGACAAACTCGTTTCTTTCTACTCCCAACTAATTACTTTGGAATATAAAAACAGAAAAGGAGAAATTCCCGAACTAGAATTAGCCCTTGTCAATTTATTGGCAACTCTTTAAAATGAAGGCAATGAAAAGATATATCCGGTGGTTTGAGGAGATTACCAAAGAGGATATTCCCATCGCCGGTGGAAAGGGAGCAAATTTGGGGGAGTTGACCCAAATAGGAATACCTGTTCCTCCGGGATTTGTCGTTACTGTTGATGCTTATTTCGATTTTCTCAAAGCCGGTAACTTACAAAAACAAATAGAAGAAATTCTTCAGGTTCTTAATCCAGAAAATGTAACCGAACTTCAGGAGGCAGCAGAGAAAATACAACGACTTATTAAAAATACTCCCATTCCCGAGGAAATTGCCAAACAGATTATGAAAGCTTACCTAAAACTAGGCTCGCTGGGAGGATTAAAGCAAGCGTATGTGGCTGTTCGTTCCTCCGCTACTGCTGAGGATCTCCCCGACGCCTCGTTTGCTGGACAGCAAGAAACTTTCCTTAACGTCCGGGGAGAGGCAAGTGTAGTCAACCGGGTCCGCGACTGTTGGGCTTCCCTTTTCACCCCCAGGGCAATTTTTTATCGGCAAAAAAACCACTTTGACCATTTTCGGGTAGGAATTGCCGTTCCCATTCAAAAGATGATTCAATCGCAGGTATCCGGGGTAATGTTTACCACCGATCCCATCACCAATGACAAAAACACCTTGGTGTGCGAGGCAGTTTGGGGATTAGGAGAACTTATTGTTCAAGGAACAGTCACTCCTGACCATTACTGTGTTGATAAAAAGAGTTTAAAAATTACCAAAATTGAGGTCCATCCCCAAAAAGTTCAGCTGATTAAAATCAGGGGGAAAACAGCCAAAGTTGCTGTTCCCAGAAGTCTGCAAAATGTCCAAAAATTAAATAGTCTCCAAATTATTGAATTAGCGAAGCTGGGAATTGCCATTCAAAAACACTACTTCTTCCCCCAAGATATCGAGTGGGGAATGGAAAAAAATAAACTTTACATCCTGCAAACACGACCGATTACTACTTTAAAGAAAAAGTCTCCCTCTTCCTCTAAAAAGGAAATAAAAGAAGCGGAGCTTTTCTTGGAGGGAGAAGCGGCTTCACCGGGAATAGCAACTGGACCGGCAAAAGTTATCTTTTCAGCTAAAGAAATTAAAAAGGTGAAAAAGGGCGATATTTTGGTAACGGTGATGACCAGTCCTGATTTTGTCCCGGCGATGCAGTTGGCAAAGGGAATAGTTACCGATAAAGGTGGGCAAACCTCTCACGCGGCGATTGTTTCCCGAGAACTGGCCATTCCTTGTGTGGTGGGAACAGGAAAGGCAACTAAAATTATCAAGACGGGAGAAATTATTACCGTAGATGGCACCAACGGGAAAATATATCGAGGGGAAGTTAAAAAGAAAAAGATAATAAAGAAAAAGGTTCTGCCTAAAAATGTAAAAACGGCGACTAAAATTTATGTCAATCTGGGAGAGCCAAGTTTAGCAAAAAGAGTTGCCCAGGAGAAAGTTGATGGGGTTGGTTTGCTAAGAGCAGAATTTATGATTGCCGGCATTGGTGTTCATCCCAAAAAATTACTTGAAGAAAAGCGAGGGGAGATTTTCACCAATGAATTGGCCAAAGGAATTGCTAAATTCTGCCGGGCTTTTTACCCCCGCCCTGTTGTTTATCGGGCGACCGACTTTAAAACTAACGAGTACCGCCATCTTCAAGGAGGGGAGAAATTTGAACCCCATGAGGAAAATCCTCTTCTTGGCTTTCGGGGAGCAATCCGCTATATAACCTCTCCGGAAGTTTTCCAATTAGAACTGGAGGCTATCAAAAAAGTCCGTAACAAAATGGGACTGAAAAACCTCTGGCTAATGGTGCCTTTCGTAAGGACGCCAGAACAGCTAATTCAGATAAAAAGAATTCTTGCTTCCGTAGGTTTAACCAGGAGTCCGAGCTTTAAATTGTGGATGATGGTGGAAATCCCCTCTAATGTGATTCTCCTCCAAGATTTTATTGAGGCAGGAATTGATGGAATTTCAATTGGTTCCAACGACCTCACAATGCTTACTCTGGGAGTGGACAGGGACAACAGTGAAGTAGCAGGAGTTTTTGACGAGAGAAACAAAGCTGTCCTTTGGTCACTAAGGAGGGTGATTAGAATCGCTAATAAAAACGGCATTACCAGTTCTATATGCGGCCAGGCCCCTAGTAATTATCCCGAACTGGTAGAAAAGTTGGTTCGTTGGGGAATTACCAGTATCTCGGTAAATCCTGATGCCATTGAAAGAACCCGAGAAATTGTTTATTGGGTGGAAAGAAAAATCCGCCGCGGAAAAAGATGAAAATTAAAGAAATAAAAGCGCGAAAAATTCTTAATTCAGCGGGAAATTGGACTATAGAGTGTAAATTACTTACCGATAAAGGAGAATTTGTAGCGGCTGTTCCTCAGGGAATCTCCCGGGGAAAAGAAGAAAAAGAATCTGTTTCTCCAGAGAAAGCTATTTTTCAAATAGAAAAAGAAATTTCCCCTCTTTTGAGGAAAAATTCTCCTCAAACCCAGGAGGAACTGGATAGACTCCTGAACAATCCCTCGTGGGGGAGCAATGCTACCTTGGCTGTTTCCGCTGCCTTTTTTAAATCCCAACCCTTACCTTCTCCTTCTCAATTACCCCAAATGATGATGCTTGTTTTTGAAGGGAAAAAACATGGAAACCCCGCTTTAAAAATTCAGGAATTTATGGTGATTGTGAGTAACATTGAGGAGGGAAAAAATGCTTATGAAAAGGTAAAAAAGCGGTTGGAGAAAGAGGGCCTGGCGACCACAGTAGGGAGTGAGGGAGGATTTTCTCCTTTCGGCATCAACAACGAGGAAGAGGTTATCAAAATATTAGAAGAAGAGACAGAACTGCCGCTGGCTTTGGATGTGGCTGCTGATACTTCTCCCCCCTCCCCCTCTACGCTCCTTGATATTGTGCGACGTTATCGGGTGGTAAGTATTGAAGACCCCCTTCCCGAAACAAAAAAGGAAGAATGGAAAGTTTTCTTTCAAGAGGCAAAGAAGATAAAAGAAGAGATAATGATTGTTGCTGATGATTTAACCGTTACAAATCCAGAAAAAATAGCTACAGGAGGAGAACAGGGACTTTTCAATGCGGTAATCATCAAACCTAATCAGCAAGGAACCATTTCTCAAGCAACAGAAGCGATTGCTGTTGCCAAACGATATGGTCTAAAAACTATTGTTTCCCATCGCGGAGAAGAAACTAATGACAGCTGGATTGTTGACCTAGCCATTAAAGAGAATGTTGATTTCGTTAAGTTCGGAGCCCCTTGTCGGGGAGAAAGAATTGCCAAGTACAACCGTCTTCTGAGCTTCAGTGAGGTCTAACTACATAAGCAGCATAATCACCAAAAGGATTTTCCAAAGTTTGCATTTGAAAAACAGTCAATTTTTCAAAATACATGCGGATTAACCTCATCGTGTTATTAGTACAACAAATGGCCACATTTTTCTTTGTCTTACTCAACTCCTTCTCCAGACGACGGCAGAAGGGAAAAATTCTTTTGGTCTGGACGTCTTTAAAACTTTCTCCTCCTGGCGGGGGAAAATCATAGCCGCGGCGATATTTAACTGCTAATTCAAAATTTTCCCGCATCAGTTTAAGTTTGCTCTTTCCGGTGAGCTCTCCATAATCGCGCTCCACCAATAAAGGATCGACGATGATTTTCACGCCCGGATGATATCGCAAAACTTCCCGCAAAGTCCATTTGCATCTTATTAAAGGAGGGCAATAGGCAAGCTCTATTCTTTTGTCCTTAAGTTTTTTCGCCAGTTGTTTTGCTTGCTTAATCCCTCGGGGGGTCAGGCGGGTGTTTCTTCTTCCGGAAAAGACCCTGCGGCGGTTATCATAAGTTTCTGTATGACGGAAGACATAAATAACAGAAAATTTTTTCGATTCCTTTTTAGGAAGAGGACGAGGGGAGTGACCGGGATTTTCCAAGGATTTTTTGGCTGCCTCAATTAATTTTTTAAAATTATCTTTCATCTTAGATAACAAACCAAAGTAAACTCTCCTTTTATTTTATTATTTGAGAAAAGTTTTAACAACTCTTTTGGTGTTCCCCGTAAAAGTTCCTCGTGCTTTTTGGTCGCTTCTTTGAGAATAAAAATCTCCTTTTCCCCTAAAACCTGGGAAAAAGTGCGCAAGGTAGAGAGGAGGCGATGGGGAGACTCATAAAACACAAAAGTGTTTAACCCAAAAAGAGAAGCCATTTTTTGCCAATGAGAAAAAATCTTTTTTTGTTTCTTTTTGTTTTTAGGAAGATATCCCCAGAAAGCAAAATTTTTCACCGGAAAGCCGGAAAGAACCAGGGCCATGGAAAAAGCGGTTGGTCCGGGAACGCAAACCAAGGGAATTTTTTCTTCCCAGGCTGCTTTTACCAAAAGCCAACCGGGATCGGCAATTAGGGGCATTCCCGCGTCAGAGACAACAGCGACCGTCTTTCCTTCTTTCAAAAACTCTACTCCCTTTTGGGTCATCTTTTCCTCATTTTCTTTAAAAAAAGAAAAGATTTTCCCCTGGGGAGTAATTCCCATTTTCTCCTGCAATTTTCGAAAACGACGGGTATCTTCGCAGAAAATAACATCAACCGAGGAAAGAACTTCTTTTCCTCGGAAAGAAAAGTCTTTTAAATTACCAATGGGGGTAGCCACCAAATAAAGAGTGCCTTTCATCTTCTTGTTTTAACGGAAGTTTCTAATCACTCCTACCGCTTTGCCTTGGATGGAGACATTTTTAACATAAATAGGCTTCATTTTGGCATTGGCAGGCTCCAGGCGAATTCTGTTCTTCTCTCGATAGAACTTTTTTAAGGTAGCAAAACCGTTGGGAAGAATTGCCACGACAATATCACCGTTGTTGGCTTCCTTTTGCTCTTCCACAACAATATAATCACCATCCAAAATTCCTTCCTCAATCATAGAATCACCTTTGACTTGAAGGACAAAGGACCTTTTTTTACCGGAAACCATTTTGCGGGGGACAAAAACGGTGGCGTCAGGGTCGGTGTATGGCTCAATTGGTTTGCCGGCGGCAATATATCCCAAAACGGGCAGTTCTATTCCTTTATCCAGAGCCGGCAATTTTTTTTCATCGATAATTTCTATTCCCCGGACAGCTCCTTTATAGCGACGAATATAGCCCTTCTTTTCCAAAACCTCTAAATGTTCGCAAACAGTAGAAAGAGAAGATAAACCTAAAGCTTCTTTGATTTCGGTCAGAGTAGGGGAGTAGCCAAATTTTTGGATATATTGATTGATGAAGTCGAGGGTTTGGCGTTGACGGCGATAAAGAATAGGTGGCATTGCCCCATTATTAAAACACTAACAAAACCCGAAGTCAAGAGGAAATTTCTTCAAATTTTCTTCAAAAAAGGTTATATTAAATTTATGAAGAAAGTCTTTCTTTTTTGTCTCTTTCTTTTTTTCGCCGCCTCTCCAGTAAAAGCGTTGGAAAGTTTTCAAACCGATTTTGCCGTGACTTACCAAATAAATCCCCGAGGCGATGCTACTGTTCACCAAACTATTACCCTTACTAACAATTTTTCTAATATCTATCCTACTGAATATCTGCTGGAAACCAGTGAAAAGGTCCAAAATATTAGTGCTTGGGATGAGAAAGGAAATATTCTTGCGGAAGTTAAAGAGAAAAAAGACACCACTGAGATACGACTTCGATTTAATCAGCAGGTCGTGGGCAAAGGAAAAAAACTGGTTTTTCACGTTCAATATCAACTACCTCAATGGGCAACCCATAAAGGGAGAGTCTGGGAAATTGCCCTCCCCAAACTTTCCCATCCGGAAAAGATAAACTCTTTTGTTCTTACGGTTATCGTCCCCAACTCCTTTGGGAAATTGGCTTACTCTTCGGCAAGGATTAAAAAAATCGAAAACTTAGGCATCCAAACCAAACTTGTCTTTGAAAAAAACTCCCTGAGAGGAAACAATCTTATCTCTTTTGGTGATTTCCAAAGTTTCGATTTTGCTCTCAAATATCTGCTTACTAACCCTCACAATGAGCCGGGGGAAAGCATTATTCCTCTTCCTCCCCAAACTAACTACCAGGAAGTAATTTTTACAAAGATAGACCCTCTCCCGAAAAGAATTTTTCTTGATGAAAACGGAAACTGGCTTGGAGAATATCTTCTTTCGCCGCGGGAAAAATTCACGGTTACCGTCCAAGGCCAAGTTAAGATTTTTGCCTCTCCCCAGAAAACAAGTTTTTACAACCAAGAAAAAACCCTTCCTCTTTTTTTAAAAGAAGACCAATATTGGGAAACCTCCCACCCGCAAATTATTCGTCTTGCTCAAGAACTAAAAACCCCTCAGAAGATATACCAATTTGTGGTTTCTCACCTTCAGTATGACTATCAGGCGATTAATGAAAAGGTAGAAAGAAAAGGGGCTGTTGCCGCTTTAGCTAGACCTCAGGAGAGTGTTTGTACAGAATTTACCGACCTTTTTATTGCCCTTTGTCGGGCAGCAGGTATTCCTGCTCGGGAAATCGAAGGGTTTGCTTACACCAACAATCCCAAGTTAAAACCCCTTTCTCTGGAAAAAAATATTCTCCACGCTTGGCCGGAGTATTGGGATAAAAGCAGAAAAGAATGGGTTCAGGTTGATCCTACCTGGGAAAAAACTACCGGAGGGGTAGATTACTTTCACAACTTTGATTTTAACCATTTTGCCTTTGTCATCCACGGGACCAGTAGCAGTTCTCCGTCACCGCCGGGAAATTTTTCTCTTCCTAATGAAAAAACCATTCAGGTAAGCTTTGCCCGTCAACCAGTAGTAGTTCTTCCCAAAAAAACCCTTCAAAATCTCTCTTTCTCTTTTCAACGGAAAAAAGAAAGCTCTTTTCTTTTTAAAAATCTCTCTTGGGGGGAGATTGTCATTAAAAATAAAAACTTGCATCCGGTAGAAAATCTAAAGTTAGAAATTGTTCTTCCGGGAAAAGAAAAAACAGCCCAAACGGTGGAATTTCTCCCTCCTTTAGGGGAGGAAAAAATCACTGTTCCTCTCCCTCCGTGGTGGAAGCAGTTAATAGACAAACCAGCGGTAGAAATATCACTCTCTCTTGGTTCATTTAGAGAAGAAAAATCGCTTTCATTACCCTTTTTTGTTAGTCAGGAAAAACTGCTCGGGAAAATTCTTGTTGTTAGTGGAAGCATCTTTCTTTTTTTCTTTCTCCTTTGGAAAGCAAAGGGTTTATTTGCAAAAAGGGGGTAATTTTGTTAAGCTTTTAAAAAATGAAAAAGGTTATTCGGGCCTGGTTTATTACCATCTTGGCACTGAAGATAATTGCCGAAGCAACAGGAGCAATTCATTTTCAACAAGGAATTAAAACCCTTTTACTTGCCGGATTAGCTTTTGTTGCCTTCGAATTTCTCTTAAAACCAGTCTTGAAACTTCTTCTTTTGCCTATTAATCTTCTTACTCTGGGGTTGCTGCGGTGGGTAATTAATGTTGCGGGCTTTTACCTGGTTAGTGTTTTTATTCCCGGTTTTTCCATTTCTGCTTATTACTTTCCGGGGATTAATCGTCAGGGGTTAATAATTGCTCCTGTTCAGTTTTCTCTTTTTACCACCTTTATTCTCCTTTCCTTTCTTTTCAACCTTGCCGTTAGTACTATTAACTGGATTCTTAAAAAATGATTTTAGTTATTCTTCAAGCCGTCTTTGCCCTTCTGGTTATTATTTTCATCCTTCTCCAAGAACCGGCTGATGACCGAACCAGTTATACCTCCTTTTTCGCTCCTGAGGTAACCAAAAGGGGATGGGAAAAAATAACTTTTGTGGCAACTTTGTCCATTATCTTCATCTTTTTGATTATCTCTTTTTTAAGACTGGCGGCAGGAGCATAAACTTAAAGAATGGCGTTTAAAACCAATTTAAAAATTGCCGTCCTTTTTATCAAAAGAAACTTTAAGCTTATCCTCTTGGGAGTAGTTATTGGTGCCTTTTTCTTTTTTATTCAAAAAAAACTCATTTCTTGGAAACAAAAAATCTTTCCTTCGCGCTTGGTAGTTGGGGTAATAGGGAAATATAATCGCGAGACTCTTCCTTTGGAAATCACCAAACTAATTTCTTTCGGACTCACTAAGCTTTCTTCAAACGACAACCCTCTCCCTGGAGCAGCTACTTCTTGGGAAATTAAGAATCAGGGAAAAAGATATCTTTTTCACCTTGACCCTCTGCTTCACTGGCAAGATAAAACTCCTCTAAAGGCAAAAGACGTTTCTTACCAAATAGAGGGGGTAAAAATTTTCCCCGTCAACGACTACACTTTAGCTTTTGATTTGGAAAAACCATTTGCCCCCTTGCCAGCGCTAGTTTCCCTTCCTTTATTTAAAGAAAATCTTGTGGGCCTGGGAGATTATAAAGTGACTTCTCTTCGGGTTAATGCTGGTTTTTTCTCCCGTCTAGATTTATTAGCAATGAACCCCAACAAAGTTCCCAAAAAAATTACCTTCCGCTTTTATCCGGGAGAGAAAGAACTTCTTCTTGCTTTAAAGCTAGGGGAAATAGACTGCGCCTATGGTCTTTCTTCTTTAGAACCGATTAGGGGTTGGCCCAACTTAACTATTTCTCCTCCTAAAAAATCGACCAAAAAATATGTGGCTATTTTTTTTAACACCGCCAAATCTCCTTTTGATAGCAAGAGATTTCGTCAAGCATTAGCTTACAGTATCCATAAACCAAAAGAGTCGGTTCGGGCTCTAACTCCTATCTCTCCTCTTTCCTGGGCCTATAATCCTAATGTCAAAACTTACCCATTTTCTCCTAAACACGCAAAGGAGCTTTTTTCAAAAGCGGAAAAAGAAGCTACTCTTTCGGGGAATTTAAAAATACAAATTACCACTACCTTTGAACTCTCCGACTGGGGAGAAAAAATTAAAAAAGATTGGAAAGAGAACTTGGGAATCGAAACCGAACTTAAAATTCTTCCGTTTATTCCTAAAAACCAAGATTTTGATGTCATCTTGGGATACGGTGTCATTCCTCCCGATCCCGATCAATATATGTTTTGGCACTCCAACCAACCGGCTAATATCACCAAGTTCTCTAATCCTAGAATAGATAAACTACTAGAGGAGGGGAGAGTAATTCTTAATAAAGAGGAAAGAAAAAGAATTTATTGGGATTTTCAAAAGTTTCTCTCCGAAGAGGTGCCGGCCATTTTTCTTTTTTATCCTACTACCTATAATATTTGTCAAAAAACAGCTGTTCAATTGAACTACTAGACTCTCTTTGTTAAAATTGAAATACGCCTCAAAGCCAGAGTGCTGGAATTGGCAGACAGGCACGCTTCAGGAGCGTGTCCCCATTTTGGGGGTGGGGGTTCAAATCCCCCCTCTGGCACTGAGGCCGCTTAGCTCAGTTGGTTAGAGCGTCCGGTTTACATCCGGAAGGTCAGAGGTTCGAGTCCTCTAGCGGCCACTGAAGTAGCTAAAGAAAGAGGATTTTGATATTATATTTATCGTGAGCCGAGGTGCTGGAATTGGCAGACAGGCAGCCTTGAGGAGGCTGTGTCCGTATAGGGCGTGGGGGTTCAAATCCCCCCCTCGGCACCCTTTTAAAAACAGAGCAAATATTGTATAATTTAAAAAATATACGTTAAAATTTTTCCTATAAATAGGCATTTTGCCGAGGTAGCCAAGCCGGTCACGGCACGGGTCTGAAAAACCCGGGATGTCGGTTCGACTCCGACCCTCGGCACCCAGTTGCGCGGGAGTAGCTCAGTTGGTAGAGCATCTCCCTTCCAAGGAGAAGGTCGCGGGTTCGAATCCCGTCTCCCGCTCCTAGCTCATTACCAGCGGCGGTAGTTCAGCTGGCAGAACGTCTCCTTGCCAAGGAGAAGGTCGGGGGTTCAAATCCCCTCCGCCGCTCCTACATTCGGGGATCGTCTAACGGTAGGACAGCAGCCTTTGGAGCTGCGAATCGTGGTTCGAATCCACGTCCCCGAACCGCGTGGAAGAGAAAGAAAAGCCTTTAGAAAAATTAGAGAAAATTACGCTCGCGTTTGTGAGCAAAATTGCTGGCAGCTGGCTAGGAGTCATTCTCCACGCTGCCTGGTTTGCTTTTTGGCTCATTTACAAATTTGATATTAATATCCTCACTCTCGCTGTTTCTTTAGAGGCAATCTTTATTGGTATTTTTCTTTTGATTGCCTCTAACAAAGCGGAAATTGCTCGAGATCGGCGAGAAGCAGCTGCCCAAAAACGAGAAAAGGATATTGTCGATAAAATTCTTGATTTGGAAGAGAAAAATCAACACTATCAACAGCAGATTTTAAAGGTCTTAGCAGAAATTGAGGAAAAGCTAGAAAATCAAAAATAAGCCGCGGTGCTGGAATTGGCAGACAGGCAAGACTTAAAATCTTGTGCCCCACAAGGGCGTGAGGGTTCGAATCCCTCCCGCGGCACAAAATCCGGAGCGTGGCGCAGTTGGCGAGCGCGCAGCGTTTGGGACGCTGAGGTCGCGGGTTCAAGTCCCGCCGCTCCGACACCAGTCCCTGTAGCTCAGATGGATAGAGCGTCCGCCTTCTAAGCGGAAGGTCGGGAGTTCGACTCTCCCCAGGGACACTAAGGAAATTCGTAAAGAATCACCCGCCCTTTTTGAAGAAGCGGAGACTGATGGGGAAAACGATAAAAATTAGAAACTACCAAAATCTTTTTCTTTAGCCTCTTTTTAAGAAGTTTCTCCAGTTTTTCCATATACTTAGGTAAAAGATAAACAGCAATAACGTCGGCCTGATTAAAATCGGCCTTCCAAAAACTCTGGCAATGGACTCTTACCAATTTTTGCAATCCCATTTTTTTTACTTTCTTTCTAGTCTCCAAGACTAAAAAAGGGTCGATTTCGTATCCTATTGCCCGTGCCCCTCTTTTAGCGGCAGCAAACAGAATCCTTCCGTCCCCAGAACCCAAGTCTAATACCGTCATTCCCTTTTTCACTCCTGCCAGTTCCATCATTTTCTCGGCCACAGAAAACGAAGAAGGAAGATAAACAGGGCCTTCATGGATAAAAAACACGTAAACAAGATAAAAAATAACTGCTCCTAAAAAAATAATTAGGAGAAAAGCTACTGGTGGGGAAAGAAAAATATCCATTAAAATAGCGGAGGAGGCGGGATTCGAACCCGCGTGTCCCTTTTTAGGGGACCCGGTTTAGCAAACCGGTGCCATCGGCCGCTAGGCGACTCCTCCTTTTAAGAAATGATATCATATTCCCAGAAAAATGTCTCTTTTTCAGAAAATTTACCAAAGTAAAAAAACCAAAGCAAGGTTAGGGATTATTAAAACTCCTCATGGGGAAATAGAAACTCCTGCTTTTATTCCCGTGGGGACTAATGCTTCAGTTAAAAGCCTCTCGCCCGAGGAACTCTCTCAATTGGAAGTACAAATATTCTTTGCCAATACTTATCATTTGCTCCTTCGCCCGGGACCAGAAGTAATTCAAAAAGCCGGAGGATTACATCAATTTTGTGGTTGGAAAGGGCCCATTATTACCGACTCGGGTGGTTTTCAAGTCTTTAGCCTTGGGCAACCCCATTTTCGCCCCAAAAATCAGGATGAACTTTTTGGAGGAAAACTGGTTAAAATCCAAGATAACGGTGTTCTATTCCGATCTCCGATAGATGGAAAAGAAATCTTCCTTGGCCCCCAAGAGTCTATTACCATTCAACATCAACTAGGAGCAGATTTAATTATTGCTTTTGACGACTGCCTCCCTTATCCAATCTCCAAAGAAAAAGCCCGCCTCTCTCTTGAAAGAACCCACCGCTGGGCAGAAATTTCCCTTCGAACCCATCAAAAGCTTAACCAACAACAAAAAACACCCCAGTTCCTCTATGGAGTAGTCCAAGGAAGCTACTTTAAAAATCTCAGAGAACAATCAGCCAAATTTATTGCTTCTTTGGATTTTGATGGAATTGCCATCGGCGGTGTCTCTGTAGGTGAGCCGAAAGAAAAGATGCGCCAAGTGGTGGATTGGATAATTCCTCACCTTCCTTCCTCAAAACCAAGACACCTTTTAGGAGTAGGGCAAATAGACGATATCTTTGATTTTGTAGAAAGAGGAATTGACACTTTTGATTGTGTTATCCCCACACGACTAGCTAGGATGGGAAAGTTTCTAGCCAAAAAGGTTGCTAAGCCTTTGGATATCACCAAAAAAAGATATAAAACTGACTTTTCTCCTTTACAAAAAGACTGCCGTTGTTACACTTGCCGTCACTTCTCCCGTGCTTATCTCCATCATCTCTTCAAAAGCAAAGAGCTTTTAGGCTATCGCCTTCTTACTATTCACAATCTCTATTTCTTTACCCAGCTGATGAAACAAATAAGACAAGCAATTAAAGAAAACTGTTTGGAGGAGTTAAGGCATGAGTATCTCAAAATTTAAAGAAATAATTGACCATGCTCCCAGAAAAACTTTTTTGGTTAAAAGCTTAGGCTGTCGCACCAATCAGGCCGAAGTTCTTGCTATCGCTGGTTGGCTAGAAAAACAAGGTTGGAAAAGTGATTCTGTTTCTCCCTATCTGATAATCATTAACACTTGCGCTGTCACCCAAAAAGGATTTGCTGAGTCAAAAAGAACGGCAAAACTGTTAAAAAAACGCTATCCTCAGGCAAAAATTATTCCCATTGGCTGCGGGGTAAGTTTTTCTCCTCAGGCGTTTTCTTTTGCCTCCTTTACTTTTGATAATCCAGAAAAAGAAAAAATTCTTCAAAAAATTAACTGTCCTTTTTCTTTTCAAATCAATCATCCCTTTCCTCGCTCCCACCGCTTTCTTCTCCGGATCCAAAGTGGCTGCCGCCAGTTTTGCACTTATTGTATCGTCCCTTTCCTCCGTTCTTCGCTAATTTCTCTTCCTCCCGCTAAAGCAATCTATTTAATAAAACAGGCAGAAAAAAAGGGCTTTCAAGAAGTAGTCCTTACCGGAACCAACCTCTCCTTCTACCGGGGGAAGAGCTTTTCTCTTTTAACTCTTCTAAGAAAGATAGAAAAAGAAACCTCTTTGCCTCGGATTAGTTTTGGTTCCCTAAACCCAGAAGGGATTTCTCCCTCTTTAATAAACTTTCTTAAAAAGCGATGGCAAACCAACTCTCCGCGATTTTCCCGCTATCTTCACCTCCCCCTCCAATCCGGCTCGGAAAAAATTCTTAAAAAGATGAATCGCCCCTACCACCTGTCTCAATACCTCAAAGTTGTCGATAAATTAACCCAAGATAACCCCTTTCTAGGATTAGGCACCGACATTATTGTTGGTTTTCCCGGAGAAACGGAAAAAGAGTTCAAAGAAACAGTAAAAATTATCCAGCAATTACCTTTTTCCCGCCTCCATGTTTTTCGTTATAACCCTCGACCGGGAACAGCGGCGGCAAAAATGGAAAAAGAGTGGGGAAGAGTCTCCAAAGAAGAAAAAATAAGAAGAGCTGCTTTAATTAGAAAAATAGGAAAAGAGAAAGAAAAAGCCTTTAAAGAAAAGTTAATAGGAAAGACTTTTCCTGTACTTTTTTTGGAACAAGTTGCTCCTCAGAAATGGTACGGCTTAACAGATAATTATATCGGAATAACCTATCCCTCTTCCCAAAACCTTCAGGGAAAAATTGTCTCCGTTAAAATAACTTCCCGGCTTCTCAATCTCTAACTCTCTTTTCAAAGAAAAGAATGCTTCCGTCTCTTAAAGGATGGGAAAAGGGAATTTCCTGTCCCGGAAATTTTGCTCCCGGTCCCCAAATAAAAATCCTTTTCGTTTCCTCTCGCAATTGGGAAGAAATTGCCTCCGCCGCCTCAATCGCCTGGACTCCCTTCTTTAAAATTAAAGGTTGAGAAAAATCAGGACGACTTTTTTTGTCTTTTTTTAAATAAACTCTAATCAGTCCTACTTTTTCCCAAATCGCTTCTTTTAACTTCTCCAAGCCTATATCTTTCAAAGCACTTACCCCCACCACCCCTTTTCCTTTGAAACCAGGCTGCAAATCTATCTTGGTAACTACTTCTAAACAGGGTAAATAGGCCCTATTTCCCATCAAGACATCAATTACTTTCTCCAAAGAATCTATTTTTTCTTGAAAAATAATCTCTCCATTTTTAATCCCAAACTCGCAAGCAATCTCTATTAAAGTTTCTTCAGGGAAATTATGATAAGGGTTAATTATTCTCACTCCTCCTCGAGACAGTTTTTTAACTTTTATCTTTGGAGGGGATTGATTAAGTCTCACTCCAGCCCGAGAAAGTTCTTCTTTCATTTCGGAAAATAAATGAAGACGAGTTACATCCACCACTAAAATAACTAAATCTGCCCCTCGAATAGCAGAAATAATCTGTTTACCGTCTCCTTTTCCTTGGGAAGCTCCCGCTATTAATCCGGGCAAATCAAAAATCTGAATTTTCGCTCCTCGGTAGAACATCACTCCGGGAATCATTCTTAAAGTAGTAAAATCATAAGAACCAGTCTTGGAATTTGCTCCTGTTAAAGCATTAAGAAGAGTAGATTTCCCCGCTGAAGGTGGACCGACAAGAACGCAACTAGCATCACCCTCTTTTTTTATTCCCCATCCTGCTTTTCCTCCCCCTTTCTTTGGTTGATAAAGTTCCTCTCTTAGCTTAGCAATCCTGGCTCTTAACAACCCAATATGATGCTCTGTCCCCTTATGATAAGGAGTAGAACGGATTTCCTCTTCTAAAGCAGCAATTTTTTCCAGAATTTGATTTCTATCAGCCATTACAAAAAAGATATAATATAAGCCAATGACCAAAATAAAAAAATTACTTTTGAATTTTATAATTTTAGCATCTCTAGGTGTTTCTCCGGTTAAGGCTTTTTCTCCCCAGGAAATTAACAAGTTTGGTATTCACCTTGGGGATACCTCACAAGTTTCTATGGCAGCTGAATTAGTCAACTCTCAAGGAGGAGATTGGGGGTGGGTTACAATAGTCATCAGAGACGACCAACTTAATTATCAACAATGGCAAACATTTTTTAATCAATGCCGAAGGAAACACCTTGTTCCTTTGGTAAGGTTGGCAACCCACTTCAATTCCCAAAAAGGAGCCTGGGAAAAACCGTCTCTTCTCACCTTAAAAAAGCAAGCTACTTTTCTCTCGCAACTCAACTGGCCCACTAAAACTAAATATATTATTGTCTTCAATGAACCTAACCACGGAAAAGAGTGGGGAGGTGAAGTTAATCCTCAAGAATATGGAGAAATTTTCCTCGCTGCTTCCAAAATTTTCAAACAAAAAGATAAAAACTTTTTCCTTCTTTTCGCCGGTGCAGATCAAGTTGCTCCTCATCGTCCACCTTCATATTCTTCTCCGCAAAAATTTTACCGTCAGGCTCTCGCTAACCCGGAGGTTTTAGCATCAATAGAAGGGTTAGCTTCTCATTCTTACCCTAATCACGGTTTTGCAGGAAAACCAAGCGATAAAGGATGGGGAACTATTGTTGGTTATCGGGAAGAGATAAAACTTCTCAAAAGACTCGGTCTTAAAAAAGAAATTCCCGTTTTTATTACCGAGACCGGCTGGCCCCACCGTGAAGGAGAAAAGGAACAGCGTTCTTTTTATCCTGCCCAACGGCTGAACAATTTTTTTGAACAAGCATTCAATATCTGGAATACTGATAAAAAAATTTACTCATTTACTCCTTTTATTCTTTACTTTCCTCACGGAAAATTCTCTAATTTTTCTTGGGTTGATGCAGAAAAAACTCCTTATTCGTTTTATAAAATTACCCAACAAATTCCCAAAAAATCGTGGTGGCCGGAACAAGAAAATGGGGGAGAAATAGAAAAAATTAACCTTCCTCTTTTTATCGTCCCCAACTCTCCCTACACAGCAATTTTAGAAATTAAAAATACTGGTCAACAAATTTGGGGAGAAAAAGGAGAATTTTGCTGGCTTCCAGAAGAAACCAAAGAGGTTAAAATTACTCCCCTTTGTCTTTTCTCTTCCAATAAAGTAGAACCAGGAGACAAGGGAAAGTTTCGCTTTTCCTTTAAAATCCTTACCCCTTCTCAACAAACAGTTACCCTTGAATGGAAAAATCTTGAGGCTATCACTCTAAAGCCAATCATTACTTCATCTGACTTTGTCCTTTATCGTCCCAAAACAAACTTTTTTCAAAGACTAAAGAAGTTTTTTGTTTCTCTTTGGAAAAGCTTTGATTTTGGGAAAGATATTACAAAATAGTGCCGTGGGTGGGAGTCGAACCCACATGCCCTTGTCGGGCACAGGATCCTAAATCCTGCGCGTCTGCCAATTCCGCCACCACGGCTACCCAATGTAATCTGTGCGCCCGGAGGGACTCTCACCGCGGTATGGTCTTCCTCTCAGAACCCTTTCTTATCAGCTCAAAAACCTTTCCCCAAGGGAAACACCCTCTCCAAGCTTGGATCCTCGGGGTTCTCGCCCTCCGGGACTTACTTTGTGCGCCCGGAGGGACTCGAACCCCCAACCATCCGCTTAAGAGGCGGGTGCTCTGCCAGTTGAGCTACGGGCGCTAACTTCTTTATTTTATCAAACAAGGGGAAAAAATAAAGCTCCTCCAAAAGAAAGGCAGATTAAGGAGAAATTCTCTCCATCAACGCTCTTACTAAAATTCCCCAGCGAGGATTAGGAGGAGCATATACTGGACCAATTTTCTCCGGGGTATCCAATCCCCGCCGATAGTAATTTTCAGAAAGGGACCGACCTACTGTTTCAATTGCCTCTGCTCAACCAGAAAAGTAATAATAGCCTCCTCCCCAACCAAAAGGGTTAAACGAATTAGGAACTAGCTTTTTCCCAAAAGCAGATTCTAATCCTGCTATGGCTGGAAGCAAACGCCAGTCAAGATGGTATT
>JAGGVZ010000049.1 GCA_021157735.1 bacterium | reverse complement strand
CAACCTGAATTACCAAATGGGCTTGCGGGAAATCGTTTTCCTGAAAGGAAATACTTTTTAACCAAACACCTGCAGGTAAAGAGCGACTAATTAGCAAAAGAGGAAACCTCAATTCTCTCTCTTGGGCCAAAATTTTTTCTACCTCTTCCATTCTTTTCTTAAGGTCACGGAATTGTTCTTCAAACTCCAAGGTATTTTCCAAAATTACCCTTTTTTGGCGAACATCATCGGAGAGATCAGAGTTTTTTCTATCCAGCCAAAAGCGCGAAAAAAAAGCGCTGATAACCACCAGTTCCACCAAAACCAAGATGGCTCTTCCCCAAGTTACCAACCAATTAACAACTCTTCCCTTCAAGGTTAAGTCAAAAGGAGGCTTAGTAAGGAGGGAAATCTCTTTTTTAGCCATTTGTTTCAGTATAGTAAAAAACAAGGGGTGGTGTCAAAAGGAGTTAAGACAACTCCCCCTGTGTTTCGAGAAGTTCTTTTGTGTCTTTTATTTGCTCTTGAGAGGTCAAAAACAGTTGGCGAAAATTACAAAAACGACGCAACAAAGTCAACAGCACCTTTCCTTCCTCCATCCCCAATCGCAAAGACAAAAAGAGATAAACAGCAGTTCCTCCCCCCAAGGTTAAAAGAGTCAAAACTAACAACCCCCAAACTCGGGTAGTATCCAGCCAAAATTTTTCCAAAAAATGCATCATTCCCCAAAAAACCGGCCCGGAAACGGTCACCAGAACTATACTTTTCCCTAAAAACTCTCTGATTCTTTTCCAGTTAAAGCCTTCAATCTTCTGGGAAATAAGGAAAAGAAGAAGAAAAAATCTTACCACCGCCGCCAAAGAAATAGCTAAAACCAGAGCATAAATCTGCCAATGAAGCCAAAAAACCCCGCCAAAACCCACCAGCAAGATAATTAACAGAGAAAAAAGGGAGATAAAAAACGGTTTTTTGGTATCCTGAAGAGCGTAAAATCCCCGGGTAGCAATCTGAATACCAGAATTAGCCACAATTGCCGGGGTCAAAAAAGCCAAAACTTTCCCTGTTTTTAAAGTAGCTGCCCAGGGAAACTGCCGGGCTCCAAAAGCCAAACGAACCAAAGGAATTCGCAAAACCAAAACTGCCGTCGCAGCCAGGAGAGCAAGATACAAAGATTCCAACAAAGAATCTAAAAAAACCTTGGCAAATTCCTGATTTTTCCTCGCCGCCGTTAGCGAGGAAAAAGAAGGCAAAGCTGCTTGTCCAATTGTCACCCCAAAAAGACGAGAAAAAAGTTGACTAAGATGTTCCGCCAGATACAAAAGCGAAAGAGAGCCAGGAGGAAAAGTAGTTGCCAAAAACATAATCACCGTGTTCTCTATTTGTCCCAAACCTAAAGAAAGACTTCGCGGCAACATCAGCTTAAGAATTCTTTTTATCTCAGGACGGCGAAAAGAAAACTCTGGCCGAAAGGAAAAGCCAAGTTTTAAAGCCAAAGGCAATTGGATAAGAAGATGAAAAACTGCCCCCAGTAAAACGCCTACTGCAGGACCATAAATTCCCAAAAAATTAGCAAAAACTTTAATTCCCAAAATAATTCCCAAATTATAAACAATAGGAGACAAAGCCGGCAGTAAAAATCTCTTTTTAACTTGCAAAACTCCTGTTGTTAAGTTGCTAAAAAGGAAGAAAAACTGGGCAAAAATCATTATCCGGGTCAAATTGGCCATTGTGTCTATTTGTTCCTCGGTAAAATTAGCGGTAATTAAAGCAGAGAGAGGCCGGGCAAACAAGAAAATTATCGCTGCTAAAGGTAAGAAAATAAGAGCCAGCAAAGTTCCTGTTGCCCGCGCCAAAGAATAAGCCTCGCGGGGATTTTGTAAAAGCTTCTCGGAAAAAACAGGGATAAAAGCGGCTGAAAGCGCCCCAATTACCAAAAGTTGAAAAACCAAATCAGGAAGACGAAAGGCAGCGTTGTAAGCATCCAACTGAGGAGCACAACAAGCATAAAAACGGGCATACAAAAATCTATCTCTTACTACCCCTAAAAAAGCCGAAAGACCAAAAGCAATTGCCAGAGTTAACGCCGCCGAAAAGATATTGTTTTGACGCCGGGAAAGAAGACGGCGACCATTGATAAAAAGAGTCCGTAAGCCCATAACAAAATATAACACGGTCTTGAATTAACAACAACAGGTTGCTAGAATAGCACTATGCCAATTACCAAGTCAGCCAAAAAAGCTCTTCGCCGTTCCCAACGGAGAAGAAAAATAAACAAAATCAGGAAAGAAAAAGTAAAAGCGACAATTAAAGCTTTCAAGAAAAGCCTCACCGCAGAAGCTTTAAAGAAGGCTTATTCCGCTATTGACCGAGCTGCCCAAAAAAGAGTTTTTCATAAAAACAAAGCCCGCCGTTTAAAAAGTCAATTGGCAAAATTATTCCAAAAACATCAATCCTCCCAAGCAAAAAAACCGGCTAAAAAAGCAACCCGAAAAAAGCCGGCGATGAAAAAGAAAACAGAAAAAAAGAAATAGGGGCAAACTGGTCCTATTTTAATGAAGAAAAAATTTTTTATTACCACGCCTATCTACTATGTTAACAGCACTCCTCATATCGGCCATGCGGCCACTACTACTGTTGCCGATATAATTGCCCGTTACTACCGCCAAAAAGGAAATGATGTTTTTTTTCTTACCGGTACTGATGAGCACGGACTAAAGATTGCCCAAGCAGCCCAAAAGGCAAAAAAAGACCCCCAAACCTTCTGTGATCAAGTTTCAGAAAAGTTCAAAGTTGCCTGGAAAAAACTGAACATCAGTTATGACTTTTTCATTCGGACCACCGATCCTCGCCACGAAAAAGTGGTCAAAGAATTTTTGGAAAGAATTCACCAGCGGGGTGATATTTACAAGGGAAAATACGAAGGGCTTTATTGTATTGAATGCGAAAAATTCCTCACCGAGAAAGAACTAGTTAATGGTCACTGTCCCTACCATCCCAAAAGTAAAGTTATCCATCAAAGCGAAGAAAATTACTTCTTCCGCCTTTCCAAATATGCTCCCCAACTGATTTCTTTAATCGAGAATCCCCAAACCAACTACATTTTTCCTGAGGGAAAACGAAAAGAAATCCTTGCCAAACTTAAAGAGGGAATAGAAGATGTCTCTATCTCCCGGGAAAAAGTAAAGTGGGGTATCCCCCTTCCTTGGGACAAAAAGCACACTGTTTACGTCTGGGTTGATGCTCTTATTAATTACTATTCTGCCACCCGGTTTGTAAAAGGAAAAAAGGACTTTTGGCCTGCTAATCTCCATTTGATTGGCAAAGAAATTCTTTGGTTTCACACCGTTATCTGGCAAGCAATGCTTCTCTCCGCCGGACTGCCTTTGCCGCAAAAAATCTTCGCCCACAGTTTCTATACCATTGATGGAGAAAAAATGAGCAAGTCCTTGGGAAATGTTATTTATCCGGAAGAAATGGTAGAAAAGTTTGGTGCTGACGGAGCCCGTTATTTAATCGCCACCAGCTTCCCCTATCGTGATGATGCTGACACTGGCTGGGAAAGAATGAAAGAAAAATACAACGCTGATTTAGCCAATAATCTCGGCAATCTTATCTCTCGGGTAGCTAAAATAGGAGAAAGACTTTCTTTGACCAACCCTCGGGGAGAAAGGAGATTCTGGCCAGAAATGGAAGCAAAGGTGGAAAACCTCAACCTTCCGGCTGCTTTGGATTGGCTTTGGCAAACCAAAATCACTGCCTGCAATCTTGTCCTCAACCAACAAAAGCCATGGGAAAAGCCAAAAGCCGAGGCAAGAAAAATTATTGCAGAAATAATTGTCCAAATCCAAAATATCAGCTTTAATCTTGCTCCATTCCTTCCCGAAACCAGCAAAAAAATAGACCACATTTTTGCTCCCGGAAAAAAGTTAACTGCTCCCCAAAAGGTTTTGTTCCCGCGCCTAAAATGATTGACACTCACGCCCATCTGAACTTTCCCGATTACAAGAAGGATTTAAAACAGGTAATCATCCGGGCGCAAAAAGCAAAAGTAGAAAAGATAATCTGTGTCGGGGCTAGTCTGACTGACTCCCAGCAAGCAGTTGCTTTGGCCAAAAAATTTCCCCAAGTTATTTTTGCCGCTGTTGGCATCCACCCGCAAAATACCCGTCCCCGAGAAACCCTCTCTTTAAAAGAACAAATCAAAAGATTGGAAAAACTCGCCCAAGAAAAAGAGGTAATTGCTATTGGCGAATGTGGTCTAGATTTTTCTCTCCCTCCTCCTGGAGAAGAATCTCGCTCTCTTGAAGAACAGGTTTTCCTTTTTCAAGAACAGATAAAAATTGCCCAGAAATTTGACCTCCCCTTGAGCATCCATAGTCGTCAGGCTTTTAAAGAAACTATCAACATTCTTTCTCAATTCAAAACTCCCCGTTTGAAAGGGGTTTTTCACTGCTATTCTGGAGGCAAAAAGGGAATTAAGGAGGTAGAAAAACTCGGATTTTTCTTTGGTATAGATGGAAATCTCACCTATGATGCGGGACTACAGAATGTTGTTGCTCTCATTCCTGATAACAAAATCCTTTTGGAAACCGACTCTCCTTTTCTTGCTCCCTTGCCTCACCGGGGAGAAAGAAATGAGCCTGCTTTCCTTCCCTACATCGCCCAAAAACTAGCGGAAATAAAAGGAAAGAGAGAAAGCCAACTCTTAAAGAAAATAAATTCTGCTACTCAGCATCTATTTCGTTTCCTTTAACCACGATTAATATTGATCCCAAAAGTATAAAGATGGCAGAATACTATTAAGATGCATCTCTCGTGTTAAAAAAATGAGAAAAAAAGAATATTATCCAAAAGAGCCCCCCAGCATTTTGTACTCCCAGAATTTTATAAGAAGGCCAGAGTTAGTAGAAACACTGATCGAAACCTCCTCTATAGGAAAAAATGATGTGGTTTATGAAATAGGCCCAGGTACCGGAGTAATCACTGCCGTATTAGCACGGTTTTGTAAGAAAGTGATCGCTATTGAAATAGACCGTCGACTGTGTGCGTTTTTAAACGAGAAGTTTTCTCAAACTCCTAATATAGAAATTCACCAAGGCGACTTTCTAACCTACCCTCTTCCTAAAAAGGGCGAATATAAAGTATTCTCCAACCCACCTTTTAGATTTACTGCCGATATAATAAGAAAGTTAACCAGAGCAGAAAATCCTCCCATAGACAGTTATCTTATTATTCAAAAAGAGGCAGCACAAAGATTTATGGGTAAACCAAAAGAGACACTGCCCGCATTACTTATTACTCCATGGTTTAACCTAAGCATAGTTCATTGCTTCAATAGGAAAGATTTTAAACCATTCCCAAAGGTCGATATAGTTTTACTTCGACTCGTTCGAAGGAAGAATCCCTATGTAGCTAGAAAAAATGCCGAATTTTACAGAGATTTTGTCACTTACGCTTTTACTCAACGGCAACCAAATATTAAAGTAGCTCTTAGAAAAATTTTTACCAACACCCAAATAAAAAGGCTTTCTAGGGATCTTGGTTTTTCCCTTCTCGCTACTCCAAGTGAACTTAACTTCAATCAATGGCTTGGTCTTTTTCAATATTTTCTAATTGGGGTTACAAGAGAGAAAAAAGCTTTAGTAAGAGGAGCGGAAAAAAGACTTTTCTTACAACAAAAAAGACTAAAAAAAATTCGCCGCACGCGGAATGATCCTCATTGGCGACAAAAAAGATAAACGGCCTTTGTATTCCTGCAACCTGTTTCTCTTTCTTCCGCTGGCGGTACTCTCTAAAGGCACTAATTCCATAAGGATCTTTCCCTTGAACGTCTCCGCTAAAAATATAAGCACGCGCTTGACATTCCTTAAACCCTATTTTACGAAATTCCTGGAGATGAGTGCATTTATATGACCCTGGGGAATGCTTTTCGGAAAGGGTTAGTTTTTTATCGCGATATCCATGATAACAAGCCTCCTCTTCTTTACCTTCTCGCTGCTCTCAGTTTTGGTCATTTT
>JAGGVZ010000013.1 GCA_021157735.1 bacterium | reverse complement strand
TCTCCGAGGAAAAAATTATTTCCCCGGTGGTAGAAACCGAAAAAATTGTTACCAAAGAAATTGCTCCCCAAGAGAAAGACTTGGTTGTTAACCTAAACTCTCCTTCTTCCTCTCCGAGTGCAGATGGATTTCACCGCTTACTGGTTAAAGGAAAAGAGGATAAGGTAGTTGCCCAAATTGATAATCTCGGCAATGCCACCTTTTCCGGAACTCTTACCGCCCAGGAAGTAAAAGCTGCTTCTGTTGCCGCAGAAAAAATCAACACCGAAGAGCTAGCCGCCCAGACAGCAAGCTTTTCTGCTCTCTATGCCGACCAAATTATCAGTGAGGAAGGTTCATTCAAAGACCTTTTAGCCCAAAAAATCGCCAGTATCCGAAAAGAACTTACCACCCTAATTGCCTCCTCTTCTGCCTCCCCTCAGCAAGAATCACCTGACGTTGACACCCCCACCGGAACCTCTCTTCTTGGCCAAGCAGAAAATTGGTCCTCTTCTCCCCAAGAAGAAAATCCTGCTGTTGAAGAAGTGATTGAAAACAACCACGAGGAAGAGATTATTATCTCCTCTTCCCTCCTTGTCCAAGGGCGCATTACCGTGGATGATCTTATCATTAATCGTCAACTGCTAGCCAGCAACATTCTCATCAGCAAAAATAGCCTCAATTCTTTAGAAAATGTCCTTTATCTTCAAGACAACGGTACTGGTAAAGTGGATATTCTTGCCGGAATTCTTGTTGTCGAGGACAGTGGAGAGGTGAAAATCAACGGCAATCTTACTGTTTCCGGTAAAATTGCCGCCAAAGAAGTTACTGCTCCCCATTCTGCTTTTGGAGAGCTGGTTATCAAGAGCAAAGACAACGAAATCGTCGCTCAAATTGACGCCTCGGGTTCGGCAACCTTCCGAAAAGTCACCACTGACAAACTAGTTATTGCCGCCGCCGAAAATACCTCTCCTGAAGAAGAAACTCAAACAGAGGCAGAGGTTAAAACCAATGCCACCGCCGGCGAAGGAATTATTCCTAGAGGAGAAACTCAGGTAACTATTAAAAACAACAAAATTACTTCCCAATCACTGGTATATATTACTCCCCTATCTGATACCCAAAACCAGGTTCTTTACATCAAAAACAAAAAGAGCGCTACCGAAAATGAGGATGGTTTCTTCACCGTGGCTATCAATCAACCTCTTGATGCCGACATCCACTTCAACTGGTGGATAATCAATTAAAAACTACTGATTGGCAGAAGGAGTTGCCTGATTTTCTACTGGTGGAGCGGCTTCTTGGGGAAGTTCAATTGGTTGGGAAACAGCCGGAGATGGTGAGGCAGGAGGCGGCTGAAGCTCTCCTTTCTCTCTTTTTGCTTTCTCTTTAGCCTGTTTTTCTCCTAATTCCTTTCGCCACTCATCCAGCTCTTTTTGGGCTTTCTGAAAATCAGTTGAATCAGGAGAAACCAAAAATAATGTCTGCTGAAGAGCTTCTACTGCCTGCTGGAGCTTGTTTTGTTTCTTCAACGCCCAAGCCAAATTATACCAACCATTGGCATAGTTGGTTTTTAATTTCACCGCCGTTTCAAACTGCCGCTGGGCCTGCTCATAGTCTCCTGAAAGATAATAAATTCCTCCCAAATCTAACCGCAAACGCGGATCAAGAGGGTCAAAAGCTACCGCTTGCTGATAAGCAGCTATTGCCCATTGATCAGCTCCCTGGGCAATGCCAATCAGCTGATTATAGACCTGGGCGAGATTACGCCAAACAATAACTTCCTTTGGTTCCAGAGCCGCGGCTGCTTTTGCTTCTCCAATTGCCTCCTGAGCCAATCCAGTAATTTGCTGTCTTGTTTTTTCGTCTAATTCCTGCCCTTTGTTTTGGGCAATAATATCTTTCAGAAGAGAAATATCCACCTGAGAACGGAAGAGGCGAAAATCAGTCACCATAGGCAACAGCCTTTCTGCCTTTAGATAATCACCATTTTTTGCTTTTCCCTGGGCAATCCCCATAGCAAACCGATAAAAAAGCGCTTCCCCTCGCAAAGCCCGTTGATAAAACCATCCTCCTGTTAAAATCAAAACCAAAAGAACACCTCCTAAAATCTTTCTTCCTATAAAACCTAAGTTTATCTCTTGCTTCTTTGTTAAAAGAGCTCCCAAAACTACCAGCCAAAAGAAAAAGGTTTTGGTAATTGGCAAGAAAATAATCCCCAAAGCCAAAAACCACCCAAAAAGCTTCCATTCCCAATTTTCCTTGCGAACAGTTTTTAAAATTCCTCCTAAAATTGCCCCTAAAATTATCAGCCCTAAAATTCCCAGTTCTGTCCAGATATGAAGAAAAACATTACCTGATTTGATAAAACGAGTTGTCCACCAAGCAGATTGATTAAAAGCAACAGGGCGATAAAAAGAAAAAGCCCTCACAAAAAGACCCGGACCAATCCCAAACAACGGCCAATGTTTAAAACTTTCTACGGCAATCACCCAAGAAAATCGCCAAGACAAAAGTGGCGGCTTTTTTTCTATCAATTGATACCCTACAATTACTCCTCCTACCAAAATTGCCAAAATCAAGGGGAAAAACTGCCAATCAACAATTTTTTCTTTTTGATTTATCCGTCTTACCAAAAAAGCAAGCAAAAAAACAGTTAAGGGGAACAAAAACCATACCAGCTCCCATATTCCCCCCCAAGGATTCCAGAAAGAATCAGTAATTACTAAACGTTGCTGGAAAAGTTTCAATGGGAAACTACCCTCGGGAAGAATAAAAAGAACGGTGGCAATTAAAGCAAGCAAAGCTCCCGATAAACTTAAGGCAAAAATAACCTGACGCCGCTTCTTTTTAAGAGAACTCTGTTCTAAAAGAAAAGCTAACCCCAAAAGCAACCACTGATAAGCTACTCCTCCTCTCCCCATTAAAGCTTCATAACGATTCCCCCGGGAAAGGAAAAAAAGCCACCCGCCCAGAAAAAGATTCCAAAGAAAGAACAACCACCAAAAAAGAGAGGTAACCACAACAAACTTCTCTTTTCGATAAGAAGAAAAAAACCAGATTATCAGCCCCAAAACAACCGCCGGAAAAAGAAAGAAAATTTTTCCCAAACCGAAAAAGTCGCGGAAAAAAGGAAGAAAAACAAGAGGAAGAAGAAACAGCACAACCAGAAGGTAAAAATCCAACAGTTTTTTCATCTCTTCAGAGTTTACCTGCTTTAAGAATTCTTTTCAAGAGAAACTTTCAGCCAAAACCGACTTCCCTTCTCCTCTATCGCCCCCTTCAAATTTAAAAGAGACACCTGGCGGCTAACCTCTTCAATTCTCTTTTCCAAAGCAGCGGCTATTTCATCGAGGGAAAGTGGTTCTTCAGCTAACAGCAATAAAATCTCTCTTTCCTCTGGAGAATAGCCAGAAAAACTCCCCTTGGCTTGCGAAGAAAAATCTTTTTTGTGTTTTTCTCCTAAAATCTCCTCTGGAGTAGTTACCATCTTTGCTTTTCCCGTCTTAATCAACCAGTTGGTCCCTAAAGAAACAGAAGAATTAATCGGTCCGGGAACAGCAAAAAGAGGTTTTTTGAGTTTTTCTGCCCAGCGGGCGGTGACTAAAGACCCGGAATTTTCTCCCGCCTCTACTACCAAAACTCCTAAGCTTGCCAAAGCTACCATCAAGCGATTGCGCCGAGGAAAAGTCCAAAGTCTTGCTTTCATAGAAGGCGGGTACTCAGAGACAATTACCCCTCCTTTTTTTAAAATCTGCCAATAGAGCTTTTCGTTCTCCGGCGGATAAATTACCTCCAACCCATTTCCTAAAACCGCCACCGTCTTCCCTCCTGTCTGCAAACACTGTCGGTGAGCTTGAGTATCTACCCCATACATAAAGCCAGAAATAATAGTTACTCCCTGGGAAACCAGATAAGGAATAAATTGCTCCAAAACATACATCCCGTAGTTAGTTATCCGGCGACTGCCTACTACCACCAAACTTCTTTCCCAGAGAACTGACTGCCAGTTGCCGCGATAATAAAGCTTATCTGGGGGCGAGGAAAGAGAAAGAAGACAAGAAGGAAATTTCTTTTTTTTCCTGGTTAAAACTTTAATCGGCCACGAGGTTTTCATAATGGGAAATTCTTTTGAGGCTTCCCCTTTCATCGGTAACAATACAAACAGCATCAAAACGAAATCCCTCCTTTTTCTCCTTTAAATCAGGGTGGTCGCGGAGAAAAATTTCCGCCACTTTCTTTATTTTTCTTAACTTCCTTGGAGAAATCATCTCTTCGGGTAATCCGTAGTTCTCTCCCATTTTTAATTTCACCTCTACAAAAACTACTGTTTTGTTTTCCTCCATAATTAAATCAATCTCCCCCCATTTAGTGCGGAAATTGCTAGTTATCAAGCAAAACCCTTTTTTCTCAAGAAACTGACGCGCTATCCCCTCCCCCCAATTCCCCTTTTGATAGTTAAACTTCTTCATGAGGAAGAAAAACGAAACCGATATTGAAGAGCCTCGGCAAGGCAAGAGGCAGTAATTTTTTCCTCTCCTTCCAAATCCGCAATTGTTCGGGCAACTTTCAGGAGACGGAAGAAACTTCGGGCAGAAAGATGAAAATTAGCCACTGCTTGATGGAGAAGGGCATCTGCCTCTGAGGTTAACGGGCAAAATTTCTTCACCTCTTTATTTCCCATTTCGGCATTGCTGTGAATTTTTAAATCAGCAAACCGCTTTTGCTGAACCTGGCGAGCTTTGACTACGCGGCGACGAATTGTTGCTGAAGATTCTCCTTTTGCTTTTTGATGACCCATTAGATTCTTCGTTTTTACCGGAGAAAGAGTGAGATGGATGTCAATTCTGTCCATAAGAGGACCGGAAAGTTTGTTCTGATAGCGGGCAATTTGCCGCGGTGAACAGCGGCATTGATGGTAAGGGTCGCCTAAAAAGCCGCAGGGGCAAGGGTTGGCAGCGGCAACAAGCATAAAACGGGCGGGAAACTTTACCGAACCAGCGGCCCGGGCAATATTTACTTCTCCATCTTCCAAAGGTTGGCGCAAAGCCTCTAAAACAGAGCGAGAAAACTCCGGCAATTCATCCAGAAACAAAACTCCGCTGTGGGCTAAAGATATCTCACCGGGATGGGGCTGACTTCCCCCGCCAATCAATCCCACCCGAGAAACAGTATGATGAACAGCCCGGAAGGGTCTAGTTCTTATCAACGATCCTCCCGGAGGGATATTTCCGGAAAGAGAATAAATTTTCGTTACCTCCAAGCTTTCCTCTTCGCTTAAAGGGGGCAAAATTCCCGGTAAAGCTCGGGCCAGCATAGTTTTTCCTGCTCCGGGCGGCCCTTGCATAAAAACATTGTGCCCGCCAGCCGCCGCTATTTCCAAAGCCCTCTTTGCCTGTTCTTGACCAATAATCTCGGCAAAATCAAAATCGGAAACAACCTCTTCTTCTTCCATTTTCTTAAACCGCCAAGGAGAAATCTTCTCTATGCCATTAAAATGAGCAGTTAGTTGTCGCAACGTCTTGACCGGGAAAACCTTTATCCCTTCCACCACAGCTGCCTCATTAGCAGAAAGATAAGGAATAAAAACTTCTTTTATCCCCTTTTCTCGGGCAGTTATTGCCAGCAGAAAAACTCCCTTGGTGTGGCGCAAACTTCCGTCTAAGGAAAGCTCGCCATAGAAAAGCACTTTCTTCTTCGGCAGTTTAACCAACCCCAGCGCCCCCAAAATTCCCAAAGCAATTGGCAAATCGTAGCAAGTTCCCTCTTTAGGGACATCGGCAGGGGCAAGATTAACAACAATTTTGGCGGTGGGAAAAGAAATGCCGCTGTTTACCAGTGCCGTCCTTACCCTTTCTTTTGCCTCTTCAACTGCTTTGTTTCCTAAACCAATTATCTGAAAACCAGGAAATCCTTTCTTGTTAATATTTACCTCGACTTCAACAGGAATGGTCTTTAGCCCTAAACTAGCGACTGAAAGAACCTTAGTAAGCATTTTTTCCAGTTTAAGAAAAAAGTTTTCAAAAAACAACTGTGGTATAATAAAGGAGTAATGCCACCGGAAAAAGAAGAGTCTGCTCTTTGTTGCTTACTTCACCAATGGCAACAAAGAAGAAAAAAGAGTCCTACTCTTTGTTACCTCCTCCAAAAATTAAAACAAGAACTATCACAAAACTACTATAAAAAGCCAAAACCGCCAATTCTTTATAGAAACGGAGCCAGCTCGCCATCTTCTTTTCATAGAGAAGGAGATGAAACTCCTCGCTATACAAGGGAAGCTCCTGAGCTATAATCGTTTTCAAAAACAAAACTATTGGAGAGTAGTCAGAGGATTTATCTTGACGCCGTTTTTAATAATTTCAAAGTGAAGGTGGGTACCGGTAGAACGACCAGTAGAACCCATCTGGCCAATTGACTGCCCTTGGGAAACTCTCTGTCCCTTCTTTACATAGATATTGCTCATATGGGCGTAAAGGGTGCGATAGCCATTGCCATGGTCGATAATGACATGATGCCCGTAACCGTAGCGGGAATAAATCACCGTTACTACTTTTCCTCCTGCTGCCGCAACAATCGGCGGCGCATTTTTGTTGGCGATGTCAATCGCGGGATGGTACCAAGAATAGCGCTGAGTAATTCTCCCTGAGGTTGGCCAAATAAACATCCCTTTGGCCGCTGTCCCCACGGAAACAGAAGCCAGAGAAGGCCTTTTTATCCTCGGTTGCGCCTTGGGCATTATTCCTTCAGGGATAATCAAAGTCTGTCCTACGGCTAAAGCAAAGGTCTCATCATTCAGGAAAGTATTAAAGGGAAAGTCAACAATGTTCTGGGGGTTTACCCGGTATTTTTTGGCGATAGAATAAACTGTTTCTCCCCTTCTTACTTTATGAACTACCCCGGTAACAGGAGGAATCTTTAGCCGCTGACCCGCTTTTATCTTTGTAGATTTAAGATTATTAGCCCAAATAACAGTATCAACGCTAATACCAAACTTTTTGGCAATGGAAGCGACCGTATCACCCTTTTTAACCACATACTCAACTACCTCTCCCCGCACGCCGCCAGTATAGGTGTTAGCGGAAAAATACCCCGCCGCAGTAAGCACTCCTTCCTCTCCTCCCCCTTCTTCCCATCCCATCGCCTGTCCTCGCAATTTCTCCTCAATGGTGGGAGAAAGAAAAATCCCCAAAAGAAGCAAAAAACCTAACCAAAGATGAGAAATAGGCTGGGCAAACCTCCCCCTTTGGCGGTAAAGCAGAGAAGAAAAAATTTTCTTTCCTTCTTCAAGGAACAAAAATCCCTTTTTTACCTGCTTAAGGAAAAATCTTCCGTAAGCCTGAAAAAAAGCCAACCAATCTTCCCAGAAACTTTTCATCTTTTAGCGGCTGTATTCTACCAAGAAAAGGGCAGAAAGTAAAAACCCCGGGTTGCCCCCGGGGTAAAACCTCTGGCGGGGAGTGATACGCCTGCCCCACATACCACTCCCCACGACAGGTGGTCTTTTGTCTTGACTTCCAAAAGACCTTGTGTTATCTTGTCAAGGAAAGGGCATTGCTACGCGCACACACCAATTGCCCGTGTTAGTCGCTAGCGATGCTCTTTCTTTTTTTCAAAGTAAAGTTGCGGTCGCTTTCATTATAAACAATTTTCCTCCCAATTTGCCAACTTTCTCTGCTTCTTGACCAAAAACCCTCTTCCCTCTCATCTTGGCCCACATTTGTCTCCACCATCCTTTGTTTTTATTGGTTGCTTTCTTCATGGTTAACCCAATTTATCACACCTGAAAAATATTGTCAAGTCCTATAGAAAAAAAGGGGTTAAAAATTAGCATACCTATAATTTTTGCTATGTTAAATTTTAGGTTCAAAACCGTCTATTTTTACCTTTTGGTAAGTTTTTGTGGAAAACTTTTTCACCGCCGGTCAACAGAAAAGACTTCTTTTTGATATAATGAAGTGTGAAGCAAAAAAGTGTTTTCGTCTGCCAAAACTGCGGCTATCAATCTCCCAAATGGTTGGGACAATGCCCTTCCTGCGGACAGTGGAATACGATGGTAGAAACCACCCTTTCCAGTCCTTCCCCCTCTTCCCGGAAAAAAGTCTCTCCGGCAAAGGCAGTTACCTTAAAGGAGATAAACACCTCGGGGCGGGAAAAGAGAGTCTCCACGGGCTGGGAAGAAATGGACCGGGTTTTAGGAGGAGGAATGGTAAAAGGACAGGCAGTTCTTTTTGCCGGAGAACCGGGAATAGGAAAAAGTACCCTCCTCACCCAACTCAGTCTCAATCTGGTAAAAAACAACCATTCGGTAGTCTATCTCTGCGGAGAAGAATCTCCTCAACAAGTAAGTCTGCGGATAAGAAGGCTTTCTCCTTCCTTTTCTTCTGTTTCTGGGCTTTTTCTTCTTCCTGAGGTAGATGTTGATGCTGTTTTGGCTTTCCTGGAGAACCAATCCCCTCCCCCTTCCCTGGTAGTCATCGATTCCGTGCAAACAATCACCACCCAGGATTTAACTGGGGTTGCGGGATCAGTAGGCCAAGTGCGAGAGTGCAGCCACCGCCTTATTTCTTGGGCTAAAAAAGCCCAGGTTCCCATCTTTCTCATTGGCCATATTACCAAAGAGGGAAATATTGCCGGACCAAAGGTTTTGGAACACGCTGTTGATACGGTAATTTACTTTGAGGGGGAAAGACGCCAAGATCTCCGTCTCCTCAGGGCAGTCAAGAACCGTTTTGGCGCCACCGACGAGGTAGGCATATTTAAAATGACCCAAAAAGGTCTGGTTCCTTTAAAAGAAAGTTTTCTTGGAGGAGAATTGGATAAACCAAGAGTGGGTTCGGCTCTGACAGTCGTCAATGAAGGCAGCCGGATGATTTTAGTAGAAATTCAAGCTTTGGTAACCCAAACCTTTACCCCTCTTCCCCGGCGGATTATTACCGGTTTGGAAAGAAACCGAACGGAAATGCTTCTTGCCGTTTGCCAAAAGCAACTCCGCCTCCCCCTTTTTAAATATGACGTCTTTGTCAATGTTGCCGGAGGGTTAAAAATAAACGAGCCGGCTGCTGATTTGGCCGTCTGTGCCGCGGTAATTTCTTCTTATAAAAACAAACCTCTTCCTCTTAAAAGCTGTTTTGTCGGGGAAGTCTCCCTTTTGGGAGAAATTTTCCCTGTTGGCCAAATGGAAAAAAGGAAAAAAATTGCTCAAAAAAGAGGAATTCTTCAGTTCTTTACCGGCAAAAATCTCAAAAAACTTCTCCTCCCCCTGTTTTAATGACCATTATTAAGGCTTTTTAAAAACTCCTTGTTGTTCTTTGTTTTTCTAATCTGCTCAATGAAAGCCTCTGTTCTCTCATCCTTTCCCAAAAGGTCAATCATCCGCCTCATTCTCACAATCTGAGGATAAATATCCTTGTCAAAAAGCAATTCCTCTTTTCTTGTTCCGGACCGTTGAATATCAATCGCCGGGAAAATTCGCCTCTCTGCTAACTTTCTATCCAGATGCAGTTCCATATTTCCTGTTCCCTTAAACTCTTCATAAATCAAATCATCCATTCTGCTGCCGGTATCAATCAGGGCGGTGCCGATAATTGTTAACGAACCACCATTTTCAATATTTCTGGCCGCGCCGAAAAACCTCTTGGCCGGATATAACGCCGCGGGATCAAAACCTCCGCTTAAAGTTCGTCCTGAGGTGGGGATAGAAAGGTTGTAAGCGCGGGCTAAACGGGTAATGGAATCAAGAATGACAAACACATCCTTCCCCATTTCCACCAACCGCTTGGCTCTTTCAATCGCCACTTCTGCCGCCCGGGTCTGATATTCTGGCGGCTCATCAAAATTGGAGGCAATTACTTCTCCTTTAACACTGCGAACAATATCGGTTACCTCCTCGGGTCTTTCTCCAATTAAAACCGCCATCAAGTGGATTTTGGGATAATTCTTGGCTACTCCTGCGGCAATATCTTTCAAAAGCCACGTTTTCCCTGCTTTAGGAGGGGAAACAATCAAACCTCTCTGACCGAAACCAATGGGAGCAATCAAATCAATCATCCGCAAGGAAATTGGCTCTTTACCAATTTCTAGTTTAATTTGGGGCTGGGGAAAAACTGGAGTCAAATCGCCAAACCAGGGACGATTTTGAATCTTCTCCACCTCCACCCCATTTACTTTTTCGATTTTGAGAATCCCGTAATAGCGTTCGTTTTCTTTTGGTTCTCTTACCTG
>JAGGVZ010000045.1 GCA_021157735.1 bacterium | reverse complement strand
CACTTTATTCCACTATTAACCATTTTTATCCCAAACCAACCCCTTTGTCAAGAGGAAAAAACCCACTAAAAACCCCTTGGGAGGTTTCAAGAATAGTCAAAAAAAGAAGATTTTACGATTGTTCTTGTCCTACGTAGCGGTTACCTTGAAGAGTAAAAGTAAAAGTCTTTTCTTTTTCCCAAGTATTTCCTTCCTTGTCAACTAATCTTACCGTTACTATTAAGGGTTTATCGATTTCTACTCTTTCTACTCTCACCCGACATTTTCCGGTAGTGCAACTTTTGGTCCCAAAAAACAAGTCTACTTTAACCTTTCGCGATTGGGGAATCTCCAGGGCCTCTCCGGAATAAATTCCCCTTTCAATATATTCTCCCTGAGGAGTTTTTGACTGATAGACGACTTCATACTCTATTCCCGAAAAGCGGTCATCGATATTGGCAATCACCAACGCGCCTTCACTTCTGGTTTTATTCAAAGTAATTTCTACCTCTGGCTCCTCAACATTGGCAAACAAATTCACCGTTGGTGTCGGTGTTAAAGAAACGGCTCCCTGCTCTTTCTTCTTGCCTTTTCCTATCAAAACTCCTCCTAAAAGCAAAATTCCTAAAGCCAGAATAATTACTATTATTTTTTTCTTTTCCATTTTTATCTTCTTTTTTAATTTAAACTATTGCAAATTTTTTTCAAGATATTCTTTTTTTAAGATATTCTTTTATTTTACCAACTCCAATTCTTTCCTGCTTGGTAGTATCGCGGTCGCGGATAGTCACCGTATTGTCTTTTAATGTTTGAAAATCAACGGTTATGCACCACGGTGTTCCTATCTCATCCTGGGCAAAATAACGCTTACCAATATTCCCTCGATCGTCCCAAGCAACATTAAATTCTTCTTTCAAAGAAAGATAAATCCTCCTCGCCTTTTCTACCAACTCCTTTTTGTTTGCCAAAAGAGGGAAGACGGCTGCTTTGTAAGGGGCAATCTGGGGTTTTAGGCGAAGAACTACCCGTTTGTCTTCCTCTCTATAAGCACTAAAAAGAATCGCCAAAAAAGTTCGATTAACCCCAAATGACGGTTCAACTACATGAGGGAAAAATTTTTCTCCTGTCTTGGGATCCTGATAGCGAAGATCTTTACCTGAATGTTCGCTGTGATTGCGTAAATCAAAATCAGTCCGATAGGCCAAACCATACAACTCTTTAAATTCCCCCTCAAATTCAAATTCTAAATCTTCTGTCCTTTTAGAATAATGAGCCAGTTCATCCTTGGTATGAGCTCGCCAGCGTAACCATTCCCGCTTTACTCCTAAACTAACTGCCCAATTTTCCATCAACTGCTTCCACTCCTCAAAATATTTCTCCCACTCTTTCTCTTGAATAAAGTATTCAATTTCCATCTGTTCGAACTCCAAAGTGCGGAAAATAAACTTTCCCAAGGTAATCTCATTCCGAAAAGCTTTTCCAATCTGAGCAATTCCAAAAGGCAATTTGGGACGAAAAGTGTTGACCACGTTTTGGAAATTAACGAAAATTGCCTGAGCGGTTTCCGGTCTCAAGTAAATAACCGCCGCCTCTTCTTCAACGGGCCCAATAAAGGTTTTAAACATCGGATTAAACTTCCTCGGTTCTGTTAACTCTCCTCCACATTCCGGACACTTATTTATCCCCTTAGGAAGATGGTCGGCCCGAAATCGCTTATGACAACTCTTGCATTCCACCAAAACGTCAATAAATCCAGTAGTATGACCAGAAGCCTCCCAAACCCGACGATTAAGTAAAATTCCCCCATCAATACCCAAAATATCTTCTCTCTGATGCACAAATGTCCGCCACCAATGATTTTTAATATTTCTTAAAAGCTCTACTCCCAGAGGACCATAATCAAAAGTGTTGGCCAATCCTCCATAGATTTCCGATCCTGGAAAAACAAAACCCCTTCTTTTACATAAGCTAACTATCTTCGTCAGCAGGTTATTATCTCTCATACTAAAAGTTTCCCTAAGCCAATCAACTCCCCTTCGCTAATATCATTCAAATAACGCCAAATTTCTGCTTGGGCTAACTTCCAGTTTTTCTTTTTCAAAGGAATAAGCGCTTCTTTGGGTACCCCATACCCGAGGATTTTTAAAAGTTTTACTTCAAAGTTAATCATCGTCTCTACCTGAAATTCTTCTCCCAAGCGAAGCAACGTCTCCCAAAAAAGAGCATAAACTTCTCTCTCGGGTTGGTTCTCAGGAAGTAAGCGATTGGTCAGTTCGCACATACTTAAAAGCGATCCACAACGAACCAAACTCTTCCTCACCTCTAGAGGTTGATAAAGCAATTCCGTTTCCCCTAAAACAAGAAATCCCCGCGAAGAAAAAATTTTTCCTTTAATTAAATTGCCTGTTTGGAGTATCCCCATCCTTTTACTCGTCAACTTCTTGCTTCCTTTTGCCTTAACTACTAGCTTTCCTCTCCTCCGAGTCAACAAAGTCAGCCATAAATCATTTTCTTTTTCTCCCCTCTTGCCAACAATGAATCCGGTAAAAGAAAAGGAATGATTCATGGTAAATTAACTTCCGCTATTATATCACCATTGACCTCAATTTCTTTTTGTGTTTTCCCATTAACGCGGATAATGTGCTTTACTGTCTTTTTCCCTGGTTGTTTTTGAATCAACAAGGAAAAGTGCTTCTTCTTTTTAAAGGGGAGAATATATTCAAGCGAGACCTTGCTTATCCCTTTTGGGTAAAGAGGAAATCTATCGCCAAAGAAACCTTCCACTACTGTTTTTCCTAACTCCCGATACACTTTCGCTTTTGGTTCTGAACCGACCAATTTTTCAAACTGAGATCCTTCCGGTAAATAAAACCGGAACCAGTCGCGATAAAGACCGTTAAGACAAAGATTACCTCTTTCCAAATTACAATCCGAAGCAGGGGCAGTATTTTGATACTTAACAATGACCTTCTTTTTTATCCTTCCGTCAGGAAGAACTTTGTATTCATGAACAACCTCTTGGGTAATAAACAGATTAGATTTTGCTCCCCCGAAGTTGGCATCATTAAGATGAAAATAATCCTCGGAAAAATCCTTGATTCTCCCCCCGTATCCCAACTTCTCTATTGCTTTTTGCAGCTTCTCATCGGGAAAGTAAAAAAGGAGATGCTTGCTGGAAAGATTATCAAAGAAAGCTTGCGCCAAAGCAGGAATTTGGCTTCGCGGCGCCCCCATTGCGTTCGCTAAAATAGAATGCATAATTGGGCCGATAAAACCTTTTCTGTTTTCTTTTATCTCTGTCAAGGGCTTGTCCGCTAAAAATTCCAACTGGCAAACAACCTGAGGCGCCCCAAAACATCTTTTATCCGGATCGGCACTAAAATTTCCCCAGCCCGGTACCCCCACTCGACCAAGAACTTTCAACAAACTCACCAATACTTGGGTATCTACGGCCACTACCCCATCAACCTTTTTCTCTCTGGCCACTTTTTGATAAAGAGGTAAAAATTGCTCTAAAGAAAGGCGAAAGTCAGGAGAAAGATTCATATCCCGCAAGTGCCAATAGTAGACATTTTTTAGATATTTCTTGATTGGTTCTGGAGCAGGAATACTGCTATTAAACCGCTTATCAAGAGCATACATATCTTCAGAAACCAAGGGGGTAATCTTTCCATTATCAACCGCTAAAATCCCATAAGCAGTCCAAAATCCTCCTGTAGGCCTTAGCTCGCCATCATTTTGAAAAATCAACAGATATTTTCTTGTCTCATCCTTTCCTAACAAGTAGGGCATCTTTTCCAAAAGCGGTTTCCCTTCGCGAAACAGCAAAGCAATTTCTTTAATTTGCTCTTTTCCGAGAATCAACTTCTCCCTTATCTTTTTCCCTTTTATCTCTTCAGGGTAACGATAGGGGTCAATTTTCGCGGTTAAATCTTCTATTCGCGATAATTTCTTTTCCAAAAGATCAAGTTTCGGCTTGAGACTATCAAGGGTGGTCACTAAAAATTCAATTCTGTCTTTAGTTGTCTGCTCGCCTCCCCCCGTTTTTTCTCCCAAACCAAGAAAGTCCTGATATGGCTCCACCGCCTCAACAACAATTTTTCCTGCCGCCACCCCTTCTTGAATAGCCAAAATCCCTCTTTGCCCATCCAGATAATATTCCTTTATCACCGGAACAAATTTCATCCATCCAAAAAGACGATATTCTTTTGTTAATTCCTCCAAGGAGACTTCGGTTGCCTCAAGCTGCTTTTTCAAGAGAGATAAATCCCGGGCTTTGAGGGCATTCTTTGTTTCCTGAAGAAGAAAACTCAGCTCCTTTCCTTGACGATATACTCTTCTAAAAGAAAAGGCTAAAAACCCTCCAAAGAGAATAAACAAAACTCCTCCTCCCAGCAATATCAGCCTCCCTTTTTTGCTGGTTAAAAACCTCTTTACTTTCTCCCCTCCTCTTTTTAAGAAAAGAAATAGTTTACCTTCTTTAATTTTCATCTTTTCTCCTTTCAACGGGCGCCTTTTCCAGAAAGGACCGCCCATGGCGATTTTAATAAAATAATAATATCAAGAAGCAAAGACTTTTTTCTAGCATATTCAGCATCTAGCTTTATTCTCTCGTCAAAATTCACATCACTCCTTCCGGAAACCTGCCACAATCCAGTAATTCCTGGTTTAACTGTCAACGCCTCTTTAACATATTTTTTGGTATGAGGATAAACCCGCTGCTGTTCTTCTAACTCATCGGGGTAATAAGGACGGGGACCAACAATACTCATCTCTCCTTTCAAAACATTAACAAATTGAGGTAATTCATCAATTGAATAGCGACGAATAAATTTTCCCACTCTTGTCACCCGCGGATCCTCTTTCAACTTGAAACTATTTTTCTTATACTCCTCATAAAGAGCCTTAAATTTCGGGTCTGTTCTTAAAAGCTGATGAGCATTGACAATCATCGAACGAAATTTATAAAGGCGAAAAAGTTTACCATCTTTTCCTACCCGAGGAGGAATATCGGCCAAAACCGGTCCTTTAGAATCCAGTTTTATGGCAATCGCTGTCAGGAGCATCACCGGAGAGGAAACAACCAAAAGAATGCTTCCCAAAACAATATCAATTAGCCTTTTAAGAAAAAAATAAACTTTTGCTTTCATTCTTTTTACTTTTTATTTACCACATCAATCTTTTTACAACAAGTGGTCTTGCTTCCTTTCTTTTAAATATTCAACAATTTCTTTTACCTGACCGCTTTTCTCTTGGGGACAAATCAAAAGAGCGTCTTCCGTATCCACAACGACTAAATTGTCTACCCCTATCAAGGCAACAAATTTCTCTTTTGGTTTGTGAACAAAACAATTATTGGCATCCAAAAGCAATACTTCCTTGTCTCCTTCGTACCTCTTTTTTATCTTTGGATGCCTCGCCAAAGACTCCCAAGTACCAAAGTCCACCCATTCAAAAGGAACTTCAACTACAAACCCTCCCTCCAATTCTTTCTGTGTCACTCTTTCCACCGGCCCCTTCTCCATCTTGGCGTACTCTCTTTTTATTACCTCTTTTTCTTTTCCTGTTCCCAAAGCGGCAATAATCTTCTTCAGCGGCTGATACCAATCAGGAGCCCGCCGTCGATAAGACTCTAAGAAAAGTCGGGGGGTCCATGAATAGTGATTGGCATGGGCTAAAACCGCCTTTTTCTTTAAAAATTCCTCCACTCTCTCTTTATTATCCCGCCCCAACCATTCGCTCATCTGATAAACCTTAATGCCGTTATCTTCCTTGACTAACTTTTCTGCCCGCAAATAATCCACTCCCATTACCGCATAGGAAGGCCTCACTCCCCCAGTCACCAGTTTCTTTTCTTCTTTTACTAATTTTTCGAATAAATCAATCATTGCCAAAAATTTATCTTCTGGCTCCCGCAAAACATCTGTTTGCACGAGAACAAATGGTTCGTCGGGGTCGAGACGATAAAGATTGGCGGCCATAAAACCCATGGCTGGACCATGGTTTCTCATCTCGGGTTCGACAAAAAAATTCTCTTCAGGAATCTCCGGCGCCTGTTCATGAGCCAATTTTACTTGGCTTTCCGTTGTCTCTACATAAATCTCTTGGGGAGAAAACTTCTCCCGTAAAACTTCATAATTGAGCTGGAACAAAGATTTATCTCCAAAGAGAGGAAGAAAATGTTTGGGAAAATGGCTGCGACTCAAAGGCCACATTTTGGTACCTACTCCCCCACAGATTAAAACTGGTTTCATTTTTTCTCCTTTCTAAATTGTTGGTAATAACTTCTCATTGCCTTCTGGACTTTTTGAGAAAAATCTTGTAAAAAACGCTCCTGAGAAAATTTTTCTGCCTGTTTCCGGCAACTTTCTGGGTTGAAATCATGTGGATTAAACTCTCCAACTAATTTTAACAGAGACTCCTTAGTTTGCAAAGGAAACAACATTCCCGTCTTTCCCGGAACGACTGTTTCCAAATGGCCGCCAGCTTTTAAAGCGATTACCGGTGTTCCGCAGGCTTGCGCTTCCAGGGGGACTAAACCAAAATCTTCTTTCTGGGGACAAATAACTGCCAACGCTTGGCGGTAATTTTCTCTTAATTCTTCATCGTCAACCCTTCCTAAAAACTGAATATTCCCTTTAGCCATTTTCTTCAGCCTTTTTTCCTCTCTTCCTTCACCGATAATCCTCAACGGCCATCCTAAATGATTAAAAACCTCAATTACTAAATCCACTCTTTTGTACTCTACCAACCGACTAACAACAAGATAAAAATTCCCCTTTTTTACTCGTGGGGAAGGAGAAAAAAACTTCGTATCTATCCCTGGATAAACAACATCCGCCGGTCGGCGGTAATATTTTTTGATTCGTCTGGCAACATGATGGCAAGTAGTTAGGAAATAATCGGGCCGTTGTCCCCCAAGGAAATCAGCTATCCGCCAAGGAAAAAGCAAGGGAAAAAGCCATTTTTTTCCCCCCAAACTCTCTCTTTCCCAAAGAAATCGCGGCGGAGTGAGACAATAACAAAGATGAAAAACTTCAGGAGGGGTAATGATAAATTTAGCGGGAAAGGTAGTCACGGTAACAACCAACTGGTATTCAGAAAAATCAAATCCCTCAAAAGCCAAGGGGAAAAGGGGAAAATAATAATAATATTTAGTTTTCGCCCCAGGAAAATAATTAAGAAAGGAAAAAGAAATTTTAGAAAAAGATTTTGCCCATTTTGCTTTCTGGGGAGCAAACACTCCAGTATAAAGGTGTGCTTGGGGATAAATCTTTTCCAACATCTTCAACACCCTTTCTGCTCCTCCCCACTGATTTACCCAATCATAAACAATAGCAACTTTCTTAACCTCTTTTTTCTCCATTTTCCAATGCCTTTTGATAAACATTTAGGGTCTTCTGGGCAGTCTTTTTCCACGAAAAAACTTTTACTCTCTTTCTCCCCAAAGCAATCAACTGCCTTCTTTTCTCCGGATGAGTCAAAATCGTCTCCAAAGCCTCTTTAATTGCCCGAGGGGAATAAGGATTAAAGTATAAAGCCGCTTTTCCGTAAATTTCTGGTAAACAACTAGCTGAAGAAGAAATGACGGGAAGGCCAACCGCCATCGCTTCCAACCCTGTCAAACCAAATCCTTCCATTAAAGAAGGCTGAACCAAGGCGATTGCTCCCCGATACAAAGCAACTAATTGTCTGTCGGAAACAAATCCCAAAAAAACCACCCTCTTTTCCATCTTCGCTTTTTTTACAATCTCTTCCAGGCGGTGTAAAAAAACATTTCTTGCGCAAACAATTGCCAAAACAATGTCTTTTCTCTTTAAAAGAGAAAATGCTTCAATTAATCTCTCCACATTCTTATGAGGATAAACGCTTCCGGTATAGACAAAAAACCGGTATTTTTTAAGACCAAAGAGAGAAAGAGTTTTTTGAACTTCTTGCTTGGAAGGCAACTCGGTTTGAAATCGTTCATCAACTCCTTCCCAGGTAACAGTTATCCTTCCCTTCGCCGCGGGAAAAAGCGTCGTCAGCTTCTTTTTCCACCAGTTACTGGGAACAATAATCTGTTCTGCTTTTCTTATCACCCTCCTTACTAAAATTCGGTAAGCAAAGTACTTGGGCCAATACAAAACCCCCGGTTTGGTGGTTGTCTTTTTCCCCCGAAAGAAATGTTTAATCAAATCGTGGATGGTAACAACATAGGGAGTGGGGGAAAAAGCGGGCAAATTAAAATGGGGAAAATGAACCAAATCAAAACCTCCTTTTTTAATTACCCAAGGGAGTTCCCACTGCTCCCCCAATGAGTAATGAGAAGAATTTACGGGAAGATAATGATAAAAATTCCCCAGCTTCTCTCTTACCTTTCTCTCTTTCTCTTTCCTTACTAAAAGGAAAAACTCCCAATCGGGAGGAGCTTGCTCTTTAATCTCACTTAATAAATTAGTTACATAACGACCAATTCCCGCGTGTTCTAAACCAAACATCCGGGCGTCGAAAAGAATTTTTCTTCTCATCTTCAACTAAGCAGTTGCTTTAAAACTCGCCAACATCCTTTTATCTTAATCGCCGAAATTATCAAAAAAGTAACCCAACGAGGATATTGGTTGCGATAGAACTTGTGATAAAAAATCTCCATCGCTTTTACCGAGGACCAGGCTATTTTTATCCTTGTCTTTCGATCAGCTCTCACCACTCCCAATTTCTTGGATTCCTTTCGCAGTCCAGAACTGGCCCCTTTGTAATGCATTACTAACGGTTTGGGGTAAAAAACAGTTTTCCATCCCCCTTGTTTTATCCGGTAAAAGAGATCTAAATCTTCGCCATAGAAAAAATAATGCTCGTCCCACCCTCCGATTGCCTCCAAAATTTCTCGCCGCACCAATAAGAAAGCTCCTGCTCCGGCATCAATTTCATGAACCCGATTTAGGTCTAAATAGAATTTGTGATATTGCCCAAAGAGTTTACTTTTAGGAAAGAGCTTTTCCAAACCAAGGAAATAACAAAGTGATGCCCAAGGAGTAGGAAAACCCCGATGGCAATCTGGATCCATTCCTCCGGAAAAAAGCATTGTTTTTACGGTACAGGCTCCATATTCGGGGTGTTTATCCATAAACTCTATTATTTCTCGAAAAGCATCAGGGGTAACTTTAGTATCAGAATTAAGAAAAAGAAGGTAGCGTCCTTTTGCTTTTTTCACCCCGACATTATTGCCCCCGGCAAACCCCAAATTTTTCCGATTAAAAATGGTAATCAGCCTAATGTTTTTCGCAACAAAATTCTTCCTCAGCTCCTTCAGATACTCCCGGCTCCCATCAGAAGAATCATTATCAACAACAATAACCTCCAATGAATACTTCCCCAGCCGAGAAGAAAAAACAGAACGTAAACATTGCTCTAAAAGTTTCTGCGTATTAAAACTAAGAATGATTACTGATAAATCAGGATTTTTCATTATTCTCTCCTTTGGGATTTAGTTTTTTTACTTTTTGATAAATCTTTAAAAGATGACGGGTACTTTCCTTCCATGAATACTTCCTTGCTACCAGCTCTCTCCCCTTTTCTCCAATTTCGGCTGCTTTTTGAGGATTTCTCAACAGTTCCACCGCCGCTTGGGCTAACTGAGAGAAATTATTTCTGACAATTACCTCTCGGTTATTCTTTGCTTCAATTCCTTCAATACCCTCCGGAGTGGTAACTACTGGTAAACCACAGGCCATTGCCTCAAAAAATTTTGTCCTGCTCCCTCCCCCGCTTCCCATCGGAGCGACCAAAATCCAACTGCGCCGATATACCTCCTCGGGATTTTCAACCTCACCAAACCTTACCGCTTCATTTTCCCGAAAGCCAGCTCGGGAAAGAAATTCACGGGAATATTTACCGGCGATATAGAGCCTTGCTTCGGGAACCTCTTTCTTAATCAGCGGCCAAACGTACTTGAGAAGATTGACTACTCCCTCCTTGTTTTGAATCCACTTAAAATTGGCCACACCGAAAAGAACCGTCGGTAATGAATATTTCTTCACTTTTCTCTTTTGCAGGAAGCGGTCATCAACACCGTTAAGAACTAAATCTACCTTCCGGCCTGCTATTTTCTCCATCAAGCGTTGGTCGTCTTTGGAAACCGCTACTAAGCAATCAGCCTTTTTCCAAAAGTAAGTCTCCCAAAACTTTATTTTTGCCACATCAATTTTTAAAAGAGGACGAAGAAGGCTTAACTTCCCTTTTAGAGTATCAACATAGTGTTGATAGACAGCAAATTCAATTGTCTGATCAACCAAAACAACAGGAACTTTTCTAGTAGGAATATTGGGCATTAGATAGAAACATTCAACATGAACAAGATCATATCTTTCTTTTTTTATTTCTTGGGCAATCAGTCTTCTCATCTGGGGAGAAAAATAGTTAGCAACCAAAAGAGGATAAGGGCTCAAACCAGCAAAAAAGATTTTCTTTGCCGTCCATGTTTTTCCTCTCTCAATAGTCAAAATTCGGCGACAGTATTTCT
>JAGGVZ010000061.1 GCA_021157735.1 bacterium | reverse complement strand
GTTTCCTCATCCGATAATCGCGCAGGCCGGCATTTTCTGTCTTAAATCTAATTCCCATATTAGATTGTCCCGGGATATATTCAGGAATACCATCCCCATTGCTGTCTTCTCCCCCGGTTAAAGAAAAGTCCCGGCAAGAAGGAGCTGGTAAAGGAGTGGGGGTAGGAGTGGGCAATTTTCCCACGGCAGCAGCAGCGTCAACAATTCCCCAGCCATATTTTTCGTCCCAACCGGCAGGGCCGTGGTCTTCGGCGCTTTCCTCAAGAATTTTTCTGATTTCTGAAGGTGAGCTGATTCCCCGCGAAACTAACAGAGCCGCTGTCCCGGTTACATGGGGAACAGCACAGGAGGTGCCGCTCATAAAGTAATATCCCCAACGCACAAATCCCCACCTGTTTCTTTGAAAAGTTTGCTGTAGGATTCCGTCACCATAGCCGTCGCCGTTTTGATCCACATCCAGATTGCCTCCAGGAGCAACCAGATCTATTTGTGGGCCAAAGTTAGAGTAAGGAGCCAGCGTCTCGTCATATTGAGTAGCGCCAACAGCCACTACATACTTATCATAAGCTGCCGGATAAACAATTTTTTCTTTGCCGTGATTTCCTGCTGCCGCAGCCAAAAAAACACCCTTGGCGTAAGCATAAGCCACCGCATTTTTAAGGGTTTCGGAAGGAGCTTCGCCGCCCAAGCTGAGATTGATAATTTGGGCACCGTGGTCAGCCGCCCAGCGGATCCCCTCGGCAACATCCGCATAATAACCTACTCCCTTATCATTCAAAACCTTTATAGGCATCAAACAAGCGTTAAAGGCTATTCCTGCCATTCCTCTTTTGTTGTTAGTGCTTTGGGCAATAGTGCCGGCGATATGGGTTCCGTGACCATTATCATCATCCGGTTGGCTGTCATGATTGACAAAATCATAGCCCGGGACAAAGCAGGTGGAGGTCAAATCGCTGCCTTGGCTGATTCCCGTGTCTACTACTGCTACTACTACTCCTGCCCCACTAGCTACTTCCCAAGCTGCCTCGCTGTTAATCCCTCCGTAAACAGAATTATCCAAGTGCCACTGGTAATGATAATAGGGATCGTTAGGAACCATCTGGATGAAGGCTAAATAATTGGGCTCGGCATATTCTACCTGCGGATTTTGTTGCCAAAAAGCCAGAAACTCTTCTACTGTTTTATCTTTGGGAACTCGGAGACGGCGAAAAGGGCGATGGTCAGATTTAAAGCGTACCAAAATTTCATCGCGGCGGTATCTTTCTTTTCGCAAGGGAGCAGCTCCAGTAGTAAAGTGAGGAAAAAAACAAAGGAAGGGAAAAAAGACCAAAAAAACACCCCCCCATACCTTCTTCATTGTTTTTTTATATTAACATTATTTTCTTTTTTTGTCAAAGGAAGGGAGCCGTCCATAGCATTTTGGACTCTGAGGGATTTTTTGGCGGTTGATTTTTTCTGTTAATTCTTTTAAGGTAGGCAACTACTACTTTCATTGGTTCTTGAAGATTAAGACGATGGTGTGCTTTGGTAGTTCTAATCACTCTCGGCGGTTTTCGACGAACTTGAACAAGTTCTTGTCATTCTCTTTTCTTTTTGTTAAACTGAGCAATAATGAAACCTTTAAGAATCATTCTGCCATTGGTTGCTCTTCTAGGGGTGATTTTTCTTCTGGTTAAGTTTGTTCCTACCAAAAAAGCGGCAATTAAGATTGAGTCAGTTCCCCAGGCAACAGTTTTCATTAACGGTAAAGAGGTGGGAAAAACTCCTTATGAAAAAGAAAAAGCTAAACCGGGACGGTTGGATATAAAATTAGTTCCTGAGGGAATTAACGCTCTTCCTTGGGAGAAAGAGTTGGTTTTGAGTCCTAATACTCGGTTGATAATGTATAAGAAGTTTGCCGAGAACAAAGAAGAAGAGACAAGTAAAATTCTTTATCTCCAAAAAAGTGGGGATAAAGAAAAGGCAAGTTTGATTCTAAGCTCTACCCCTTCCAATGTTTCTGTCTCGATTGATGGCCAGATGAGAGGATTTTCCCCCCTAAATCTGGAGGATGTTGGGAGCGGGGAGCACAAGATTGTTTTAAGTTACCCTGGATATCAGAGTGAGGAGATAATTGCCCGCACTTTGGCGGGTTATGAGTTAGTAGTAGAAGTCAAATTAGCCAAAGGGAAACAAGAAGAAACACAGGAAGCGACTGGTTCTGCCCAGTTAACAGAGGTGAAAGAGCAAGTTTTAATTAAGGACACCCCAACTGGATGGTTGAGGGTAAGGATGGGACCAACGACAGCGGCTACGGAGGCCGCTAAGGTAAAACCCGGAGAAATATACCCTCTTTTAGGGGAAGAGAAAGGTTGGTATAAAATTGAGTATAAAGAAGGAAAAGAGGGATGGATTTCCGGCCGTTATGCCCAGAAAATAACGCCTACTCCTCAAGTTGCCCCTACTTCTTCTCCGAACGATTGATGAAATATTGAAGGAGAATTATTCCCCCGCCAATAAGAAGAAAAGCCATCGCCAAAGCATAAAGTTTTTGCTGGCTGTTTAAATTGAGAACCAAAATTCCCAAAAGGAAGGAAAGAATCCAGTAAAAAAGAGCAATTTTAGGTTTGGGAATACCGGCTTTTAAAAGAAGATGGTGGAGATGTTGAGCATCTCCCCAGAAGGGAGATTTTTTATTAAGGAGGCGACGGGTAATAACAATACCTCCGTCAATCATAGGGACAGCAAGAACCAGAATGGCGGTAGCCAGTTTTGCTCCGGAAAGAATAGCTAAAACTCCCAGCATTAGTCCTGCCAGACTTTTACCGCTATAGCCGGGGATAATTTTCTGTGGGTAGGCATTGAAAACCAACAATCCCAAATATCCTCCAGCAATTGCTCCCGAAAGGGTAACTACGGGCCACTGGGTTATATCTTGGGAAAATTTTAGTCCTAAAGCACCAATAACAAGGGCACTAATAACTACAAATCCTGGTAGCTGTCCATCCACGCCCCCTGACCAACCAATAATGTTCATGCACCATACCAGCCACAAACTGGTAATGATAATCTTGATGAGGGGAAATTTTTCAAACGAAAAAACAGTATCGAAAGGATTGGTGATGAAATTTATGGCAACTCCTCCCTTGATGATAATAGCGGCGACAAAGAAATTAACCAACAACCGCCAGTAGGGGCTGACTTCTTTGATATCATCAATTACACCAACAACGGTGGTGATTAAAGCAGCAACAAGGATTGCCAGGAGATGGTGATCAGCAGGGAGAAAAAAAAGGGCGGTAATAGAGACAGCAAGGAAGACAGGGATACCCCCGCCGCGGGGAACAGGGTAGCGGTGGACTACTTTAGGATGATGGTGGGTTTTGGGATCATCTACCCAGCCTTTTTTCTGAAAGAATTTTATCACCAAAGGGGTGGTGGTAACGGCAATAAAAAATGACAAAAGTAGTGATTTAGTTAAAAGAATATTCATAAAATTCGGTTAATTATTTTTATCACCGCAACCAGATTAAAAAAAGCAAAAAAACTACTGCCTATTACCAAACTTACGGAGAGAAACTTATTACTGGTGATGGTAATGGTCGCCAGGAGGGTGTTAATAAAGAGGATAATTAGGGAAAGGAAAGGAAGGAGGAAAAGAAAGCCGCTGGAAACTAGTTGCGGTTCTCCCCAAGGAAGGCTGAAAAAGAGAGGAACCTCCGGAGGAAGGCGGGAGAAGAAAATAATGATGATTGCCAACTGAAGAAGGAAAAGAAAAAGAGTAATTTGAATAGCCCGGGCGATTCTTTTTTCTAACCAAATTTTGCCAAAATTTACCAGAACAGTGGTTAAAAGGTTTTCTTTAGCGGTCATATTTTTTAGTAACTTTATACTCGATTCTTTTCCCCAACATCAAGCGGGTGTGGGCGTCTAAGCCGGGAAGGACGGCCATGAAAAGCGTTGCCACCGGCATTAACACCCACTGGATTAATTCGCCAGCAACCCCTTTGAAGCCGTATTTTTTCATTTCTTTGGGGCGGAGTCTCATATCTAAGGTAATAATCACGAAGAGAGCAAGAAGACAAATGGTGAGGACAGTCCGGGAAAAACGGGGAAGGTTATATCCCATGGCAGTTTGGAAAAATTTAGGATTCAAGAAAGCGGGAAGAGATGCTCCTAAAGTGAGAATGAACCAGTTAGTAGACCAGATAAGATGGGTCTTGATTATTCTGTAAACTCGAAAAATCTTTCTTCCCCAGGGGATATCTTTATGTTTAAAGGATTGGATAATGGCGTAAGGAATATCAGTTGCTCCCCAAGCATGGCGTTGACACTGAAGATAACGATTTCTTAATGCCTCCCAGAAGGTTTTTCCTTCCGGAGCGTCAATGCTGGTGGGGAGGAAGATGGGGAGGACGGTAACCTTTCCCTTTTTGGCAAAAAATGCCTGAAGGAACAGATGCCAGTCCTCAGGAATGATGTCGGTATCCCAATAACCAATATCATCAAGAAGTTTGAAGGAAAGAGAATAGGTGGAGTAGTTGAAGAAAATTTTATCTGGTTGTTGAACATCAGCAATGTGGTTAATATTGCCAATGATGCCGACAATTTTTATAGGAGAAGGGACCCGGTTAAGGTTGTTATACCAGAAAATAGGCGCTTGCCAGAAACGAAGCCAGCGGTTGGGATTTTTGGCGAACAAGTAGGTAAGGGCACTGAAGTAGCGGGGGTGAAAACGAGCATCAGCATCACAGCTGGTGACAGTGAAAAGTTTAATGTCTTGCCCTTCTTTGTCTATTAGTCTTTCTTTGATTTTTTTGGCTGCCCACGCCTCGTTGGAGGCTTTTCC
>JAGGVZ010000040.1 GCA_021157735.1 bacterium | reverse complement strand
CTGTTTCTTCTACTTCTTTTATAGTTAAATCTGGACCACCGGTAATATTAAAAAGAATCCCCCGCGCCCCTTCAATACTTGCGTCTATCAAAGGAGAAGAAACTGCCTCTTGGATTGCTTGTTTGGCTCGGTTTTCTCCTTTCCCTACTCCCACTCCCATCAAAGCTGTTCCTGCGTCTTTCATTATTGAACGAATATCAGCGAAATCTAAGTTAATCAGTCCTGGAGTATTGATTAAATCGGCAATTCCCTGAACTCCTTGAGCAAGAACTGAGTCAGCCAAACGAAAAGCTTCCAAAAAAGACATTTTCTCTCCTCCTATTTCTAAAAGTCGTTGATTAGGAACAACAATCAATGTATCCACCGCCTCTTTTAGTTTATTCAAAGCTTCCTCAGCCACCACCATTCTCCTTGTTCCCTCAAAAAGAAAAGGTTTGGTCACCACCGCTACGGTTAGGGCCCCCACTTCTTTCTTGGCAATTTCGGCAATAACTGGGGCCGCTCCGCTGCACGTCCCTCCTCCCAATCCTCCGGTAATAAAAACCATATCCGCCCCCTCTAAAACCTCTTTTATCTTTTCTTTGGATTCTTCTGCTGCCTGTTTACCTATCTGAGGATTTCCCCCCGCCCCTAAACCGCGCGTTATCTTATCGCCGATTTGAATTTTAATTTTTGCCTGGGAGACCAGAAGAGCCTGAGCGTCAGTGTTCACCGCCACCAAATCTACTCCCTGAATTTTATTCTCGCTACTCATAAAATTAACGGTATTTCCTCCTCCTCCCCCAATACCGACTACTTTTATTTTGGCAATTTGCGCTGGTAAAGGCTTAACTAATCCCATCGTTTTATGGTAATAACGGTTTTATTATATCAGCTATTTTCTTAAAAAACCCGCCAAAGTTGATTTTTTCCGATATCTGAGATAAATTGCCGAAAGAAAAAGAGGACTGAGAAACCTCTCCCATCTTTACCGCATATCTAACTAATCCCAAAGCAGAGGAATAAGCAGGATCAATAATTTCATCAACCAAGCCTGCCACTGCTTTTGGTTCTCCTGTTCTCACCGGCAGACCCAATATGTCCCGGCAAGCCTGTTTTACTCCAACTACATGGGCTCCTCCGCCGGTAATGACTACCCCTGCCGGAGTAGCTCCTCCAAAACCACTTTCTTTTATTTCCTCCTTCAGAAGAGAAAATATTTCTTCCAAGCGGGGTTTGATTATTCCCTCGACAGTAGAGAGACGAGAAATTTTCCTTTTTTCCTCCAATACTATTCCTGCTTTCCGCAAATCAATATCATCGTTCTCCTCAACTGTTTTTTTCTTCCTCTTTTTCCTCTCCTCCTCTTCCTTTTCTGGTGTAGCACTAAGATAATTTTTTAACTTCTCCGCGTCCTCCAAAGAAAGCCGCAATCCAATTGCTAAATCGTTAGTCACATTATTTGCTCCGACAGGGAGAACCCTTACAAAGCAAGGAAAACCCTCGTTGTAAATAGTTAAGCTGGTCACACTTCCGCCAATATCTACTAAAATCACCCCCAACTCTTTTTCCGTTTCTGTTAACACTACCTCACCAGCAGCAAAACCGCTGTAAACAATATTAACGATATTCAAGCCAACGTCATTTATACAGCGAGTCAGGTTTTTAATCGCCGGCAAAGAGGCAAAAACAATATTTGCTTCCACCTCCAACCTTACTCCCGTCATTCCCACCGGATCCAAAATTCCCTCTTGACCGTCGACAATAAAATAGCGCGGGATTACGTGAATAATCTCTGAAGAAGAAGGAAGAGAAATCGCCCTTGCCCCCTCAATTACTCTTTGCACATCTTCATGAGTAATCTCTTTGCGAGGATCGGCAACCGCCACTACTCCTGAGGAGTTAAGAGAAGAAATATGAGGAGCGGTAATTCCCACGAAAACATCTTTTAGAGAAAAGCCGGCCATTCTTTCCGCTGCTTCTACCGAGCGGGTAACACTTTCTGTCGCTTCCTCGATATCCACAATTTGTCCTTTTCTGATTCCTCTTGCTGGCTCACTGGCTACTCCCAGGACATTAATTTGATCCTCATCAGGAAAGTATTGAGAAACTAAAGTAGTTATTTTACTACTGCCAACATCAATAGCGCTGATAATTTTAAAACGAGACATAGGGATTCAAGGTTCGTAAATCAACAACTTTAGGTTTTTTCCCATTCTTATCAACTATTCTATACTTTTTGAGAATTAATTGTAAAGAGGCGACTTGCTCGGCAAAATCTCTTTGAGGAGAGAAAAGAACTTCCGTTCCAGAGAGAAAGATTTCTATCGCCTGTTTCTTCTCGTTCCAATACGGTCCAGAAAACTTGACTATCCCCTGATTAAACAACTCCCGGCTGACAAGAAATTTTTTTTCTTCTCTGGTGGTTACCGGCGAAGGAAGAGGACTACTTTTTGACCGCAAAAGAAACGCTACCCCTATCCCTCCAGTAAGAAGAAAAAAAAGAACCCAGACTTTTTTCATTCCTGTAAAATTTTTTCTACTTCCTGAAAAAGCAATTTCTTCCCATCTCTCACTTTTTGTTTTGCCAAAGAAGCCTTATAAACCTCCTTTTGAGACAGCATTTTTTCCACCAACGAGTTTAGTTTTTGGGGAGTGGCTCTGTTTTGAGAAAGAACCTCTCCTCCCCCTTTTCTCTTCAGCCACAAAGCATTTTTGTTTTGTTCGTTTTGATAACTCCAGGGAATGGGAATTAAAATTGCTGGGCAGTGAAAAAAAGCCAGCTCGTAAACAGTATTTGCTCCCGCTCGGGAAATAACCAGGTCAGCATGGTGGAGTAACCATCCCACTTCTTCTCCTTTCAAAAAAGAAAAAGGATAATAAAATTGGCGATACCGAGAAGGAAGGCTTTTTTTGAGACGAAGAAAATAATTCTTCTCCAACTCTCCTGTTTGGTGAACAATAAAATACTTGTCTTTCCAAACAGGTAGTAGTTTTTCAATAAGATGATTAACAAAAACTGAACCAGATTTTCCTCCGGTAATATAAAGCAGGGGACGAGGAGTTTTCTTTCCTTTTTCTTCTAGCCTTTTTAATCTTCCCGGGCGGCGGTATTCTTGGAGCTCCTCTCGGATAAGGTTACCGGTCACTACCGCCTTTTTCTTGGCCAGTCCCCGCATCCTTATCGGAAAAGCTAAAGCCACTGTCTTGGCAAAGAGAAAATTAATTTTGTTGGCTAATCCAACCGTCCTTGTTTGTTCATGAACAAGGGAAGGGATTCCTAAAAACCAACCCATAACTACCACCGGAACAGACAAATATCCTCCAAAAGAAACAATTAATTTTGGTCTAATTTTCCTTAAATTCAAAAAGGCCTGAAAGAATCCCCAGGGAATCTTAAAAAGAGAGGGAATTGTATAGAGAGAAAATCGCCGCTGCAATCTTCCCGTAGTTAAGGGAATAAAATGAATTCCCTTCATCTTTCTCACTGTTTGATACTCAAAAGAAAAAGCCCTTTTTCCTTCAAAAGAATACTTACTGCCAAAGTAAAAAATTTTTGCCCAGGGATATTTTCTCCTTATTTCCCCAATCAAAGCTAGGGCGGGGGTGGCGTGTCCTCCGGTAACTACCAGGGCAAACTCATCTTTTTCTTTTCTCATTCTTATAAATATTAAACATTATTCCTAAGGCAAAAAGCAAAACAATCAATGAAGAACCACCATAAGAGACAAAAGGAAAAGGAATTCCTGTTAATGGTAAAACTACCGCGATTGCCGATAAATTTATCAACCCCTGAATTGCCAACCAACTTACCAATCCGCCAGCAAAAAGTCTCCCAAATTCGTCTTCGCAATTAAGAGCAATCCTAAATCCAAAAAAAATCATCGTCAAAAAGGCCGTCGTTACCCCTATCATTCCTAAAAAACCAAATTCTTCTCCCACCACGGCCATAATTGAATCAGTAGTCACTTGGGGAAGATAAAGATATTTTTGTCTCGACTGCCCCAGACCTACTCCGGTTATCCCTCCTGATCCCAAAGTAAGAACAAGTTGATAAGCATGGTAGGATTTGCCCTGAGGATCGGAGAAAGGATTAATCATTCCCAAAACCCGTTGACGGCGGTAGGGAGAGAAATAGACTAAAACAACGCCAGCGAGAAGAAGAACAAAACTCAACCCTAAAACCTTTTTTAACTTTGCTCCTGACAAAAACCAAATTACCAAAGCAATTGAAACCATCATGGCGCTAGTGGCAAAATCTGGTTCTAAAAGAACCAATACCACCGGAAAAGTCATTGCTATCCAAAAAGCAAGGGGGGAGAGATTTTTCTGTGTTAAGAGAAAAGAACCATAGATTAACAGAGCTAATTTACCAATTTCAGAAGGCTGAAAGCGAAAAGGGCCAAGACTTATCCATCGCCTTGCTCCCCAAACCACCTCTCCCCAAGAAGGAAAAAGAACCAGAATTAAAAAAACCAAAGAGAAAAGAAAAATGGGAAAAGCGACCTTCTTCCAAAAGTGAAAGTTAATCTGGCTCGCCAGTAAAAAAAGAAAAGTCCCTATTCCCGCCCAAACAAGTTGCTTTTTCAAAAAATAAAATTTATCACCAAAATTCTTTTCTGCTTCCACTAGGGAAACATCACCAATAAGAAAGATACCAAAGAGTAAAAACAAAAAAGCAATTAAGAAAAAAGGGTTAATCTTCTTCATCTTTTTTCTCCAACTTTATTTGCGCCAAGGCCCATTCTCTTATCTTTTCCAATTTTTCATTTATCTTTCCTTGTTCGTCAATAATTTTTTCTCTTGTTTCTATCCGGAAAAGCTCCTCATCCCTTTTTATTACTTTTCCTTCTTTGGGAAAAATAATAACTCTCTTTTCTCCTTTAGGAAAAGGCTCTTCTTCCTCCCACTTTGTCCCCTGATATTTTCCCGTCCTTCCTGTCTTTTTTACCACTAAAGAAAAAGGAGCAATATTTCTCTGAATAAGCTCGCCTCCAAAGAATCCTTCCCTCCTTTTTTCTCTTTCTGGAAACGGTAAGTCCAAAAAGCTAGTAAGATGAGCCCAAAGAAGCGGAGGATAGTTTTTTTCCAGTTCCAAAAAGTTATAAAAGACAAAAGAAGCAGTAAGACGAGGATTGCATTCCAAAAGATAAATTCTTCCCCCCTCATCCCAAAGAAAGTCTAAGCCAAAAAAGCCCCGGTAACCATCACGAAAAAGAAGCTCCCCTACTTTTTTACTTATCTTTTCAATCTCCAACTCCGCTTTTTCCGGCAACAATCCCCACCACTGCCGACCACAAGTAGAAAACTCGTTGGTGGATAAAGAAGAAATACCGTCGATTTGCCAGGCAGGAGGACCTAAAAGTAGCTTCCCGTCTCGTAAAAGACAATTATTAGTCGTCAACGTTTTCCCTTTAAGAAATCGGGTGATTTTTGCTTTTCTTTTTCCTCCTCTAACTAACTTCTCCCACTCCTCCTCCTTACTAACTAAAAAAGTGCTTTTCCCTGCCCATCCATAAGAAAACTGAACCAAAAAGGGAACCGACCATCTCTTTTTCAGAAGAGAAAAATCTTCTTTCCGGATTTCTTTTATCTCCCCAGGAACAACGGGAAGCAAATTTTCCTGAGCGGTAAGATAAAACTCAACTTTATCCTCCCATTTCTTCGCCAATGAAGAAGAATTACCAACCTTAAGCCAACCCTTCTTCTTCAAAAAGATATCAATTTTTAAAGAGGGCTTAAAAAAGGCAATCGCGGGTTGTTTTGAACCACTTTTTTCGCGAATAAATCTTTCCACCAAAGGATGAGTAAGAATATGACCAGTGTTGCGGGGAATCTTTTCTGCTTTCTTAGCGCCAATCTCTTCTTCTAAACAAAAAACCTCCGTTCCCTCCCGACGTAATTTTTCTACAAAAGGATGATAATCAAGGCAAACAAGAAAGAATTTTTTCAAATACCCTCTTTTGCGCAACGCCCACAAACCCAATCCGTAATAAAAATCTAAACCAAGCCAAAAAAGAGGTTGGTTAAACATAAGCCTTTCCCGTAAGTAAACCAACAACGGGTTGTTTTTCGGAAATCCATCCCTTTTCCCTTGCCTTTTTTATCCCCCCTAGCACCAACCCTCCTTCGTAAGAGACGCAAACACCTCTTTCTTTTAACCACCGGTCTCCCCAGATAATATCTTTATTTTGGACCACCACTCCCCTTCCCTGGTTGTTTTCAATAATCTTAATTATCTGTTCTTTGAGAGGAAAAACCTTAGCCACCAAGGCGTCAGGTAAATGTTTTTTCTCGGGAAAAAAATCGTTATCCCATAAAGAAGCGAGGGGAGGATGGCTAGCAGGTTGGACCAAAAAAGGAAAAACCTTTATTCCTTCTTTAAGCAATTCCTCAGTGGTTCCCAAAAGAGTAGTTCCGCTGCTAACCGGAAAAAAAACAGCGACCCTTTCTATTCGTTTCTCCTTTAACTGTTTTGCTAGTTCTTTCCCTAACTGGGCAAACCCCCTCCTTGCTTGGGGATCTTTTGATTGCCGCAAATTTAAGGCTCCTTCTTGGTGGCAAAATTTCACACACTCGCTGATAGGACGAGGAGTTATTCTTATCTCTACTTCCCCCTTTTTTAGCCTTTCCAATTTTAAGGGATTAATATGGGGAGAAACGAAAACCGTTCCTTTGAGTTTGTATTTTTTTGCCCAAAAAGCCAAACTAATGGCTGCGTTTCCGGAGGAAGAAATCGCCACCCGTTTAAAGCCTCTTTTCTTTGCCTTTGCCAGTTGAAAAACAATGGCTCTGTCTTTTACCGACCCCGAGGGATTCTTGTCTTCTCTTTTTAACCAAATTCCATCTTTCTTAATTAGTGGTGTGGGCAACAAAGGTTGATTTTTTTCCACTTTAGCCATATTATATCCTAAAGGAGGAACAATGAAAATCCGTTGTCCTGATTGTCAACAACAAATCACCCTGCCCCAAAATGTTGTTGTGGGAGATATTATTGAATGCGAAAACTGTGGGACCGAGCTGGAAGTAGTTCGTCTTAACCCCCCAGAGGTAAGAATTGTCGAAGAGGAAAAATAAATAAAAAACTCAGAAGCAAGACAACCACAGTCCCAAAACAGCAAAAACAACTCCCGCCAACCATGCCCGCATTACAATTTTTGGTTCTTCCCAGCCAATATATTGCAGCCATAAGTGAAAAGGGGCCACAGGAAAAAGTTTTTTCTTACGAAACCTTTTAGATAAAATCTGCAAAAGACTACTTGTCACCTCGACAATGAAAGGAAATCCAATTATCAAAAAGGCAATAATTTTCCCCAAAAGCAAACCAATCACCGCCATCGTCGCTCCAAAAGAGAGCGCTCCCACATCTCCCAACCAAATTCTGGCTGGATAAACATTAAAGTACAAAAACGCCAATAAAGAACCAATCCATAAAGCAATAAAAACAGACAAGGGAGTATCTAGTTGATGAGAGGCTATAATCCAAAAAGCAAATAAGAAAATCATCAGTAAACCGCAAGACAATCCATCCAAACCGTCGGTGATATTAAAAGCATTAGCAAAAGCCACAATAACAAACATTGCAAAGGGAACATACCACCAGCCTAGGCGAAAAACCCCCAAAAAAGGAATATTAACAAAATCAATTTTTAGATTAACAAAAAGAAGAAGGCTAATAATCAGAGCAAGAATTGACTGAAGGATAAACTTATGTCGCATCCTTAAACCAAAAAATCCTGTTTCCTTGAAATTAAAGAACTTTCGTAAATCATCATAAAGACCAAGAATCCCAAAGGAAATAAAAGTGAAAAAAAGAACATTCAACTCGTCGGTAATGGGATAAGCAGCATTGACATAAACATTAAAGAGACGCAGGCTGGGTAGGAGGAGGAAATAAAGAAGAGTAACCATGGCAATAATTAAAAGCCCTCCTCCCACCGGTGTTCCCGCTTTCTTTTGGTGAATTTTGTCAAAAATCTTCGCTCGCTGGCCAAGGAAATCTTTGGTTATCTGTCGCCGGCGGCGAAAATTTAGACGATAAAGAAGGTTGATAAAAGGAACAATGGCCGCACTGTTGGCCAAAAAAGAAAAAAGCAGTAAGCCCAAGTAAATAATCATCCCTTTTTTAGTATAACACCTCTGATTACTTTTCTATCAAATAAGGACATTGAGAACAATGATGGTAAAAATGACAACTTATCCGGCGACAGTCTACCCTTTTCCCCGCCAAGACAAGAAAAATCCTTTCCATATGCTTTAGCCGTGAACCTTTAAGATAAACCAAATCTTTCTTCTGGGGGTTTAGGGCCTTAAGTTTCCTTCCCGCTTCTACCACATCCGGAACCCAAAAGAACTTTACCTTCTTCCCCACCCCTCTTTTTGTTTCCTTAAGAAGAGGACCAATCCCAATTACTACATCAATCGGCAATGAACTTATTAACTTTCCTATTTGAAAATGCTCCTTTTTAGCATATCTTCCCAGTTCTCCCATTTCTCCCAAAACAGCAATCCTTCGTCCTTTAACAGGAATAGCGGCAATCGTTTCTAATCCGGCCGCTACCGAAGCAGGATTAGCCCGAAGGCTATCATTAACTAAAAGAAACTTCTTTTTTTCTAAGCTCATTCTTCCTTTAAGAGGGACAAATTGGGCAGCTACTTTTTTCAATCTTTCCCGGGGAATATTCAATCCTTCGGCAACAGCGGCAGCGGCTAAAAAGGCATAAACAAATTGCTTTCCCCAAAATTTTCCCTCCAGAGTGATTCTCTCCCCTTTTTGGCTTACCAAAGTAAATTTCGTCCCCGCGGCAGAAATCTTGACCTTCTCTCCTCGCCAATCAACATCTTTTCGTTTTACTCCATAACTGATTAAACGAAGGTTTTTTCTCTTGGCAAACCATTTCCGCAAATGAAGATTGTCTTTGTTGTAAACAATCACTCCTCCTTTTTTGCCCACTGCCAAAGCCGCTTTGGTCTTCTCTTTTATAATCCCTGGCAAAGAACCCAAAAGCTCTTTGTCGGCATGAACAGGAGTAATTCCGGTCATCACCAAAATATCGGGAATCACCAAATCCAGATGCAAGCTCATTTCTCCCTTATGATCTACTCCCATCTCCAAAACAGCCCACCGGTGGCGGCGGCGAAGACGCCAAACAGTCAAAGGAAGGTTATAAACAGAATCAAGATTAATATCGGTAACCACTGCTTTTGAAGGGCCCAAAAGTCGCCAAATCACCTGAGAGGTAGTCGTCTTTCCAAAACTTCCCACTATCCCAATTACTTTTACCTGGGAATTAACCTTTAGCCAATATTTGGCTCCCTCTCTCACTAAAAGATGAAAAAGCTTCTTGGAAGTTTTATAAAATCGCAGTTTTTCCTTTAAAGTCATTTTAAGCTTTAACCTTGAGAATTTTTCCTCCCAAACCTATTAAACGCTGGTCAATATTCTCATATCCGCGGCAGATTCTTTCCGCATTAGTAATGACGGTTTTTTCCTTGCTCATCAAAGCCGCTAGCAATAAAGCGGCACCAGAGCGAATATCACTAGCATCCACCGTTCCTCCCCGCAGAGGTGAAGGTCCCCAAATCTCTGCCCCATGGTAAAACTCTGGGGAGTCAGTATCCAGATTAAATTCATAATACTTTTCTGGATTCTTTACCTGGGGATTAAAAAACCTTACCTTTGCCCCCATTTTTTTAAGATACTCAAGCGCCTGAAAGCGATTAGGGTAAACTCTTTCAATAATAACACTCTTTCCCCTTGCTTGGGTCATTAGCGCCGACCACACCGACTGCCAATCAGTCATAAATCCCGGATGAGGAGCTGTTTCTACCTTGGTTGCCTTCAAATTTCCGGTATAACTTACCCTCATTTCATTCACTCCTATTTCTACTTTCCCTCCTGCTTCTCTTACTTTGTCAATAAAAGCAGTTAGATCTCCCGGGCGAATATTAAAAATAGACACCGCTCCCCTGGTTCCCAAAGCAGCACAAGCAAAAGTCACCGCCTCGTTTCTATCCGGAATAACAATGTGTTGGCTCCCTCTCATCTTTTTCACGCCTTTTATCACTATCTTTCGGGGAGCAACTCTTTTAATTTTTGCTCCCATTTTGTTTAAAAACTCAATAAGATCATCGACTTCTGGCTCTTGGGCAGCATTTTCCAAAACCGTCTCTCCCTCAGCAAAAGCAGCCAACATCAGCAAGGTATCTGTCCCGGTATGAGTGTTTTTGACAAAGCGATATACACACCCCCGGGGACGAGAATTTTCCAGTTCAAAATAAAGCCATTTTTCGTCACTTTTGATTTTAATTCCCATCGCCCTCATTCCCTTGAAATGGCGATCAAGAGGGCGATTACCAATCCTGTCTCCTCCAGGCCAAGGAACTTTTGCCTTACCAAAGCGAAGAAGCAGAGGAGGAACAAAAAGAGTTGACGCTCTTGATTCCTTTCCCACACCAAAAGGAATAACAGATTTATTTATCCCCCGCGGGTTTATTCTCAAGGAATGTTCTCCTATAAATTTTATCTCTCCGCCCAATTGGTTAATAATAGAAAAACTAATCTTTGTCTCCCCGGCTTTGGTAACATTGCTTAAAACCGAGGGCGTTTCCCCCAAAAGAGAGGCAATCATTAACTTAAAGCAAGAATTTTTTGCTCCCCTTACCAAAACCTCTCCTTCTAATGGTCTTCCTCCCTGAATTAAAAGCTTCATTTTTTCTTTTTTAACCTCTCCACTATCTTTTCGTCAATGCCTCGATAATTCCCCGATGACATAAGAACAATAATATCACCTTTTCTTATCCCTTTCACCGCCCACTCCACCACATCTTCATCAAGAGGAAGATAATTAACTCTCACCGAGGGCAATTTTGCCGCCTGAACAATATCCTTCCCTAAAACCCGCTGGCTTTTGGCAATCCCCTTTTTAAAGACTACCCGCGTTATCGCTACCTCACTAGCTCCCGCAAACATTCCTTTAAACTCCCGCAAAGAGGAACGATAACGAAAAGCGGAATAATGGGGATAAAAGATAACTTTAATTGAAGAATGAGGAAAGTGCAATCTCAGGGCTTTAAGAGCTCCTTGAACCCGGGGTTTGGTTTGGGAAATATCGCGAATTATCTTTATTCCCCCAACCGTCGTGACTATTTCCAAACGACGCCGCAGGCCCCGGAATTTTGCCAATCCTTTTTTGACGGCTGAAGGAGAAATTCCCAAAGTTAAAGAAAGAGCGGCAGCAGCAATCGCATTTTCAATATTATGTTCGCCCAAAACCCGCAGTGAACATGACAAAACCTTTTTCCCTTTTCGTATCAAAGTAAAACTGCTTCCCCGAGAAGAAAATCTTTTCTCTTCTCCCCACCACTCAACTCCCTCTTCGGGGTAAAGAGAGTAAAAAATAGTTTCTTTTTCTGCCTGAGCGACTACTTTTCTAACATTTTCTCCCCGAAAAGAGGCAAAAATTTTTCCTTCCTTGGGAAGAAGGGAAAGAAATTTCTTGAAAGCGGCTTGATAGTCTCGAGGAGAGTGATAAACATCTTGGTGCTCCCAGTGGCAAGCAGTTAATATTGCCCAGCGCGGGCGGTAGTGCCAAAACTTCGGCCGGTTATCAAACCCAAAAGTAGGATATTCATCTCCTTCTACTATTGACCACTGTGAGGGAACAATTTGCAGAGGAAGCAGCTCATCCTTGGTCATTCCCCCAAACATGTAACTGAACTTCTTTCCTGCTTCTTTAAAAATAGAAACTAACATGGTGGTGATAGTTGTTTTTCCAAAACTACCGGCAACAACAATAGAATTTTTCTTGATAACAAAGCGGGAAATAGCCTGAGCTTGAGAGATAAGGGGAATTTTCTTCCTTATTGCCTCTTGAACCTCAGGATTATTTTCTTGATAATGAAAGGCGCTCCCGGCAACGATTACCAAATCAAGATTATCTTTAATATTTTCTCGGTAATATCCCCGGGTGTAAGGAATTTGCCATTTTTCTAGATAATCAGTAACCGGAGGATAGACGTTAGGTTGATCAGAGCCGGTTACTTCCCATCCCAAATCTTTCAACGCTTTTGCCAAAGGAGCGGAAAGCTTGCCGGCGATGCCAATAATATGAACGCTTTTTTTATTCTTCGCCATTGTCTTCAAAATAGTGCCAATCAATTTTAAATCCCTTCTGAGCAAAAAACTTTCCCTTTTCTCCTTGCCAAAACTTTTCCCAGTATTCTTCCTCCCAAAGCAAATATTTTTCTTTTTTTTCTTCAAAATATTTCCACTCCTCCCAATTATCTGACCAACCAAATCCGGTAAAGAATTCAAACCCTTTAAGATTTCTTTTGTAAAACCCAGTTTTTCCGTAGCTAGTCCCCAAATAATGGAATTCTTTGCCTTCTTCTTTAGCCCATAAAGTCGCCTCAATGAGCATTCGCATCCCCAGATCCTTTCCGGTCAACTGGGAGTTATAAAAAATATAACCGGTATGAATCAGCTTCTTCCCCGTAAAAATAATCTGATAGCCAACTCTTTCCCCGTCAAGAAACCATACCCAAACATCAGTAAAAAATCCTCCGGTAAAAATTTTTTTAATGCTGGCCGTGGAAATTTTCCAGCCCCGTTGCCTGGCCCAATCTTTACACTCCTTTTGAAGGGAGAAAGAATAGGAAAAATTTTCCAGAGAAATCTTTTTTACCACAAATTGGTTGGTCTTCTTGATTATTCGCCTGTTTTCCGAGGAAAGAACAAAATTCCTTAACCGGCAACGACTACCTCGGGCCAAATAAAAAAGTTGGGGGTTGTTACGAAAAGGCAAAAATCCCCATCCATACAGTTTTTCTTTCTCCTCATCTTTCTCTAGAAAAGCAACCACCTGATAAGGAAAAAGATACTGGTGGTATTGATGGTTAACTTCAAAAAAATAGAGTTTCATTTTTTCCGCCTCCAACGCAAAGCAATTCTTACCGCTTCGTGTTCTGACCAGGGATATTCTGTTTTTCCGAACGGCATTGAACGCTCATGTCCTTTTCCTAAAGCCACCACCCAGTCTCCCTTTTGTGCTAATCTTCTAATGGCAAAATTAATTGCTTCCTGACGGTTAAGAACAATAAAATATCCTTTCACCCCTGCCTTTCTTGCCCATCTCGCTTTCCTTTTGGCAATCTGGCGCCATCCTTCCTGACGACAACCTTGAGCTATTTGGCGGGCAATATCCCGAGGATTTTCTGTTCGCGGATCCTCACTGGTTAAAACTATGTAATCGGCTAAACTGGCGGCGATTTTCCCCATCATTGGCCTTTTTTCTTTATCCCGCAAGCCAGCCGCTCCGAAAACAGCAATTAGTTTCCTCCCCCGGGGAAGATGCCTTTTGACCGTTTCCAAAGCATTCTTTAAGCCATTTGGTGTATGGGCAAAATCAACAATCACCTCAATCCCTTTGTTATTTTCAATCCTCTCCATTCTGCCCTCTACCCCCTTAAAAGAAGAAAGACCTACCAGCGCTTTCTTCATCGGTATCCCTACCGCCACCACCGCCCCTAAAGCCGCCAATTGATTGTAGACATTAAACCTTCCCCACAGGGGGCTCTTGACCGGAAATTCTTTTCCCTTCCAAACAACCACAAATTCCACTCCCCTCTTGGTCTCCTTGATTTCTTTTGCCCAAAGGGTAGCATTTTTCTCCAATCCATAGGTAATTATTTTTTTCCCTTTCAGTAATCTTTTCAACTTAGGAAACGAGGTATCATCCCTGTTTAGAATCACTATCTGACTTTTTTGTAATAATTTGGCTTTGGTTAAAAGATAATTGGTAAAGGTTTTGTGATAATCTAAATGTTCATGGGTGACATTAGTAATCACCCCCACCAGAAAACGACATCCCCAGAACCGAAACTGATCTAAAGCATGAGAAGTTACCTCCAAAACGCCAAATTCCATTTTCTTTTTCCTCATCTTGGCCAGGAATTTTTGTAATTTAAAAGGAGAAGGAGAGGTGACGTGGAGGCCGGTGGGAATCTGTTCCTCTGCTATCTTGGCAACAACGGTGGAAGTCATTCCTGCCTTTTTGCCCGCACAGCAAAGAAGGTGATGAATTAAAGAAGTAGTAGTTGTTTTTCCATCCGTTCCTGTTACTCCAATAAGTTTTATTTTCCGACTAGGAAAAAAATAGAAGAGATTAGCAAGAATAGCAACAGGAAGATGTTTGCCGTAGTTCTTAACTGGCTGAGGAATAAAGCTTAACTTCATTCTTTGTGGTTATTATACCCCAAACCCTCTTTCAAGATAAACTATCTATCAGGAGGGACGCCGTAATAAAAAAGTAACCTTTTGGCAATGGCAAACCATACTGGAGCCGCAGTCGCCGCTCCCCATGGCGAACTCTGGGGTTCTCGGAGAGAAACCAACATAACAAAACGCGGCTTATCAGCGGGGGCAAAGCCAATATACGAAGCAATTGTTTTTTCTTCATCGTAATGCCCTTTGATGGGAATTTGGGCAGTGCCGCTTTTTCCCGCAATGGAATACTCGGGAATCCTCACCCGCTTTGCTATCCCTAAATCAACCGCATTAACTAAAATTTCTTTCATTTCTTCCACCGTTTCTTTACTTAACACCCGTCGGGAAAAAGGCTGGGTGTTTGCTTCTCTTTGACCTACTTTAATCTTTTTTACTACCCTTGGTCTAAACCAAACCCCGCCATTGGCAAGAGGAGCAAAAGAGGTAATCATCTGGATAGGCGTAACCGCAATTCCCTGACCGAAAGTTACAGTCGCTAAATCAATAGGATACCAAGCATTTTTCTTTTTAAGAGGAAGAGTCGCTTCTCCCTCAAGGTCAATCCCCGTTTTTTCCCCAAATCCATATCTTTTCAGATACGCCAGAAGTTTTTCTTTTCCCAATTCTTTCCCCACCCAAACCATTCCCACATTATCAGAATGCTGAATAATTTCTTTTATAGTGCTGTGAGGATGATATTGATTATTCCACGTTCTTATCTGATGCTCGCCAATCCTTACCGGCCCATCACAAACAGGACATTGAGACTCCAAATCAATAACTTTTTCTTCAAGCGCTGCGGCGGCTATTAAGGGTTTCATTATCGATCCCGGTTCAAAACTGGTAGAGACGACAGGATTAACAAAAAGCTTCTCGTCCCACTGGTAATAAGTAGCCGGATCATATTTAGGCAAAGCGGCCATTGCCAACACTCCCCCGTTGTAAGGATTAAGAATTACCACCCAACCCGATTTAGCTTTATATTTCTCTATTCCCTTTTCCAATTCTTCCTCGGCAATAAACTGAACAGTTCTGTCTAAAAAAAGAACCAAATCTTTTTTAATTTTGCTTTTCTTTTCCCAAAACTCTGAAAAACGCCCTGACCAACTATTTTTTTCTACCGTGCGCCATGACGTTCCTTTCAAAAGACTGTCATAAAACCCTTCCAAACCAAAATATCCCTTCTCTCTTCCTTTCTGATCTCGACCAAGAAAACCAAGGAGGTGAGCAGAACTGGATCCTTCGGGATAAAATCTCCCCCAACGCAACTCTAAAGACAACCCCTTCACTCCCAACCCTTCTATCTTTTCTGCCTTTTTCTCCTCCAATCCTTGATAAAGACAAAGCCATTTTCTTTCTTTATCTTCCAAAAGGGTCAAAGTTTGTTTCTTCCAGTCCTCCCTCTTTCCTAAATCTTCAGAAGAAGGAAAAATTATCCTCCCCAAAACATCAACTAGTCGCTTCCGAGAAACATCTAAAACTGGCTGCCAAAGATAAAGATCGTAATAATTCTGATTCAGCACCAACGGCGCCCCATCATCAGCAAAAATTTCTCCCCGGGGAATATGGTGCTGCTTCACTTTCAAAGTTTGTTTTACTTCGGCGGCAACAAGTTTTTCGCTCATTAAAATCTGCCAATAGAAAAGCCGTCCCAAGATGATACTTCCCCAAAGGAGAAAAAACCCAAAAAGAAGCCAAAATCTTCTTCTCATTCCTTTTTAGATAAAGCCAAAGTCTGCTGATTTAAAACCACTGTTTTCTCAATCGCTACCAAACCTAGTTCTTCCGCCCTTTTCTTTATCATTCCCAGCGAGGAGAGTTTGGCAATTTCTCTTCGCAATTGGGTATTTTTCTCCTGTAAGGAAACATTTGCCTCTTCCAAAGAAGCCAGAGTGGTCGTTTTCTCCGCTAAGGAAAAATGTCCCCATAGCCAGACAAAGACCTGAATAATCAAAAACAAAAAAGCCCAATTTGATGATAGTCTAATTTCTTTTTTCATTGTTTTTAAATTTTTTCTAAGCAACGCAAAATGGCGCTTCGCGCCAAAGGATTAACTTTAACTTCTTCTTTTCCAGGAAAGACAGGAGAAAAAATTTTCCCCCGTCTTTCTCCGGCGATTTTTTTAAAAAACATTTTTACCAAGCGATCTTCTCCGGAATGGAAGCTAATCACCACTAACCTCCCTCCTTTTTCCAAAAGAGACCAAGCGCCCTCAAGTCCCCTCTTGAGATTCTCTTCTTCCTTATTCACCCAGATTCTCAAGGCTAAAAAAACCTTAGTCGCCGGATGGAGTTTAGTCTTGACTTTTTGTTCTTGATAAATTTTTTCTACTAAGCGACCCAGGTCAGCGGCTGTTTTCAAAGATTTCCGCCTTCTCACTATTTCTTGGGCAATAACCTTTGCTAAAGGTTCCTGGGCAAACTTTTCCAAAATCTCTTCTAATTCTTCCGGAGAAACTCTCATTAGCTTTTCTTTCAAGGTCTCTCCTTCCTTTCCGATTCTCATATCTAAAGGGGCAAAATCGTTAAAAGAAAAACCCCTTTTTAGCTGGCGATAATGATCGGCCGCCAATCCTAGGTCAAAGATAATACCCCTTACCGGGAAAAAGCCCTCTTTTTGGGCAATTTTTTTAAGACGGGCAAAATTCCCTTGTCGCAAACGCCAATTCCCATCGGGGCAGACAGAACGAAGATGGAATTTGGCTTTTGCAAGCATCTCTTTATCCCAATCTATTCCCAACAACACTCCTCCCCTTTTTATGATTTCTCCTGCGTGTCCTCCCCCTCCTACAGTAGCATCAATATATTTTTTTCCCGGTAAAATCCGGAGAAATTTAATCGCTTCTTGTAAAAGAGCTGGGCGATGGATAGCCCCTGATTTAACTTTCATTGGTTTTTAACTTCTCAGAAATTTTCTTGATGTTCTTGCTCAGGTATCCTTGATACTCTTCCCAGCGGTTTTTATCCCACACTTCCACATATCTTTGTAAACCTAAGAAAACTACCTCCTCGGTAATCCCTCCATACTCTCGTAGATGAGCAGGAAGGATAAACCTTCCCTGAGCATCCAGCTCAATTTCGGCGGCGTTTCCCAAAAGGAACCGCATGGTGTCCCGGGCTGCCTCAAAGACAAAAGGTTGATTTCTCGTTCCTTCCAGTAAAGTCTGCCAATCTTTCTGGGAAACAATAATCAAACACCCCTCATAGCCCCGGGTAATAACCAGCTTGTTCCCCAGTTGGGAACGAAATTTTTTGGGAAAAGCCACCCGTCCTTTGCTACTTACTTTTCCTTGATATTGTCCGATTAACATTTCACCACCTTTCACCACTTTATTCCACTATTAACCATTTTTATCCCAAACCAACCCCTTTGTCAAGAGGAAAAAACCCACTAAAAACCCCT
>JAGGVZ010000056.1 GCA_021157735.1 bacterium | reverse complement strand
GACGGCACCTCTTTTAGACTTTACGCTAGGTTAGAGAACGAAAATGACCCCGACAGGGGGAATTATACCTGTAATGGGGGTAAGTATCAATATGGAGTCTCCAGTTCTAACGTCACCCCGTAACCAGCGGGGTTTTACTTTAATTGAGCTGTTGGTGGTTTTGTTTATTATCGCTACCTTGGTGGGATTGCTTTTGCCCAACTTGATGTCGGCAAGACAGCGGGGGCGGGATGCTCGGAGAAAACAAGACTTGGAGGCAATTAAAAATGCTCTTCGGCTTTATTACAACGACCACCAACAATACCCTTCTCCTGAAGATTTTAGCTTCGGTTCTGAATGGAAGGACGAGAGGGGGAATTATTATATGAGAAAGGTTCCCCAGGATCCTCTTGGAGATACCCATACCTACGGTTATTGTGTTTCCTCTGATGGCGATGAATTCCGGTTGTGGGCGGATTTGGAAAATAGTGGCGATCCAGATATTGCCGATTCGAAAGCTCACTGCCCTCCTTTGGAGGTAGAAACATGTTCTGATTCTTGTGACAGCGAAACACAAAATTGTTATTATGTTTGTAGCGAATAATGTTAAAAATTAAAAGAAAAATGAAAAATGGTTTCACTCTCTTTGAGTTATTGGTGGTAATCTCCATTATCGGCTTGCTGATTGCCGTGGGTAGTGTTTCTTATGCTCAGGCGCAAAAGAGAGGACGGGATGCCCGCCGCCGCGAGGACCTGAAAGCCTGGCAAAAAGCCTTGGAACAGTATTATGGGGAAGAAGGTGAATATCCCGAAGATTGCAGTCCTGGGGAAGATTTTTTGCCAGGAGGAGTGCCAACCGATCCGAAATCTTCGTTTTCTTATTCCTCTTCTTGCGATACCGACAGTTATTGTATTTGTGCCAAGATGGAAATAGAAGGCAGTGGTAATGCTGACAAGAATTGTAACTGGGGTGGGAGTAAAGATTATTTTTGTGTTAGCAATTTACAATGAAAAAAAGGAAGGGTTTTACTTTTATTGAACTGCTGGTAACCACCACTATTATTTTGTTACTTTCATCAATAGCGATGGTTTCTTATCAATCGGCTAATAAAAGGGGGCGAGATAACAAAAGGAAAGCCGATTTAGAGAAGGTAAGAACCGCTCTGGAGATGTATCGCACCGACAATGGTGCTTATCCTTTAACAGAAAAGTGGGAGGTGATGATTAGCGCTCTTAAAGACGGCAACTATCTTAACGAGGAACCGACTGATCCCAAAGGCTATTCTTATTATTACAACAGCGACAACGGTAAGTCTTATGAACTATGTGCCTACTTGGAAGCGGAAGGAGAAACAGGAAGTTGTGAGACGGCTTCTTGTGGAGAAGTAACTTGTAATTATAAGTTGACTAACCCCTGATGAAGGATTTTCTTCGGGGAGCAACTTTAGTAGAACTACTGGTAACTATTGCCATTTCCGGGCTTATTTTTTCTCTGGTAATTGTCGGCTGGCGTCGGTTTCATATCAAAAGACAGTTGCGGCTAGGAACCCAAAGGGTGGAGAACATCTTGAGGTTGATAAGGGCAAAAGCTCTTCATGGAGAAAAGCCTGACACTGATTGTCCTGAGCTGATAGGATATAAAGTGAATGTTGATTCTCCTCACCAACTTTCCTGGTGGCCTGTTTGCAGCGACGGGAAGAAAGAAGAAGAGAAAGAAAAAACGATAGTACAAATAGAAGAGGTTTCTTTAAGGGGAGAAAATTTTCCCATTCAGTTCTTTGCCCTTACCGGGAAAATTGCCGAAGAGGGAGCAAAAATTGTGGTAACAACTGCCGGTACCAGCGAAAAGAAGGAAATTTCCATTAGTTCGGCAGGACTAATTAGCTCTCAGGAGGGAGAATGAAGAAGAAAAACCGCGGTCAATCTTTAGTGATGGTAGTTTTTATTCTGGGAATGGTAGCTCTTTTGCTTTCGGGACTGGCGGCAGGGGCAACTTTTAGTATTAAGGCAATTCGTTATTCTCGGAATAAAGCTTCGGCAACAAGAATTGCTCGGGAACAAATAGAAGCGATTAAATCCCAGAAACAAAGCAGCAGTTTTTGGGAAGACTTGGACTTGGTTCTTAACGAAGAGATGGATTGCCCCGATGGAGGTCTTATTGATAATTTTTCTTGTCGGATTAAATATACTAATTTAAGCAAAGATGCTCTTTCAGGAAAAAAGCAGGTAACTTTAACGGTAAAGGTTTGGTGGGATAGTACCGAGGAACCTTCCGGAAAAAAGAAAAAGGTTCAAGTAGAAACGGTTCTTTCCAACTGGGAGGAGTAATGAAGAGAAAAAAGATGAAAAAGGGATTTACTTTGATAGAGACACTTATTTCGATGGGGATTTTGGCGGTGATTGCCGGGGTGGTAACAGCTGTTTTGTTTATTGTTACCCGTTCGTCCGGAGAGGCGGAGATTACCCGGGCTTTGAAACAAAACGGAGAGACGGCGGTAGTGATGATTACTGATTTTGTCCGCTGGTCTCGGGAGGCAGAATGCAGTTCTACTTCTCATCATATCAATGTTATCGCTGCTGACGGAGGATTTAGTCAGTTTTTCTGTTCAGGGGAGCAAGAGGAGCAAGGGGAGCACCGGATTGCCTCAAGAAGTGGAGAGAAAGTGATTTACCTTACCGAAGCAGGAATAGAGTGTGAAGATTTTCAGTGTGTTAAAGAAGATGACCTGATTAAGTTTTCTTTTAAGCTTAAAGCAGGAGGAAAAGAAAGGTCTTTTTCGGGAAAAGTTTTTGTTTTAGGGAATAATGATTGATTTTCTTTTTTCTTCCTTTTATAGTGATAAGTAATGAAGACTAATTTTTTTGGCTTGGACGTTGGTAATCAAACAATTAAAATTGCCTTCTTAAGAAAGGAGAAGGAAAAATATTTTCTTTATGCTTTAGGAGAGGCAAAAACTCAAGGAGAGTTGAGTACTCCCAACGGAGAAGTGAAGGCAGCCGAAGCGGTCAAGCGGCTGATGGGAGATTTAGAGATAAAAGAGCGGGTGGTGGTTAGTGCTCTTCCCGAATCAGCAGTAATTAGCCGTGTTCTTTCTTTCCCGCCGATGAAAGAAGAAGAGGTTTATCGCGCTATTTTCTATGAAGCAGAGACTTTTGTCCCCTACCCTCTTAATAAGGTTCAGATTGATTACCAGGTGATTGAGAAAACTCCGCGACGGTCTTTAGTTTTTGTGGTTGCTGCTCCCAAAGAGCTGATTAAACAAAGGACTAGTTTTCTTCAAAGTGTAGGTTTAGTTCCTCTTGCCTTGGAAACAACCGCTACTGCTTTAGCCCGAGTTTTTGGAAACGAAACTGGCCAGCCGGTAATGATTCTTGATATTGGGGCGAAAAGCTCTACTATGCTTGTTACCAAAAACAAAGCGGTTTATTTAACCCGAAGCTTACCGTTTGGAGGCGAGGCTTTTACTAGAGCCATTGCTCTTTCTTTGGGTATGGATCCATTGAAAGCCGAGGAGTATAAAAAAGCTTATGGTTTTTTGAAAGAGGAGTGGGAGGGGAAAATCAGAAAGGCAATGGAGGAAATTTTCCTTCACCTTTTGGAGGAGGTTAAGAAAGGATTATTGACTTTTAAGGAGGAGTGGAATGAAGAGATAAAGGTTTTGATTGTTTCTGGGGGAGGAGCGTTGATGCCGGGGTTAACGGATGAGTTAGTTAACCGTTTGGGAATAGAGGTTCAGATTGGGCAACCATTGGAGAAGGTAGAGAAAACTCCTCAAGCCAAGATGGTTATTAGCGAGGAAAAGGAGTTGCCTAAATTTGCTGTCGCTATTGGTTTGGCAATGCGGGAGTAAAGATGACGGAAGCAATTAACCTTTTGCCGGAAAAGTCAAAGCTCCAGTTAAAACAGCTGGAGACTATTCGGAAGGTAAGATTGACAGCAATTGTAATGCTGGCAGGCTTTCTTTTCTTTTCTTTGTTGACGGTGGGTTTGAAATTTTACCTGCAACGGCAGGTAGCCATTAACAAAAGAAAACTAGCAGAAAGCCGAGACCAATTTATCCGCTATTTAGGGAAACTGGACGAATTACAGAACCTCCGGTTAAGAACCAAATTGGTAGCCCAAACAATGGAGCGACGATTTCTTCTTTCTCCTCGTCTGAAAAAAGTTTTGGATCTTTTAGGAGAAGGCGTAAGTTTGGAGTATATAGACTTTAAAGGCGACCAGCTGGAAGTTCGGGGAGTTTTACCTGATTTAAGTTCTTTAGCGGAAATGGAAAGAAGACTTTTGCAGGAAAATTTAGGTGAAGTTCAGCTGGAGAATTTAGGAATTAGTGAGGGGAAGTTATCTTTTCTTTTGAAAGTTAAATTTTTGTCACGATAACTTGGCGATGAAGAAAAAGGAAGAAAAAAGTAGAGGAAAAGCGCAGATTACTACTTTAAAAACAGTCAGTTTAGGATATAACCCTTCTTTTGTGAAAAAAATCGGCCTTCCTGTGTTGGGGATAGTTTTTGTTTTCACTGCCTGTATAGTTTTGCTCTTTCCCCAAATAAAACAGGTGAAAAAAAGCTGGGAGTTGAATCAGCAGTTGATTAAAGAAAGGAAGATTTTTTTGCAAAAAGCGCAGCTAATTGCTTCTTTAGATGAGGAAAAATTGCGGGAGAATGCTCGTTTAGCCCTTCTGGCTTTACCCAAGGAAAAAGAAATTTCCCTAATTTTGGCAGCTCTAAAACAACCTTCCCAACAAACAAATTTTTATCTGGAAGAGATGGAGTTCAACTTAGGAGAGGTAGTTAGTGCCACCGGGAGCGCGGTTTCTTCTGGAAAAGGAAAGGTTAGTAAAAGCAAAAAGACGAAAAAAATAGAACAAGTTCCGGTTAAGGCTACTTTTATTGGCCAAAGGCGCAATCTTTTTTCCCTTATTGAGGAGTTAGAAAAAGGCTTACCATTACTGGCGATTCAAAATCTAGAGGCTCGTTTTAGCCAAGAGCAACAAACAAAGGTGGAGTTAAGTTTGGTCTTTTTTATGAGTACCCAGCAGGCAAGCTATAATCCCCAAAAAATAACCTTTGCCGACTTAACTCTAAGTGATAAGGAGGAGGCTCTTTTGCGTCAGTTGGGAAAAATGCGTATTCCTACAGGAGAGTTTTTACATCAGCAAGATTTCTCTCATCGTCCTGCTCCTTCTTCTCCGCGAGAAAATCCCTTTTCTCCTTATTGATAAGACAGGATTTGTTTTTTATTGCTCTTCGGGAAGAGAGGAAACTTCCAACCTCCAGCGGTAAGGAAGTTTTTCTTTACTGGCTTTAAGAGCAAGAACGGTTCGTAGGGCTTTAATAATTCTTCCCTTTTTACCAACGATTCTTCCCGTTAAATCTCCCGGAATTAGAATGGTGAAAACAATCTCTTGATTGGCTTCTTCGCGGGTGACCTGAACGGGAACACCGAGGATTTTCTCAACGAGTTTTTGAATTGTCTTTTCCACTGTTTTTTACCTTTTCTAGTAACCTTCTTACTCCTTCTGTTAGCTGGGCTCCTTTTTGTTGCCACACAACCATTCTCTTTTTGTCTATCCGGTGGGTGTTTTCATAAGGGTTCCACCAACCCAGGTCATCAACAAATTTACCGTCCCGTTTACTCCGGGCTTCAGCAACAACAATTCGATAAGTCCGGCGATGTTTTTTTCCCCGGAGGGAAAGTTTTATTTTTAACATCTTATGGGTGAATTTTACTTTCTTTTCTTGCCAGAGTCAATGCTTTTTTAGCCGCTTCTTCTTCGGCTTCTTTTTTAGAACGCCCTTTTCCGGTGGCAATTTTCTTCTCACCAACGTAGACCGCCACTTGAAAAACCTTTTTGTGCTCTGGCCCCTCTTCCTTAATAACTTGATAATGAGGGGTGATTTTGCTTTTCTTCTGGGTGAGTTCTTGGAAAAGAGTTTTGGCGTCTTTTACGTCTCCCCTCTCCCCTAACCCTTTTAATTCCCGAAGAAAATTAGCTGCCAAAAACTTTTCTGTTTGTTTAATCCCCTGATCGACAAAGATTGCTCCCACTACTGCTTCAAAAGCGTCGGCGAGGAGAGTTGGTTTTTCTCTCCCTCCTTCTTGCTCTTCACCCTTGCCTAAAAGAAGATAGCGGTGGAGAGAAAGACGGCGGCTTTTTTTCGCGAGATTTTCCGTACAGACAAGATGGGAACGGATATTAGTAAGTGAGCCTTCTGGCAGGTGGGGAAAAAGAGAAAAAAGGGTTTTAGTTACCCAAAATTCCAGAACGGCATCACCTAAAAATTCCAACCTTTCGTTACTTTCTTTTTTCTCCTCGCGGTGCTCGTTTATCCAAGAACGGTGGATAAGGGCTTGGTTTAAAATTTCCAAAGAGTGAAATTTAACACCAAGAAGTTTTTCCAGGTGCAAAAGCTCATTTTTTTTCATTCTTTTCCTCCAGATTTTTATAAACTGTCCCTAAAACACCATTAACGAAACTGGGAGAATTTTCTCCTCCGTATTCTTTAGCCAACTCTACGGCTTCGTTGATAACTACTTTTGGGGGAACTTTAGGACGGAAAAGAAGTTCCCATACCGCCAGCCTAAGAATGGCCAAGTCTATCCGGTTTATTTTCTCCAAGGGCCATTTAGGAGCAGCGTCGGCAATAATCTGGTTTATTTCTTCAATTTTTTGAATGACTTTTTCGGCGAGAGGAGAAACAGGAGCGGTTTTTTCTCGTTTGGCTAGTTGATTGTAAGAATAGGCAAAAAGGGCTTTAACCGCTTTTTGCCTTTTGAGATGGCGAGGATCCGGCTTTTTCTTTTCCATTGCTCTCTTTGGGAGTGTTTTCCCATTCGCCACAATAAGGACAGGCCAAGTGAAGAGGCTTGGGGTTGCCGCAATTAGGACAAATGACTACGGCAGGAGGAACAAGACGGTGTTGTTGACGTCTTCTTCCTTGGCGATATGTCGATGGCTTTCTTTTTGGCAGTGCTCCCATGACTTGGTTATTTTACCTTGGTTCCGGCTGGGTTGCAAGGACTAGTTAGGAAGAATCGCCGGAATATCTGCTTTCCAGTGAGTTATCTTTTTTTGCCAGAGAGGGTCGGTGTTGATGAATTCTTTAGCTGCTTCTCGCGCCTGACTAACGAGAGCAAAGTCGGTGAAGGTGGCAATTTTTAATTTGGGGAAACCGTGTTGCTTAAGCCCGTAAATTTCTCCTGGGCCACGCAGTTTTAGGTCTATTTCTGCTAGTTTAACTCCCTGGTGAATAGTCTCGAGGGCTTTAAGGCGAATAAGGGCTTTTTGGGTGGGATTTTCCGCAAAGAGGAAACAGCGTGATTTTCTTTCTCCCCTCCCCACCCGGCCTCTTAATTGATGAAGTTGGGCCAGACCGAATCTATCAGCTCCTTCAATAATCATTACCGTGGCATTGGGTAAATCAATGCCTACTTCTACTACGGGGGTAGAGACAAGGATATCTATTTTTCCTTTCTGGAGTTTTTCCAAAACAGCTTTTTTCTCTTTTCCTTTCATCCGGCCATGGAGAAGAGCCAGTTTTAGGTTGGGAAAAACCTTTTCCTGGAGCTTTTTGAACTCCTCCTTAGCAGCTTTTACTGTTTCTAAGGTTTCTGAGGGTTCCACAAAGGGGCAAACAATAAAAGCTTGGATTTTTTTCTCTTTAATTTCTTTCTCCAACCAGCGATAACATTTTTCTCTGTCCTCGTTGGGGACAACAAAGGTAGCTACTGGTTTTCTTCCCGGAGGAAGTTCATCGATAACAGAAAGGTCCAAATCGCCATGGAGGGTAAGGGTAACGGTGCGGGGAATGGGGGTGGCGGTCATAGTTAAAAGATGAGGGAAAAACCCTTGTCTTTGGGCCATTTGCTGGATTATTTTCCCCCGTTGGAGAACACCGAAGCGATGTTGCTCGTCGATTATCAAAAGTCCCAAGTTGGAGAAAACTTCTTCGTGATGAAGAAGAGCGTGGGTGCCAATAGTTATCTTGACTACCTTTTTTGTCTCTTTTCTTAAACTATGGCTGATTATCTCCACCGGAATGTTAAGGGGAGAAAAAAGAGTTTTGAAGGTTTGATAATGTTGGAAGGCAAGGATTTCTGTGGGAGCCATCAAAGCCGCCTGAAAGCCATTTTTGACGGTGAGATAGGCGGCAGCTGCGGCAACAATTGTTTTCCCAGAACCAACATCTCCTTGAAGAAGACGGTTCATCGGCTTTGGTTTTTTAATATCGGTGATTATTTCCTTGATGGCTTTTTTCTGGCTTTTGGTGAGAGAAAAAGGAAGGGATTTTAAAAAGGGAGCGAGAGATTCTTGAGGAGAAGAGAGTTTAGTCCAAAAACTTTTTTTCCCTTTTTGCCAAGAGAGGCGTCTCTCTAAAGCTTGGAGCTGAATGAGGAACATTTCCTCAAAGGCTAGGCGATGGCGGGCAGCTTCTGCAGCGGCTTTACTTTCGGGAAAATGAATTTTTTCCAGGGCTTGGCGGCGAGGAATCAAATTATATTTAACTAAGATCTGGCGAGGGAAGATTTCGTTGATTATTTCCTTTGTTTCTTTTAAAGCCTGGGCAATTATTTTGCGTAGGTACTTGGAGTTTATACCCTTAGTTTCTGAGTAAACGGGAACTAGTCTTCCGGTATGAATTTCCTGATATTGGTAAGAAGACTTGCGGGGGGAGAGAATCTCATATTCTGGAGAGATGAGAGTGGGCTGATAGTTGAATCTTTTTATCTTTCCGGCAAGGGAGACGGAAATCCCTGGGGCAAGCGTTTTAGTTAAAAATGGTTGGTTAAACCAAACAACAGGCAGGGTGCCAGTTTCGTCCTCAACAAGGGCTTTTTGGATAGTTTTTCCTGTTTTGGTGTATTCATTTTTAATCTCTTTTATCTTCCCCTGGATAGTAACGGTTTCTCCTTCTTGAACTTGGGCAATGGGTGATTTTAAGGCAAAATTTTTGTAGCGAAAGGGATAGTAAGTAAGCAAATCACGGATAGTTTTAATTCCTATTTTCCCGAGGCGTTTTGCCATCTTTGGACCTACCCCTTTGAGATACTGGACTGGTGTATCCAAGGTTAGTTTTGGCATCTAACGGAAAATATAGAAAAGCGGCAGAAAGCTGCTTAATAAAAGAGAGATTGATGCCAGGATAATTAAGACTTTCATAATTCGATGAGGATTGAGCTTAAATTTCATTTCTCTTGAGTATAACACAACTTTGTTTTGAGAAGAAAAAATGGTAAGATGAAAATTAAAGATGGGAAGCTTTAAAAGACGCTGGTATCGTCGTTATTGGCGCTGGAGAGAAAAAATTAAGGGAAGGTTTTGGCTCTATCTAACCGGAGGGGCGTTTTTGTTGGTAGTGGTAAGTTTTCTTTTTGTTACGGCTATTTTTGCTTGGTATTCTAAAGATTTGCCTTCTCCGGACCAGCTGGTAAGAAGAGAGGGATTTGCTACCCGAATTTATGACCGAAACGGGAAGATTCTCTATGATGTTTACAAGGAAGCTAAACGAACACCAGTGTCTTGGGAGCAGGTTCCTGATTACCTTCGTTGGGCAACCATTGCTATTGAGGACAAACATTTTTACTCTCACCCCGGTTTTAGCTTCCGGGGAATAGCCCGAGCGCTTTATAATATCGTCGTCCGCCACCGGCTTCAAGGAGGATCAACCTTAACCCAACAGCTAATTAAAGTAGTTTTACTTTCTCCGGAAAGAACTCTTTCCCGGAAAATTAAAGAATTTGTTCTGGCAATTCAAACAGAGAGGAAGTATACAAAAGACCAGATTTTGTTAATGTATCTTAACGAAGCTCCTTACGGAGGTTTGGCTTGGGGAGTCGGTGCTGCCGCAGAGCAGTATTTTGGTAAACCTGTTTCCGAACTTAATTTGGTAGAATGCGCTATTCTGGCAGGATTGCCTCAACGGCCTTCTTATTATTCTCCCTTTGGCAGCCACCCGACAGCTTATATCGCCCGAACCAAGGCGGTTTTAAGACGGATGAGAGAAGATGGTTATATCTCTCCCCAACAGGAGAAGGAGGCAATAGATCAGCTTTCCCAAATTAAGTTTGCCGAAAACAAAACCGCTTTTTCTGCCCCCCATTTTGTTGCCTATGTGAAAAAAATTCTTACCGAAAAATATGGAGAGGAAGTTGTAGAACAAGGCGGGTTGAGGGTAACGACTACTTTAGATTTAGACTTGCAGAAGAAAGCTGAAGAGATTGTGAAAAAAGAGATAGAGAAAGTGAAAAAGTATCGCATTACCAATGGAGCGGCGGTGGTGATGGATCCCCAAACAGGAGAGATTTTAGCGATGGTGGGGTCAAAAGATTATTTTGCCGAGGATATCCCCGGTAAATTCAATGTGGTAACTCAGGGATTAAGGCAGCCCGGGTCAGCCATCAAACCTATCACCTATGCCTTAGCTTTGGAGAAAGGATACACGGCGGCGACTTTGCTGATGGATGTAAAAACTGTTTTTCCCCAAGGTCCCGGTCAGAAGGATTACGTCCCGGTAAACTACGATGGGAAATATCACGGTCCTTTGCAGGTCCGTTATGCACTGGGGAATTCTATTAATGTTACTGCGGTGAAGATGTTGGCAATGGTGGGGATTAAATCAATGTTGGAGAAAGCTTATGAGATGGGAGTTTCTACTTTAGCCCCCACAAAAGAGAACCTAAAACGATTTGGACTTTCGGTGACCTTGGGAGGAGGAGAAGTGAGGTTACTAGAATTGGCGGGGGCTTATAATGCTTTTGCTAATGGTGGCTACCGCCAGGATCCGGTGGCCATTCTTAAAGTGGAGGATAGAAATGGGAAGGTCCTGGAGGTTTTTCATCCCCGCCGCGGGAAAAGGGTTCTTTCTCCTGGGGTTGCCTTTATCATTTCCGATATCCTCAGTGACAATAACGCCCGTTTAATTGCTTTTGGCCCTCACAACAGCCTGGTCATTCCTGGTTATAAAGTGGCGGTTAAGACAGGAACTACCAACGACCGTCGTGACAACTGGACAATAGGTTGGACGCCAAGCGTTCTGGTGGGGGTGTGGGTGGGAAATAATGACAATTCTCCGATGAAATATTTAGCTTCGGGAATTTCCGGAGCCGCTCCTATTTGGCGGCGAATTATTATGGAAGCGCTTAAAAATCGCCCTAAAAAGGATTTTGTAGTTCCTCCCAATGTGGTAAGAGCCGAAGTAGACGCTGTTTCTGGTTATCGGGCTCATGACGGTTTTCCTTCCCGGATGGAGTATTTCATTAAAGGTACAGAACCAACCGGAGAGGATCCTATTCATGTCAAGCTGAAAGTTTGTCCCGGACAAAACAAGCTAGCGACTCCAGCTCAGATTAAAAGAGGAGAATATGAAGAAAAGGAATTTTTCCTTTTCAAAGAGGAAGATCCTGTTTCTCAAGATGGAAAGAATCGCTGGCAAGAGGCAATTTTGGCTTGGATGAGCGAGCAGCCCGATCCTCGCTATCATCCTCCCCACGAGTATTGCGACGATCAAGGCTTGATAGGGGTTAGTTTTGTTTCTCCAGAGAATCAACAGACGGTAGGAAATCAATTTTTGGTCAAGATTAAAGTTGTAGCGGTTAAGGATGTCTCTCAAGTTAAGCTTTGGGTAAACGGAGAAGAAAAGGCAACTTTCACCGAGAAACCATACGAAAAAAAGCTGGAATTGGCTGACGGTGTTTATACTTTAAAAGCGAAAGCTTGGGATAAAGATGGAAGCACCGATGAGGAGGAGATTAAAATTGGAGTTAACCTTCCTTGGGATTGGCAACCTTCACCCACCCCTACCGTGACGCCTACCCCTTCACCGACTCCTCTTCCGGCTACACCTACTCCTACCCCCTCTCTTTCCCCCTCCCCTACTCCTTCTGATTAGGAAGAGGCCTTGATAACCGCAAGAGGACGAAGAATGGTGGTGATTTTGACTAAATCCTTTTGGTTTTTCATTACCTGGGTAATATCTTTATAGGCGCTACTTGCTTCGTCAAGGTCATGAACGCTTCTTAGGGAATGAATAATTCCTTGTTTATCCAGTTTTTCCCTTTCCTCCTGAAGATTGAGTTGCTTTCGTGCTTGATTGCGACTTAACCTTCTCCCTGCTCCATGCGAGCAGGATTTAAAGCTTTGCGGGTTGCCTTTTCCTTCAACGATATAACTGTTGGTGCCTTGAGAGCCGGGAATTATGCCCAACTGTCCTTTCTTGGCGGCGGTAGCACCCTTGCGATGGACAATAACTCTTTTTCCAAAATGAGTTTCCCAGGAGGCGTAGTTATGGGCGATGTTTACCTCTTTTTTAAATTGGACCTTGGGGATGACTTCTTGGAAAATTTCTTTTATCCAATTGGCCATTAGTTCTCGGTTGCGAAAAGCAAATTGACGGCAGAAATCCATCTCCTGCCAGTATTGGCGGGCGATTGGTTCCTCCCAGGGTAGAGGATCCAGCTGCCACTGGCTGGGAATTTCCGGAAAGAGTTTTTCTCGCCATTTGCTCGCTTGACGCTGATACCAGTTGGCCACTTGGAGTCCTAGGTTTCTGCTTCCTGAATGAATCATAAACCACACAAAACCGTCATCTCCTTTTTGAATTTCAATAAAATGATTTCCTCCCCCAAGAGTGCCCAGCTGTTTTCTTGCCTTTTGGAATTCTCTTTCTACTACTGGCGAAGGTTTAGTTATCGGAGGCATAAGGTCTTGAGGTTGTTTTTGACGATGATGAGCAAAACCAGCGGGGATTCTTTTTCTAATGGCAGTGATAATTTTTTTCAAATCAGCCCGGGAGATTTCTTGTAGAGAAGTTTGACAGGCAGTCATTCCGCAGCCAATATCCACGCCCACAAAATTGACGACAATCACCTTTTGGGTAGCAAGAACTCCTCCAATGGGAGCGCCAAATCCGACGTGTCCATCTGGCATTAAGGCGACATGATGAAAGGCAAAAGGTAAAGAAGCAGCGTTTTCTACTTGTTCAACTAAGGAGGAATCTTGGAAGTATTCCTCTTTTCCCATCCAAACCTTTATTGGCACTTTCGCCCGTTTTGGATGATAGGTGAACATCAATTCTATTTTATTCTTTTCCGGTTGCTTTTTCGACTATCTGTTTGAAAAGGTCGGGTTCTTTGGCGGCAAAATGGGCAAGAATTTTCCTGTTTAAAGCGATTTTCTTTTCTTTAAGCAAGTTGATAAATTTCGAGTAACTAAGGCCATAATTTCGTACCGCAGCGTTAATGCGAACAATCCAAAGGCGGCGCAAATCCCGCTTTTTTAATTTTCTTCCGGCAAAGGCATATTCTCCCGCGTGAAGAACAGCCTCATGGGCTACCTTATAGAGACGACTTCTCGTCATCCGATAACCCTTGGCCTGTTTAAGCAGTTTTTTGTGTCGGCGGCGACGAACCGTTCCTGTTTTTACTCTCATCTTAGTATCCTAAAAGCTTTTTTATCTTTTTTGCCATTGCACCAGTAACTAATTTTTTTCTTTTCAGCCGTCTAAGTTGTTTTTTACTCTTCTTTCTTTTTAAATGACGACGGAAAGAGGAAAGACGAAGAACCTTTCCCGTCTTGGTAATTTTAAAGCGATTAGCTACTGATTTTTTAGTTTTATACTTCCTTTTCATTTTTTGACCGGATTAAAGATAACGATTAATCTTTTTCCTACCAGTTTTGGTTTTCCTTCTGCTTTTCCCCACTCGGCAATTTGGGCAGCGATTTTTTCTATTAGTTGATAACCAAAATCTTTTTTGGTAATCTGCCGACCCAAAAAGCGAATAACAATTTTAACCTGATAGTTTTTCTTTAGAAACTTAATGATTTTTTTAAGGCGAAAATCAAAATCCGCTTCCCCGATAAAAGGGGTAAAACGGACTTCTTTCAATTTGCCCTTTTGTTTCTTCTTTTCCTCTTGTCTTTTCTTTGCTTCTTGATATTTAAATTTATTGTAGTCAATGAGCTTTACTACTGGTGGATTCGCCCGGGGGGCGATTTCCACCAAATCCAGACCTTTCTCCTCGGCCTTTTTCCGGGCATCCCCAATTGAAAAAATTCCAATTTGTTTACCCTTTTCGTCGATTAGCCGAACCTGAGGAGCCCGAATCTGCCAATTAACCCGATAAAAAAACTGCTTTGTCTTATTCGCCACTCTAATTTCTCGCCGAGTTTACCATAAAATAAAATAGGTTGCAATCATTATTATTTTAACAGTTGTGGGGAGCGCTCCTTTATTAATCGAGAAAGTTTTTCTTCAAACCAACTCAAAGAGCGACCGGGAATATTTTTTCCATTCCTTTGTCTGATGGTAATAGTTTCAGTTTCTTCTTCCTTTTGCCCAACGATAACCAAAAAGGGTATTTTCTGAATTTCTCCTTGCCGAATTCGGTAGGATAAAGTTTGGTTGCTTCCGTCTAGCTGTACTCTAATTCCCTTTTCCCGCAGAGAGGCGGTGATTTTTTGGGCATATTCCAATTGTTTTTCGGAAATAGGTAAAACTTTGACCTGAACGGGAGCGAGCCAGATGGGGAAAGCTCCTCCATAGTGCTCAATTAAAATCCCCACCCATCTTTCCAGAGAACCTAAAGGAGCTCGGTGAATAAGGACAGGCTGCTCTTTCTCTCCTTTTTTGTTGGTGTATTCTAAATTAAATCTTTGGGGAAGCATAAAATCTACCTGAATAGTACCGCATTGCCATTCCCTTCCTAGGGCATCTTCGATAATGACATCCAGCTTTGGACCGTAAAAAGCAGCTTCCCCTTCTGCTTTGAAATAAGAGACTCCTTTTTTCTCCAGGGCGGTGATTATTTTGTTCTCCGCTTCTTCCCAGATTTTATCGTTGCCGAGATACTTTTTCTTATTTTGGGGATCGCGAAGAGAAAGACGGAAGTGATATTTTTTAATAGCGAAAACTTTGAGGAGGAAAGTGATGTAGTCAAATACCTCCAAAAACTCATCAACTGTTTGCTCAGGACGACAGAAGATATGGGCATCGTCTTGGGTAATGTAGCGAACTCTTACCATTCCCGATAATTCTCCCGGTTGTTCATAACGGTAAACACTGGCGATTTCCGCAATCCTTAAGGGGAGGTCGCGCCAACTACGCGGTTTGCTTTTGTAAACCATCATATGAAAAGGACAATTCATCGGTTTCACTAAATACTCTTCTTCGTCGATTTTCATCGGGGCATACATTTTGTCGCGGTAAAGATCCCAGTGTCCCGAGGTTACCCAAAGCTTTTTTCTGCCGATATGGGGGCTGTAAACATGTTGGTACCCTCTTTTGGTTTGTTCCTCAAAAATCAAATTTTCAATCTCTCGGCGGATAATCGCTCCGTTGGGAAGCCACAACAACAATCCTGGTCCTACTTCTTGGGGGATGGTGAAAATTTCTAGTTGCTTTCCCAAGAGGCGATGATCTCTTTTTTTTGCCTCTTCAAGACGAGCCAAATAATCTTTAAGTTGTTTTTTGTTTTCAAAAGCCACCCCATAAATTCTTGTTAACATCGGATTTTTTTCATTCCCTTTCCAATAGGCACCGGCAATTTTCAAAAGGGCGAAAGCTTTAACTTCTCCGGTAGTCTTAACATGGGGACCGCGACAGAGATCAACAAAATTTTTTCCTGTAAAAAATAAAGATACTTTTTTGTTTCCCTCGGCAGACAGTTCTTGAATAAGTTCTTTTTTAAAGGGTTGCTGGGAGAAGATTTTTAAAGCTTGGGAGGGAGAAACCAACTTTTGATGAAAAGGAAGATTCTGGGCAATTATTTTTTTCATTTCCCGACTAATTTCTTTCAACTCTTTTTCGGTTATTTTCTGGGAGAATTGAAAATCATAATAGAAACCATCTTTAATTGCGGGACCGATTCCTAACTTTGTATCTGGGTAAAGATTAAGGACTGCCTGGGCGAGGATATGGGCAGCAGAATGGTTGAGTTTTTCTCGATAAGAAGAATTTGTCTTTTTCATTGTCCCATTTTAACAAAAATTTTTGGGAAAAAAAGATTATCCAGCAGAGCGAGTTAGATAATGCTCCGAAGAAAGAAGATAACTGGCTCCTCCTCTTTTGCTGCGGAAAATGTCCCAGAACCTTTTCTTTTTCTGCTTCTGGTTCCATATTTGTAGCCAATCAGCGGCATCCTCTACTCTTTTCCGTAAGCTTTTTACGACTTTAATTAAGTGTTTTACAAAAGAGAGGGTGTATTTTTGTGGTTGAGAGCGAACTGCTTGGACAGTTGCTTTTTTGACTTCTTTAGTCAAGGATCCATTTGCTTTCTCCAGCTTTTTAATTTCTCCTTGAAGTTCTACTATTAGTCTCCTTATTTCCTCCTCTTCTCTTTTTTTGCTTTCTCGAACAGCGGAGTTATAAAGAGTTTCTTGTTGACGCCGGTGGTAGGAGTAGGCTTGCCTTTCTTTTTGAAGCCTTTCCAGTTCTTTTTGCCATTCTTTAGGTATTTTTCCCAATGGAAAGTTTTGGTTAGGATTATTCTGAGCATGTCCCTTCATTAAGAAGTATTTTACTACAGGTTAAGAAGGTATTCAATAGTTTTTTGCCGTCTTAGTAGCTGAGCGAGGAGATAAGGATTTACCCCTGCTGTTTGTTCCTTTTCTCTTTTTAGATATGTTTCCAGCTCTTCTTTATCAACAGTTATTTTTTCCTTTTCGGCAATTTGGGTGAGAATAAATTCTAGTTTCCACTCTTGGCCTATTTGGCGGGCCAGTTCTCCTTTGAACTCCTCCATAGTTTGTCCTTTGGTTTGAAGATATTGTTCAATGGTTAATCCTGCTTTCTGGAGCTGGTCAATTAATTGAACTAATTTTTTCTGAACTTCTGTTTCAATCAGCAGGGAAGGAATTTGTACCGGAACTGTTTCCATAAGTTTTTGCAAGATGGTTTGAAGGCGAGCTTCTTTTTCTTGCTGTTGTTGTTCGGGAGAAGGTTGTTTTTCTCCTTTTTCTGGAGTCCAAATTTTTGCCTTGGCGTTTATTTTCTTTATCTCTTCTTTATAATTCCCCAACTTTATCTCGGGCATGACACAGGAGGTGATTTTGACTACCCAATCTTTGCCTTCTTGGGTAGAAACTAATTGAACTTTGGGATCCAAAATAGGATGAAGGTTGTGGGCAGTTAAGGCTTCCTGATAAAGGCGAGGAATCAGTCTTTTGACTAATTCGCCCAAGATGGTCTGTTTACCTACTTTTTCTTCTACTACTGATAGAGGTGCCTTTCCCTTACGGAATCCAGGAAGAGAAACAGAAGTAGCTACGGCTTTTAAGGCTTGCTGATACTCTTTTTTAATTTCTTCTTTAGGAATGGTGATGGTTAGCTCGAAAGTAGCTCTCTCTGGCCAAGAAAGAGCAAATTTCTCTTTTTTATCTGTTTTCTTTTTCATATAGGGCTAGTGTAACCTACTTGTTCTTTGAAGTCAATGAGAAGATATTGACAACCAAGAGGTTTTTGTGTCAGTATCTTTCTAGAAAGGTGAAAGGAAACAGAATTTTTAAGATAGCAGGCGGTATACTTTCTGCCTTTTCTTTTTTATTGGCAGGGGTGATTTTGGTTTTTTGGGAAGGGAAATTGTTGACGAGGATTTCTTCTTCACAGAGGAGAGAAAATTTTGCTTTAAATGCAGATGTTAAAGAAACTAGGGGTAGTTTTTCCAATTTCCTTTATGCCAATTTGGCGAAAAAAGAAGCTCCTCGGTGGCAAGCAAAAGTAGTTTTTGGCGATGCCCGGCCAATTTTAATCCGTCAATATCTGGAATATTACCACTCTCCCCTCCTCCCTTATGCTGATTTTATTTTTGCTGTTTCCCAAATGTATGGACTGGATTACCGTCTTCTGGTGGCAATTGCCCAGCAGGAATCTAATTTGTGTAAAAAAATTCCTCCGGAGTCCCATAATTGCTGGGGATGGGGGATTCACAGCCGGGGAACCTTGAAGTTTTCTTCCTATCCTGAGGCAATAGAAGCAGTAGCAAGGGGATTAAAGGAAGAATATATTGATAAGGGATTGACTACCCCCGAGCAGATAATGAAGAAGTACACCCCCCTTTCTAACGGTTCCTGGGCGGCGGGAGTACGGCAATTTATGGAAGAGATTGAACAGGGACCGGGGAGATGAGAAAGCACTTTTACGATGACAAACAGTTTGATTATCGTGACTATTGGCGAAACAGGAAATATGAGGACTGGTGCGAGAAGAAGGTTTTAAAAGAGTTTTTTTCTCTTGTTAATCAGCAACTTCCTCTTCAGGAGGCACAGCTTTGTGAAATAGGTAGTGGTTTTGGGAGGTTGGCTTGGGTATACCTTCCTTTAGTGAAAAGGGCTTTTCTTTTAGAGCCAGCGGCAAAACTAAGAAGGTTGGCAAAAAAGGAGCTGAAGGAATTTTCTAATTTTTCTTTTATTGCCGAACCGGTAGAAACGGCCGTTTTGAAAAAAGAAACTTTTGATATTGTTTTGATGGTAAGGGTTTTGCACCATCTTTCTTCCCCTTCTTTAGTTTTCAAAAAGGTCTTTTCTTCTCTTAAACCCGGAGGGTATTTTATTTTAGAGTTTCCCAATAAATTACACCTTAAAAATTGGCATCGTCTTTTTAAAGACCCCAAAATATTCCTTTCTCTTACACGGGAGGATAGACGTTCTCCCAAGAATCGAAATGCTCAAAGCATTCCCTTTTTTAATTATCATCCCCGCTGGGTCACCAAAGAGCTGAAAAAAACAGGTTTTTTGATAGAAAAAAAGGTTTCTGTTTCTAACTGTCGCTCTCCTTTTTTAAAGAAACTCCTTCCTCTTTCTTGGTTGAAATTTTTAGAGAGACTTCTTCGGCCTCTTTTTTCTCTTTTAAACTGGGGGCCAAGTATTTTTGTTCTCTGTAAAAAACCTGATTATTAAAATAGTTATCGGACATCTTCTTTCTTCCTTGGTTCTTCGTAGATTTTTTCTTTTATTATCTAGGACTTGACAAACTTATAATATTTGATATAATACAAACTAGATCCCAGGGGTGCTTGTTAAAAGTAAGCTCTGGGATTTTTTTTATGGCAAAAATGAAAAGAATTTTTCTTTTTGCTCTATTGTTAATCTTTGTTTTTTGTCCGCGAAAAGCGGAGGCGGCTGCTGTTGCTGGTCATTCTGCCTCTCCGCGCGTGTTTGCCGGTCAGGAGGAGGATTTATTTGATGAACGATATCTTTCTCTATTGGCTTTTCTTAGAGAAAGGAAATCTCCTTTGGTCAAAGAAACAAGAACATTTTTGAGAGTAGCTGATAAATACCATCTTGACTGGCGTTTGCTTCCAGCCATAGCAGGATTAGAATCTGCTTTTGGGAAAAAGCTAGTTCCTAATTCGTTTAACCCTTTTGGTTGGGGAGGAGGCTATTATTACTTTTCTGGTTG
>JAGGVZ010000008.1 GCA_021157735.1 bacterium | reverse complement strand
TGTGCTCTCTTCTCGCTAAAGCAGGATAAACACCGCCATATTTTTTGTGGATGTTGACCTGAGAGAAAACAATATTGGTAATCACCTTTCTGTCTTCGGTTAGAGAAGCAGCGGTTTCGTCACAGGAAGTTTCAATGGCAAGAATTTTCATATTTGGTAAAGGAAAATTTTCCGTTTCCTCTTTCCTTTGTCTTTTATTTTAACGAGAAAAAATTTTGTTTTTTGCTTTTTCAATTTTGCAAAAGAAGAAAGTTTGTTGCCCCACTCAATCAACAGGAGATTTCCTCTCTTGGCGAACTTTTCCAGTTGGAGATCCTCAATTTCTTTTTCCGACTCCAGCCGGTAAAGGTCAATATGATAAAGGCGCTTTAACACGGAGTTTCCAATTTCTCTCTCATCAATAAGAACAAAAGTGGGGGAGATGAGTTGCTCTTTCCAAAGAGCGCCAATTCCTTGGGCAAAAACCGTTTTTCCTACGCCGAGATTTCCGTGAAGAATAACAACTACCGCTGTTTTAGACAGGGAGGGGAGGAAAAACTGTTGATAAATTTTCTGGGCAATTACCTTGGTTTCTTCGGGAGAGGAGGAGGAATAACTTTTTATAAACCGCGGGTTAAAAGTCCCTTGACGGAGAATATCTATTTGGTTGTCTACCAGTCTGATTACGGTGGAAGGGGATCGAGAGGGAAGCTTGCCGGCGTCAACAATTAAATCAAGAAGAAGTTTTTTAGAACCAGAGAGGGTTTTTAAAAAGGCTTCTATTTGATGATGTGGCCCTTTTCCGGAGAGATTGGCAGAGGTCGCGGTTACCGGAAAGGGAAGATTTTTGGTTAGTTTTTGGAGGAGAGGATAGCGGGGGATTCTTATCCCAATGGTGCCATCTTCTGGTTCCAAAAGCCTACTGGCTTTATGTTTTGACTTCAGGACAATAGTAAAAGGACCGGGAAGAAGGGTATTAATTAGTTCTCTTTGCTTCTCGTTTAAAAAGGCAAATTTTTCAATCTCTTTTTTGTTTTTTACCGCGATAGAAATTCCTTTGCCAAATCTTCTCCCCTTGAATTGATAAATCTTTTCTACGGCTTTATCAGAGAGGGCATTGGCCATTAACCCATATACGGTATCAAAGGGAAAGACGACCAAGCCGTCTTTTTCCAAAATCTTTTTTGCTTCCTTGATAATCTGATTGACGTTGTCCTTTTTTAACTTTATAATTTTCATAACGATATTATACCGAACAACAATGGAAGACTGTATTTTTTGTCAGATTGTAGCCGGCAAGATTCCTTGCTTTAAAATTTACGAAGACGATAGCTTTCTTGCTTTTTTGGATATTAATCCGTGGGTAGAAGGACATACTTTAGTTATTCCCAAAAAGCATTATCGTTGGGTGTGGGATATGCCAGAGGAGGAGGTAGGGCGTTATTTTCAGGTGGTAAGTAAGGTGGCTAATCACTACCGAAAGGTTTTGGGGGAGGAGTTTGTGATGAGCTGGATTTATGGGGAAATTCCCCATGCTCATATTCATCTTTTCCCGGCTGCCAGAGGCAAGATAGCTTTTTATCCGAAGGAAAAACGGCCATCACTTTCCCCTGAAGAAGGGAAGAGATTGGCGAAAAAGTTAATGCTTAAATGATGAAATTAATAATTAGTTAAAAGTGAAAAAGAGAGCTTTTATTACCGGAATAACAGGTTTCGCCGGATCACACCTCGCCGAGTTGCTTCTTAAAGAAGGAGTAGAAGTCCACGGCTTGTGCCGTTGGCGTTCGCGAACAGAGAACATTGAACATATTAAAAATAAACTTCATCTGATTGAAGGCGATCTTCTCGATTTAAATTCTCTTCAGCGGGCAATGATGGATGTTCGTCCTGATTATGTTTTCCATTTAGCGGCCCAAAGTTTTGTTCCTGCCTCATGGACCTCGCCAGCGGCTACTTTCGAGATTAATGTTGTTGGTTCTTGTAATCTTTTTGAGGCAATAAGAGCAGCCAAAATTGACCCAATAATTCAGATAGCTTGTTCTTCAGAAGAATATGGTTTGGTGAAAAAAGACGAGGTACCAATTAAGGAAACCAACCCTCTTCGTCCCCTTTCTCCTTATGGAGTTTCTAAATTAGCCATGGATTTTATGGGCTATCAGTATTTCCAGAGCTATGGAATGAGGATTATCAGAACGCGAGCTTTTAACCACACCGGTCCTCGCCGGGGAGAAGTTTTTGTCTGTTCCTCCTTTGCCAAACAAATAGCGGAAATTGAAGCGGGAATTAAAAAGCCTATTCTTTTGGTGGGAAATCTTGAGGCAATAAGAGACTTTACTGATGTTCGTGATATGGTAAAAGCTTACTGGCTTGCTGTTTTGAAGGGGAAGCCAGGGGAGGTTTACAACATTGCCAGCGGACGGGGAGTGAAGATTTCTTGGGTGCTGGATAAACTTCTCTCTTTCAGCAAGGTGAAGATAACAGTGAAAAAGGATCCGGCCCGGATGCGGCCTTCTGATGTACCAATTTTAATCGGCGAGGCAAAAAAGTTTAGAAAACAAACGGGTTGGGAGCCAAAAATAAAATTAGAGCAAACACTGAAAGATATCCTTAACTACTGGCGCAAAAGAGTTAAAGATTTTTGAAAGTTTTTACTATGAAAAGAAAAAACCAAAAGAAAAAACCAGTGGCAGTAGTCGTTATTCCTACTTATAACGAAGCAGAGACAATTGGGAAGATGATTGACCATCTTTTCACCAAGACTTTTCCTTCCATTAAAAATTGGCAGATGAAGTTGTTGATTGTGGACGACACCTCTCCAGATGGAACCTATAAAATAGTTCAACAACTGCAGAAGAAGTACAAAGACCTTTATCTTTATTTGAATCCTAAGAAGATGGGAATTGGCTATGCGTATGTGGTAGGTTTTCGGGAAGCAATGAAGAAGTTAGGGGCGGATGTGGTGATTGAGTTTGACGGTGATTTTCAACATCCGCCGGAAACAATTCCTCAGCTGCTAAAAGAGATTGAAAACGGATATGATTATGTTTTGGGGTCGAGAAAAATTCCCGGTGGGTCAGTTCCTAAAGAATGGGGAGCGAAGAGAAAATTTTTTACTTTCGTCGGCGGCTTTATTGCCCGTTTTATTCTCTTCTTCCCTTCCAAGGCTTTTTTCCAGATTACTGATCCTACCACTGGTTTGAAAGCTTCTCGGGTGAAGGGATTTGTGGATAGAATGGATATGGACCATCTTTTTTCTTACAAATTTGGTTATAAACTGGAGTTTCTTTACAAAATGGTGAAATTGGGGGCGAAGGTAAAAGAAATTCCTCTTAAATTCCAACTAAGGAAGGCAGGATCTTCTAAAATTGCCCCCGATACTGCCAAGGATATCTTTCGCACCGTTATTCTTTGTCGTTGGCATGATAAAACCACCCAAAGCTTTTTTAAATTCGCGGTGGTGGGATTTATTGGTTATTTGGTGAATGCTGCTGGTTTGGAGATT
>JAGGVZ010000042.1 GCA_021157735.1 bacterium | reverse complement strand
TTGCGGGATAAAGCTATTTTGGAGCTGCTTTTTTCTACCGGATTGCGGGTATCGGAGTTGGTAAGTTTAAACAGAGACCAAATAAACTTGAAGTCTTCGGAGTTGGGAATAATTGGTAAAGGAAGAAAATTGCGGATTGTTTTTCTTAGTAAAAGAGCAAAAAAATGGCTGGAAAGGTATCTTGTTACCCGGACTGATCACTTTCGCCCTCTTTTTATCCGTTACTCAGGGAAAAAAGCAAATCCCTCTTCTTCGGGAGAGTCTTTTCGTCTTACTGCCCGTTCTGTTCAACGAATGGTAGAAAAGTATCGACGAAAGGCGGGGTTGGCGGTAAAAGTTACTCCTCATGTTCTTCGTCATAGTTTTGCCACTGATCTTTTAAGCCAAGGAGCAGATTTGCGTTCTGTTCAAGAGCTGCTGGGCCACAAAAATATTTCCACCACCCAGGTATATACTCACGTTACCAACAAAAGACTCCGCGAGATTCATCAAAAATTTCACAGCGGCAACCGTTAATCTTCAGTGCAAACAAGCCATTGCCGCTACCTTATCTCCTCGATTAAGCCGCATCAGGATTACTCCCTGGGTAGCTCTTCCCAAACGGGGAATATTTTTAAGAGGGAGTTTAATTGTCTGGGCTTGCTTGGAGGTAATTACAATTTGTTTGACCTCTTGATTTACTACTTTAGCACAGGCAACTTTTCCGGTTCTCTCCGTTAAATTAGCTACTTTTACCCCCACTCCCCCTCTTTTTTGAAGCGGGAAGAGATAAACATCGGTTCTTTTACCAATGCCGTTTTCGGTAACAATTAGCAAATCCAAAAAGACTTTTCTTCGTCTGTCTTTTGGTTGGGGAAGTTTTTGGGGGATAATATCCATACTAACCACAAAGTCATTTGCCTTGAGGTTTATTCCTCTTACTCCTCCAGCGCTTCTTCCCATAGGACGAACATCTTTTTCGGAGAAGCGAATGCACTTTCCCAGATGGGTAACAAGGAAAATTTGATTGTTGCCTTTGGTTAGTTTCACGTCAACTACTTCATCGCCTGGTTTGAGGTTGATGGCAATAATTCCCGAGGAGCGGATATTGGCGTATTTATCCAGCGGCGTTCTTTTAATTTGTCCTTTTTTAGTGACCGTGGTAACAAAGCCTTTGTTTTGGTCCTTTTTCCGGGTGAGAATAGCCTGGATTTTTTCTCCTTGGTCAATATTAATCAAGTTGATAATGGCTTGACCTTTGGATTGTCTGGAACCCTCGGGGAGATCCCAGACGCGGAGTTGAAAAACACGGCCGTGATTAGTGAAGAACATAATAAAATCATGGGTTTCGGCAAAGATGAGATGTTGAATTTCGTCTTCTTCCTTTTTGGTCATTCCCGAAACTCCTTTCCCTCCCCTTCTCTGACTACGAAAAGTTCCCTTGGGAAGTCGCTTAACATAACCGGTTTTAGTAACGGTGATAATGGTTTCCTCATTGGGAATAAGGTCTTCGTCACTGAAATCTTCTACCCCGTGAGCATACACTCTGGTTCTTCTTTCATCACCATATTTTTCTTTCAATTCCAGAAGTTCACTTTTGATAACCCCAATCATCTTCTTAGGTTCGGTGAGAATGGCTACCAACTTGTCGATTACTTTTTTGATCTCTTCGTATTCTGTCTCTATCTTTTGTCTTTCCAAGGCGGCCAGACGCCGCAGTTGCATATCCAAAATAGCGGTAGCCTGAATTGAGGTCAGACCAAACTTCTCCATTAAGTTGGTTTTGGCGGTTTCCGCATCTTTTGATTTTTTAATTGTCTCAATGACCGCGTCTAGATTGTCCAGGGCAATTTTTAATCCCTCAAGAATATGGGCGCGCATCTTAGCCCCTTTGAGTTCAAAAATTGTTCGACGTCGCACAATTTGATGGCGGTGGCGGAGGAAAAGGAGAATTATCTGGCGGAGATTTAATGTTTGCGGCACTCCGTCTACTAAGGCTACTAAATTAGCCGGATAGCTGGTTTGTAAAGGCGTATATTTATAAAGTTTGTTAAGGATAGTATTGGGACGGCCACTTTTCTTGATTTCCACTACTACCCTAATCCCCTGTCTGTCCGATTCGTCGCGAAGATCAGAAATGCCTACGATTTTCTTCTCTTTCACCAACTGGGCAATTTTTGCCACCATTTCCGCTTTGTTAACTTGGAAGGGGATTTCGGTGATGACAATTTGGAACTTTCCTCCTCTCCCCTCCTCTATCGTTGCTTTCCCGCGGAGAACAATCTTTCCCTTGCCGGTGGTGTAGACTTCTTCAATGGCATGACGATCGAAGATTTCCCCTCCGGTGGGAAAATCTGGCCCCTTGATAAATTTAAGTAATTCCAGAGAGGAAGTTTCTGTTTCAAATTCATAGTTTTCTTTTTCTAGTTGATAAACATCACCAAGAATGATTTTTGTTTCTTCGTCAACTTGTGGTTCTTTCCAATGGGGGTTGTTTTCCTGTTTTTCTAGCTTCCCTTTTTTGAGCATAAAGACAGCGGCATCGACCACCTCGTTGAGGTTGTGGGGAGGGATTTTGGTTGCCATTCCCACAGCAATTCCGTCGCTACCGTTAAGGAGAAGATTGGGTAGTCTGGTGGGCAAAACTGTGGGTTCTTTAAGGGTGTTGTCGAAGTTAGGAACAAACTCTACTGTTTCTTTGTCAATATCCGCCAGCATTTCCCGGGCAATCTTTGCTAGCCTTGCTTCGGTGTAACGCATAGCAGCAGGAGGGTCATTATCTACCGAACCAAAATTTCCTTGGCCGTCAATTAAGGGGTAACGCATCGAAAAGTCTTGTGCCATTCGTACGAGAGCATCATAAACAGAAGTGTCACCATGAGGATGATATTTACCAAGGACCTCGCCAACAATTTTTGCTGATTTGCTATATTTCCCTCCCGGAGTGAGGCCCATTTGGTGCATGGCATAGAGAATCCGGCGATGAACAGGCTTGAGGCCATCGCGGACATCAGGTAAGGCGCGGGCGACGATGACGCTCATGGCGTAATCAAGATAAGAGCGCTCTACCTCTTTGACGATTTCAACCTCTTTTATCTTTTCATAGCTGGTTTTTTGGTGGTTATCTTCTTTTTTACTCATTTTCGTTTTGATATCTTTTAATTGCTAACTGAATTATTTTTTCTGCTTTTTTGAGGGAAAGCCATTTTCCTACCTTAATATCCTTTTTGGGTTGCAAACGGGCATAATTTTCCCAGAAATCAATAATTTCTTTGCGAAAGTGAGGAGGAAGATCGGTAATTTTGTTAATCTTTTTAAGACGGGGGTCATCCTTAAAGACGGAGATAATTTTGTAATCCTTTTTGTTGTTATCGCTGATTTCCAGTCCCCCAATCACCCGGGCGGCGAGGAGACAGCCCGGAAAGGTGGGGTAAGTGGTAATAGTCATAATATCTAAAGGATCACCGTCTTCGGCAAGGGTAGAAGGAATAAAGCCGTATTCGGTGGGATAAAAGACAGCGCTGTAAAGGGCGCGGTCCAACTTAAAAACTTCTTTTTGGTGGTCAAATTCATATTTGTTAGAACTTCCCTTGGGAATTTCTACAAAGTTGTAAACAATTTGTGGTGGTTTGATGCCTGCGGGAATGTTTTTCATTTAGATATCTAAATTTGCTAACTTAGCGTGGGTTTGGATAAACTTTTTTCTAGGAGGAACCTGAGTTCCCATTAAGGTGGTAAACACCTGGTCAGCTTTTTGGGCGTCGCTGATAGTTACTTTTTTGAGAATGCGATTGGTGGGATTCATTGTTGTTTCCCACAACTGCTCTGGATTCATCTCTCCCAAACCCTTGTATCGCTGCACTTCCGCCTTTCCGTTTAACTCGGCTAAAATCGCCTCCCGTTCACTTTCTGTGTAAGCGTAGTAAACTTTTTTGTTGGCAGTGATTTTGTAAAGAGGAGGTTGGGCAATAAACAGATGTCCGTGTTCAATAACTTGGGGGAGGTGACGGTAAAAGAAAGTTAAAAGGAGGGTAGCAATGTGGGCACCGTCAACATCAGCATCGGTCATGATAATGATGCGGTGATAGCGAAGTTTTTTGATGTCGACTGTCTCCCCTACTCCCATTCCCAAAGCGGTGATAAGATCTTTTAGTTCGGCAAACTCCACAATCCGGTCAATTCTTGCTTTTTCGGTATTAAGGATTTTTCCCCGCAGAGGCAAAATTGCCTGAAAACGTCGGTCTCTCCCCTGTTTGGCGCTTCCTCCGGCAGAATCTCCCTCAACAATGTAAAGTTCGCATTCTTCAGGATTTTTACTCTGGCAATCAGCTAATTTCCCTGGCAACCCTAAGGAGTCGAAAACCCCCTTACGCATGATGGAATCTTTGGCGGCTTTGGCCGCTTTTCTTGCTTTCAAAGCCAAAAGAGTTTTTCCCAAGATTGCTTTTGCCTCTTGGGGGTGTTCTTCAAAATAAGTAGAAAGTTGCTCGCGGACAATTTTCGCTACAATGGGCTTAACTTCGCTATTTCCCAACTTGGCTTTTGTTTGTCCTTCAAACTGGAGATCGCGAGAGGGCATACGGACAGAAACTACCGCTACCAGTCCTTCTCGGGTATCATCACCGGTAATTTCATCTTTCTCTTTTAGATTGTTGATTTTTTGGGCGTAATCCTTGATGGTTCTGGTTAAAGCAGCCCGAAAACCGCTGAGATGGGAACCGCCTTCTGGGGTGGGAATGACATTAACAAAGGAAACAACATTTTCTTTGGTTGCCGTTGTATATTGAAGGGCAATTTCAATTTGTTTATCCTCCTCTTCCCCTTTAAGAAAGATAGGAGGGCAAATAGTGTCTTGGTGGCGGGTGAGGTTTTTGAGGAGAGAAAGGATGCCGCCTTCGAAGTAAAAGTGATACTCTTCTTGTTTCGGACGGTTGTAGAAGTGAAACCTCAGAGTGGGGGTGAGATAAGCGCGGCGGCGAAGGGCATCTTTAATAGTTTTGGGACTGAATTTGGTAGTTTCTTTGAAGATGGTAGGATCGGGTTTAAAGGTAGTAATTGTTCCCGTGGGATGAGAAGGAATTACTTTTTCTAGAAAAGGAGCGTGGGTTTTGGGAACGACTTTAACTTTCTCTTTGGGAACACCCTTTTCGTATTCTTGAAAGTAAATCTTCCCATCGCGGTGACTTTCAACTTTAAGCCAGCTGGAGAGGGCATTAACAACACTGGAACCAACGCCATGAAGACCGCCAGAGATTTTGTAGGCTTTGCCGTCAAACTTACCGCCGGCGTGAAGTTTAGTCATCACAATTTCCAGAGCGCTAGTCTTGTATTTAGGGATAATATCGACAGGAATTCCCCGGCCGTCGTCAGCGACAGTAACCGAACCATCTTCATTAAGAACTACCCAGACATTACGGGCAAAGCCTGCCAAAGCTTCATCAATGGAGTTATCGATAATCTCGTTAAGACAGTGATGAAGGCCGACAACATCAGTAGAGCCGATATACATTGCCGGCCGCTTTCTTACTGGTGCCAGTCCTTCAAGGACAACGATTTGTTTACCTGTGTATTGTGATGAAGCACTCATTTTTGATTTTTGGGGATTGTTCTTCCCTCTTTGATTATAGCTTAAATCAAAGCTAAAATCTACCTAAAAATTGCTCCTCCAGGAGGAGCACCGTCTCTTCATTAAACCTGATTTTCCTCCAAAAGTCAACCTATCTAAGGAAGAAGTTCTCTAATTTTGTGTTTTGCCTTCCACAATTCGCGAGGAGAGTTGAGAAGGAGATCAGGACGATAGTGAAAGGTAACCGCCGGAGAAGTTTGGTTGTCTTCGTTTAAATCACGGTTAAGGTAAAGATTTGCTCCTTTGGTGATCGCTAATGCTCCATTCACGATTAATTGTTGGTTGCCTTCTTCGATTTCGAAATTTTTCTCTGAGAGATAAAAGCCATCCAAACGGGTGACTTCGCTGTTAACATTTACTTCTCCCTGGCTGAGGAGGGCAAAGAACCCTCCTTTCTCAACCGTTACGTTTCTGTCAATAGTAAAGAGGCTGCTCGTTACCTCGACAATTACTTTACTTGTTCCCAGCGAGCAGGTGTTTTCTCCGCAGGAGAGGTCCGTAATTTGGGAAAGAGCGCTTTTGTCAGTAGTAATGAGAATTTTGCTGTCTGCTAGACGCCTGGAGAATTTTTCTATTCCCCATTTTTCAAATCCTTTTACGGGGCTGTTTTTAACCTGCCAGTTTCGTGAGGAAAGTTCTCCCTCTCCCCAGGAAAGAGAATCAGAAGCAGTAATAACACTGCCGACCTCTCCCTCTTCACTTTCTCGGATGAAATATTGGCCGCTGGGAATACTAACCGAAAAAGATTCGTGGAGATATGCCCCTCCCCCTTCTATTTGAAACCAGGGATTAGTTTTGTTGGTAACACCGAAGTTAAAGGTTAAAGTATCGCCGTCATCAAGGTAACCAGTTAAACAGCGGCTGGTGGAAAGACGGTATCCCGAAGGAAGGGAATCAGTATCTACGCAAACCGTAATCCATCTTTTAGCGGGAACATTGGTAAAGTTGTAGTTGTTTATACTGCAGGAACTGGTGTCTATTGTTGTTGTTTCTTCTCTGTTTCCTTGACCGTCTTCCCAGAAAACAGTTATCCCTCCTTTTCCTTGCTCATTATTGCAGATGAGATTAGCATTTTTATCATCCCAAACAATTCCAGTAATTGTCCCCAAAGGCGGAGAAGCAAGGGTGACTACTTTAGTTTGTACTCCAGATTCAATAGCTTCTCCATCATCACCGTCTCCGAGAACATCGTTGTTATCAGCTAGAGAGTCAGAAACTTCCGCGACCAGAAGATATTCTGTTCCCGGTTGGGCCTGGGCGTAAGGAATCCAAATTACTTCTCCTAAGTGAGTGCCATTGCCAACAACGCTTCCAAAACTACCGATGGTTTGATATTTAACTGTTCTTTTGTAAAGACGAAAAGCAGTTCGCGAGAATACATTGGAATTGTAGGTATCGTAACACCATACTGATTTCACTCCGGTGTGGCCGGCACGCAGCCTAGCCCAAATTCGGTATTCCTGCCCCTTTTGCAAAAGAGGACGAACGCCAAAAGAGAAAGTGGCCCAGCGGGTGTTAGCCAAGTCATAGCGGGAGATTTTCCCTTCATCGTCTACTTTTTGGGCTAAAGAGTTATCAACCAAAACTTCTTGCCCTCCCGGGGTGCATCTCCTTCCTCCCCCATCATTATCGGTGAGGCGGTTGCCATTTTTATCAGTAAGAATAATAGAGACAAATTGTTCGCTGCCTGACTCAACTACAAAGGGCATTTCGATTTTGTCAAGAATGAATGTTTCTGGCGCCTTGAAGCGAACCAAAGATGTCCATTTACTACCACTTAAAGTTCCTCCTGTTTGTATCCAACCGCTGTTTACGCAACTCCAACTGATAGCTTCTCCTCCTCCGTCACCAACCTCAGCAGCATAGAAACGGTATTTTAGGGAGCTTACCGAGCGGGAAGTATCTCCTTCTACCGAGAGGTGAACAGACGAACCCGGATAGGGAGGATTGGGGGAAATGGTGAAATTTTTAGCCCCGGGAGGCGAGCAGCCAAAACAGCAACTGCTTCCCGCGCTCAGTCCTAAGGCGCGGCAATTATCGTATCCGGGAGGAGCAATTCCTTGTTGAGTAACACAAGTACAGTTAACACAGGAAAGATAGGTGTTAGGAAGGGTGGGTACAGGAGTGGGGGTGATTTTATCAATAGAGCCGCAGGTTTCTGTGTAACAACGAACTGCATAATCATAAGTTCCATCTGGAGCGCTGCAGTCTATAAAACTGGTAGTATTTTTTCCTACAGTAGCAAAATAATTATCTGTGGTAGAAGGGCAAGATCCTTCTTCCACAGATCCTGGAGGACACCGGTAGATTACAAATCCGTCTTCCAGTTGGGAGACATCGTTCCAGGTGATTTTGGTTCCTCCGTTAGGGCATACTCCCTCCGGAGCTGGCCCATGCTGGATATTGATAGGATGGCGACAGAGAGTACAGTCGTTTTTGGAAGCCCAGTTGGAAACACAACAGTTAGGAGGGTTGTTTGTTTCGCAGTCAGAACAAGAATAATTATTGGCAGTATTTTTTCCTCGGGCGGAAAAAGAAATGTGATACTCTCCGTCTTCTTCGACCCCTATTTCTTGTTGGCCGCTTCCAGAAGAAAAATCTTTTTCTCCGGAGACTACAGTTATGAAGCCGTCATTAATACTCCAGCTGATTTGAGAGCAACTGTTATTAGAGTTCCAATGGAAAGTGAGCTTGTTTTCATAAGTTTGGTTTTTGATTACCGAAATAGTGGGGATTTCTGCGTCTTTACAGACTTCGGCAGGGGTGGGAGTAGGGGTAGGCGGTGGGATGGGAGTGGGTGATGGGGTGGGAGTGGGCAGAGGAGTAGGAGAAGGGGATGGTTTAAGAATAGTAATCCAGTGGTTTGGAGAACGCTTTCCCCATCCTTTTTCCTCAAAAACTTTAGGTAACCAAAGATTACAAGTATAGCCATTTTCTCCGTGGCAGCCTAATCCTCCATGCCCTTTGTCACAACAAGGTGCCCAAGGGCAGTTATCACCATGTCCTCCATAGTAAATATCATAAAACTCGTATTTTCCTGGTTTGAGATTGCTAGTATCCCAATCGAAAGCAACTTCTTCAACTCTTCCATTTTCCCAGTTGTGTTCTATTGTTTTATTATTCCCTACGGGAGTATCCCAAGAAACAGGTTCAAATGTAAATGTTCGTTGAGATTTATTTTCTAGAGGTCCTCTTTTGTAGTAAACAGTGTAGTATTCACCTTTTTCGTCCTTTCTAAGAATGCGGTATTCTATATCTGTTTTTGAACCTGCTCCATTGAAATTTCCTATTTGATCCCAAGTGATAATATCTCCAGTTGCCTCTCCTTGCCTTCCTCTCGCTTTAAGGTGGTGGTCAATTGCATCCTGATCGTCTCCTGGTATATAAGAGTAATTACAATCGCCTCTTCCCCATCCATTATGGTAAAAGACATGAACTGTAACTTTATCTCCTATATAAGCAACTGCCGGAACATCTACTTCTACCCAAGAGTCACAGCATTCAATTGATCCCAGGCTACAATATTCATTTGAACTTGGAGGAGAAGTGGGATTAGGGGCAGGGGTGGGAGAAGGTCCGGGAGTAGGGACAAAGTTAGCTACTGCTTGACAAGCAGGTTCACCGCAAGCAGCGGTAGTACAAGTTCCTCCTATGTTTTCGCAGGAAGTTACTCCACAGATGACAGGAGCAGAACCTTCAGGACAAGCGCCATTGCGGCATCCGCCAACACAATTGCCTCCTACTCGGCCAGTAAAAGAATTTCCGATTCTTTCACAACAGGTTTTGTAAGTTCCTCCTAGAGTACAGTGAGTATTTGAATCACCAGGACAAGGAGTTCCAGTCCCACACCTCCCTGCCTTCAGAAATGGCTCTGCCCCGGTGCAAGAATCCTTAGCATCGCAGTCTTCGTAGATATATTGGTATTGATACTTGCATCTGAAAGGCCTCTCTTCTAGATAAGCTTTTACCTGGCAGTTACTAGCGTAACAATATTGCCAAGGTCCTAAATAACCACATTTACTATCTTGGCCAGTGCTACCTGTACAAGTGTTTGAAGGAGGTTCAAAGTTATTTGCGCAGTAGTCTACACCTACATTTGTCCAATCGAGATAGGGGCAACGGTAAAAAGGAGATCCAGGAGTGGTACAAGGTCCTCCCTGAGCAAAGCAAATGGAAGGGTTATCAAGGTTGTTATCAATACATTCCTCGCAAGTTTCCGCAAAAACTAATTTGGGAAAAACAAGACTAAGAAAAAGGAAAAT
>JAGGVZ010000017.1 GCA_021157735.1 bacterium | reverse complement strand
TCTTTAGCTATAATTCTATAAAAATGTTCACGACTAAATACTCCCTTACCAAAGACATTAACAATTACCTTTTTTCTCTTTGGCAATTCAAAAGAAGGGATTATGGAAGAAAAGGACCGAAAAGCTAGGAGAAGAAAAATTTGAAGACCTAAAAGAAGCTCTGACTGTTTTAACTAATCCTGAAGAGAAAGGCTATCCTGCGCATCGAAAATTAAGAGCGTTTATTCAAAAATATCATTATCTCCCTCTGGAAAAAATAATTAGCCTTGTCTTTAAGAAAGAAAACAGGTTTTGAAACAAAAAGTTCTCTGGGTTAAAATTCCTCATGGAAAAAGTAAAAATAGCCCTGGGGTCTTCTAATGATGACAAGGCAAACATTTTAAAAGAAACTTTTGCAGATCTTTTTAAAAAAGAAATAAAAGTCATCAAAGTCTCTGTTGCCAGTAAAATTAGCGACCAGCCCATAGGAGAAAGAGAAACGCTCCAAGGGGCAATTAATCGTGCCCGGGCGGCTTTTGCCAAACAACCTGGTGTCTGCTTTGCTGTTGGACTAGAAGGAGGAAGGTATTAACCTTCCTCAGAAAAATAAAAAGTGGCGGGATATAAATTTGACAAATAAAAAGCAAAACCATAAAATTTTTTAATGAGGAAAAGGGTCTTTTTGTTGGTAATTGTTCTCCTCGCTTGGGTAGGAAAACCTTCTTTCACCTTCGCTCAAACTCCCACTATCGTCATTAATGAAATCATGGTTTATCCTCAAAGCGGAGAGGAAGAATGGATTGAGCTCTTCAACCCTAATGAAAGCGAAACTGTTGATTTAACAGGAATGTGGATTATGGTAACCCAAGGCACAGAACCTAATTATACTTATCAATACCGAATTGACCTCTCCGGCACCCTTCCCCGGCAAGGCTTTCTGACTTTCAGTACTAATGACAAACTGCCCGATGATGGCGCCTGTCTTTCTATCTTTACTGCCCCGACAACTTCTATCTTTTCTCTCAAGTACGGCAACGGAGAATGTGATCCCGGAGCAGACCCGGTAGATGCCACTGGAGTAGGCGTAGAACAAGGAAAATCAATTAATGCCCAAACTTCTTGGAATACTCAAGTTAGTCCTCCTCAAGCCAATTGGACTTTAAGCAGCACTCCTAGCCGAGGTTGGTGTGATGCTACCGACCCTAACTGTTTTCAAGTTTCCAACTTAACTAGCAACTTGGCTGCTGTAGGTGTTACCAGCAATATCGCTGACCAAACAGACCTTTCCCGAACCACTAATCTCTACTTCGAAAAAACAGGCTATGGACGGATTGTCTTCGCCAACCAAATCAACCTCACTGATCGCGATGCAATGACATGGATGCGCCTTTTGGATGGAAAACTAAGTATTTCCCAAGGGGTAATTTCCTTAGATGCTGATCTTATTAAAAACTTAGTAGACACTCAAGCTACTTTAACAATGTACAATATCACGCTTGAAAACCCTGTAATTGAAGTAATTAACACCGATGGGACTCCCGGAGACAGCAGCATTGTTTCCAATTTAACCTATGACCGTCAAGCCCACACTTTAACTTTCACGGCTGCCCACTTCACTACTTTTCGCGCTGTTGAAGGAGGAAGTAGTGATAGCACTTCCTCCTCGGCTTCTCCTCCTCGGTGTGGAGATCTTCCCCCTAGCAATGCTCCCCACCTTTTCCAAATTGAGACCTCCACAAATCAGGCTACTTTATACTTTACTCCTGTTAACGACTATTTAAGTTATTACTATATTGCCTATGGTTATTGGGAAGGAGACGAACGATTCGGAGTAAAATTCCCCGCTTCCCTAGCCAAAGGCGTCCAAAGCTATACTGTTGGCAATCTTTCTCCTCATACTACTTATTATTTTAAAGTTCGCGGTGGTAATGGCTGTGCCTGCGGCCAATGGTCAAAATGGCTTGCAGCCAAAACCAAATCCTTTCCAGGAAAAACTCAGCCCGAACCAAAAGAAATCACTTCTGAAAGTGAATTAGAAAGAGAGGAAAGCCAAAAAACAACTATTTCTCCTTCGCCTGTACCAATCTCTCCCTCTCCTACCCCTTCCTCCTTACCCCTGTCTCCCTCTTCCCCCAAACTGTCTCTGTCATGGTGGCAAAAGGTAATTGGCTTTTTCCAGCGCATTTTTAGCTTCTTTTAATCGCTTTTTGGGGAAAATTATGTTAAATGTTAAAATTTTTCGATGGATAAACAGACAAAGGTAGCGGTAAGTATTGTTGTTGGGCTGGAGAAAAAGTGATTTAATTGCTGCTTTGAGTGAAAAAACTGGCATTCCTGAAGATGAAATTCATTTCAGTGTCGGGGAGCAAATTAAAAAAGAAGACAAAATCCTTTTGCGGGGAGGTGTTTCCCGAGAGGGAGAAATGGGAGGAGCGGCTTTCTTTGCTGTGGTTGATGAAAATGGGGTCAAGGTCACCTATGCCGGGCAAGGTGTTCCTCTCTGTTCTGAAGTAAATCCTCACGACTATCCTCTCTCTTGGGCAGATTATTGTGTTGACGAAAACGGCAACACTGTCCCCCGCTAAAAATTTTCAAGAATTCTGTCGAGATCTTTCTTCTTTTCAAATACAGTTGGGTCTTATCAGTTCTTGTCTTCAATAACTTTTACCAATCTTTCCAGAAAATTTTCCATCAATGACTTTGCTGGACGCGGAATAAACTGATTGGTATGAATTTTATAACGAGCAAATATTGCGTTTAACTCCCTTCCTTTTGCCAAACTTAAAAGAGGGCCAACTAAAAGTCCCAGCTGAGGAAAAGAAGGCAGAGGAGGAATTCTTAAAATATTTAAAATTCCCAGCCATTTAAAAAATCTCTGATAATTCTTTATCTTCTCCGGAGAAGCCCCATCCTCTGTAAAAGGGAAATCTCCTCCCTTACCCGCCAAAGAAAATAGGGAATCCTCAAAATCCCTGGAATACTCAGCGGAGAAAAAGCAATTAAAGCCGGAAGAAGATTGCCATTACCTGCTATTGCTATTTGCGAAATAATTACGGCATTTATCGTCACGCTCAAAACATAATCTAAACCATTACAAACCACTAAATCTAAAATTAGCCTTCGATTTTCAGCCATATAAGGAGCAACTGCTCTTAATTCTTCTACCTCCTGAGAACTCAAAAGTCCCTGCTGATAACCCCAAGCAATACTTTTCTCCAACTCTTCCAGAATTTTTCCTTTTGGAGATGACCATATCACTCTTCTCCCCCTTTTCCTCTCCTCACTTTTCACCGATATCTCCTCGGGTTTTTGATTATTCGAAAAAGTCAACTGTTCTTCTTGTCTCCCAGCTTTTAACGGAGAGGAAGAATAATCGGGAGATGGCTTCTGTGGTTCAATCTCGGAAGAAAAAGGAGAACGAATTTCTCCTATCTTCCTTCTAACAGAGTTTCTTTCAAATTCTAAAAAAGGCATCTTTTAGTATTTTCTCTGTTCCGAAAGATTTTTCAAGAACACACCTTCCCTACTGCCCGGGCGATTACTTGATGAACTCGCGGGTCAAGAATACTGGGCATTAAATTGGAAGAAGAAAGACGAGAACGATGATAATTAACAATTGCCTTTGCCGCCGCCAAAAGCATCTTTTCGTTAATCTGTTTTCGGTAATCAATTGCTGCCCGGAAAATTCCCGGAAATGCCAAGGCATTATTTACCTGGTTGGGAAAATCACTCCTTCCTGTTGCCACTAAAGCCGCCCCCGCTTTTTTAGCTTCTTCAGGCATAATTTCCGGAACCGGATTAGCCATGGCAATAACAAGGGGCTGAGAATTCATAAGACCAATCCATTCTGGCTTTAAAACTCCTGCCCGAGAAACCCCGATAAAGATATCCGCCCCTTTTAAAGCATCCGGAAGGGAACAACAAATATTCTCGGGATTAGTTATCTTACTTAACCTCTTTTTGTAGAAGTTTAAATCTGGCCGCTTAGAACTAATAATTCCTCGTGAATCCACCAAAATCAGGTTTTTAAAACCATAATGGAGGAGAAGCTCGGCAATTGCCAAACCGGCTGCTCCTGCTCCCACAATTACTATTCGGGTTTTCTTGCCTTTTTTAGGAAAAAGGGTTAAGGCATTCAAAACAGCCGCTAAAACAACCGTTGCTGTCCCATGTTGATCATCGTGCATTACGGGAATGGAAAGTTTTTTCTTTAATTTTTCCTCGATATAAAAACAATTGGGGGCAGCAATATCCTCTAGATTAATAGCCGCAAAAGAGTCGGCAATATTTTCCACTACCCTGATGAACTCATCAGGATCTTGAGTTTTTACCACCAAGGGAATGGCGTCGATATTGGCAAATTTTTTGAAAAGCATTGCCTTCCCTTCCATTACCGGATAAGCGCCAAAATGACCGATATTTCCCAATCCCAACACGGCCGAACCTTCGGAAATCACGGCAAGATTGTTCCGGCGGAAAGTATAGCGAAAAGTGGCCGCAGGGTTTTTGGCTGTCAATTTTGCCACCGCGGCAATTCCGGGAGTATAAGCTAAACTCAAGTCTTCTTTGCTTTTGAGAGGCACTTTTAGCTCCACCGCCATTTTGGGCTGGCGAGAATAAGCAAGCGGAGAAAGTTTCTTTTTCATGCCAAGACATTATAGACCCAAGTTTTCACTTTGACAACAACTTTTCCCATTTGTCCCTGACAGTTTTTTCTGGCATAATTTCTCTATGCAGGAATTAGGAAAAAGTCTGCTTTTGGGTATTATTGAAGGAATAACAGAATTCCTTCCTATTTCTTCCACCGCCCACTTGCTGGTTGCCAACCAACTTTTACACCTTAATGGTGAATTTTGGAAGTTTTTTGTTGTCTTTATCCAGTCAGGAGCGATTCTGGCCGCTCTTTTTTTACTTTTCCCCCGAGTTAAAAACAACCTCCTTCTTTTGAGAAAAACTCTTTTTGCCTTTCTCCCCACCGCCATTGCTGGCCTCTTTCTTCATCATCTCATCAAAAATTTTCTTTTTGAATCAACAAAGACAATCGCCTTTGCTTTAATAGTTGTCGGCGGTGTTTTTGTTTTGGTGGAAGTTCTTTTAAAGAAAAAGATTATCGTTGTTGACAAAGACCTTTCTTCTTTAAGTTGGCAAGAGGCTTTCTTAGTTGGTCTTTGCCAGTCATTAGCGGTTATTCCCGGAGTCTCCCGGGCGGGGGCGGTTATGGTAACAATGATTCTATTGGGCTTCCGTCGCCGACAAGCGGCTATTTTTTCTTTTCTCCTTGCTATCCCCACCATTTTTGCTGCAGGAATTTTTGACCTTTTCAAAACCAACTCCACAATTGTCTTTACCCACCACCATCTTTCCCTTCTTCTTACCGGTTTTCTTTCTGCCTTTGTGGTTGCCTCCCTCTCTATCCGCTGGCTTCTTAACTATCTTCAAAAAAATACCCTTTATCTCTTTGCTTTCTATCGAATAGCTTTGGGGGTAATGCTTCTACTTCTCTTGCGAATTAAAAGCTAAAAATTTACTTTTACTTACAATACGCCCAGCACCACTCTCCAGTGGCTTCATTACATCCTTTACAATAAGAGGGCGCTTTTGTACACCGATATCCAGGCAGAGGGGATACTCGCCAAGCGCACTGATAACCGCTATAAAAACAACCTCCTTGGCAAGAAACAGGACTAGCGGTTGGTTTTGGTGTAGGAGTAGCGGTAGGAGTAAGGGGAACAGGAGTGGGAGAAGAAGAATTCACATAACAATATGACCAGCGCCAGTAAGATTGGTAGTTGTCATCAGGAACGCCGGGACAGTTGGGGTTAATCATACATCTTCCTCCGCTCTTGCCGGCATTATCTCTTTTACATTGATAAACCCCAAAATGACACTTGGATTCGCAAGAAATTGCTGGCACTGGAGTAGCTGTCGGCATTGCGGTAGGAGTGGCAGAAACAACTGGCGTAGGCGAAGGCGAGGCAAAAAATACTTTCTTACAATAACTCCAGCACCAATACTTAGTACTAGGGTCGCACATAGGACAATTTTCATTGTAGACACAAGAGTAACCCGGTTTAGGAGAAACCCGTGTTTTACACTGACTAGCACCAAAATAACATCCTGGCTCGCAAACTAATCTATATGGAGGAGTAGGAGTGGGAGTAGGAGGAGAAGGTAAAGGTAATCTTCCCGGCCGCCATCCCCGTGCCTCTTCCAACTGAACAAAATCAACAATCATCCTTGTCCCTGAAGGAGCCTTTTTATCGGTAATCTTAATTGTTACCGAATTTTCCTCACCGGTCTTAAAATAAACAGTAAGCCGCGTCCAGCTAAAATCCTTCCCTTTCTTACAAAGAGTATAGTTTTTGGAAGAAAAAAGAAAAGTTTCCTTTCTAACTGAATCTTTTAGCTCCTGGCTCCCTTCCACCACCACATCAAAAGGAGCAATTGCTCCTTCTTTTAAAGGCAAAAGGGTGCCATAAGCAGTCAACACATACTCAGTATTCTTCTTTAAAGAAACTGTTTGCGATGCCTCTGTTCCTTCACCTCGCCATTTATAAAGATAAAGCATTCTTCCTGAAGGAATATTACATGTTCCCCGATAAGGTTCGGGAACGCGGATATATTTTTTGCTCGGGGAAAGAATTGTATAGCCTCTTCCCGAAAGCCACCCATAGCTAGTTATATAAGCATAACTATCTTTACTTCTTTTTACATTCCAAAAATCATACCCTTGCTCAAATCCAGGATTGTGCAGGAAATTGAGATTTATTCCTTCAGAAGAATAATAACTGGTTTTCCCTTCCAAAAAATAATGACGGAAAAGGTTTTGAATCCATTCAATTGTATCAGGACGACTTCTTGCATAGGAATAAACAGCAATACCCTTTGTCCTTTTTCCTAAAGAGTGGTGTCGTAAGTAGTAAAATTCCTCATCCAAAAATTCCTTAAAATCAACTCCAGGGTTTAAATCATAGGTATAATCTTCTGTATCAGCCGCACCAATTCCTACCAAAGTTTTTTCCAAAATTCCTGGCACGGCTTGATTAATAGCGGTTAAAGCCTCATCAAAGCGAGCAAGTTTGTCCTCCAAAGCAGTTGTTTCGGGAAGATAAACTTCAACAAGAAAATAGTCAGCTTTGTCCTTAATTGTTCTCAAGAGATCGATAATCGACTGTTTTACTTCCGGGGAATAATTCTCATAACGATAGGCATGAGAAGCTCCCCAAACAAAAATATAAAGATGGGGATATTCGCTCCGCAGTTTTTCTAGCGCCTTTTTTTGAGCCCGATTGGTAACTACATTAGAAAACACATATTCGTCAAGAGCAATCGCTGGAAAGCCTTTTCCTATTACTTTTCGGTAATTATTCATCAATTGTTCAGCACACTTGTCAACATCATTACCACATCGAGACCGGTCAGGAATAGCTTTAGCATGATAGGCAAAAACTACTCCTTTTTCCGCAAAATACTGAGGAGATTTTCCTGTCCATCCTTCAATTACCTTAACTGTTTGATAAGCATTTGTTCCTATAAATCGGTAAGGCTCGCTTCCGTCCGAAAATCCGTAAGCAAAAAGAATAGGTGGAGATAAAGAAATATTCTCTTGAGCTTCACTAAAATGAACTGTCTTTTTTCTTGCAGAGAAAAACTTGACCAAAAAAACCAGGGGAAGAGATAAAAGAAGTAACCCTATTACTATTTTCCTTCCCCTTTTGAGAAGCATTTATTTCTCTTTTTCTGTTTCTAACTAAAAAAGTTTAGCCAAAAAATATTTTTTTTGCAACTTATTCTTCCTGAATCGCTGCCTGGGCAGCAGCTAAACGTGCCACCGGGACCCGGTAAGGGGAGCAGGAAACATAATCCAGCCCTGCCCGATGACAGAAATAAATTGTCTGGGGATCGCCTCCCTGCTCTCCGCAAATACCAATCTCCAGCTGGGGATTGCTTTTCTTTCCTTCTTTAACGGTCCACTCCATCAACTTGCCCACTCCCCCTTCATCTATACTCCGGAAAGGATCGGCAGGAAGAATTTTCTCCTCCAGATAAACCTTGATAAACTTCCCTGAGTCGTCACGGGAAAAGCCAAACGTCATCTGGGTCAAATCATTGGTCCCAAAAGAGAAAAACTCCGCCTCTTTGGCAATCTCCCCTGCGGTCACGGCCGCGCGGGGGACTTCAATCATCGTCCCCAACTGGAATTTCACCTTCACTCCCTGTTTCTCCATTGCCTCCTCAATAACCGGCAAAAGAAACTCCTTTACTTTTTTCAATTCATTGATATGACCCACCAACGGAATCATTATCTCTGGCTCCACCGTCATCCCCTTTTCTTTTTTCAACTCGCAAGCGGCTTCAATAATTGCCCTTACCTGCATTTGATAAATCTCGGGGAAGGTAATGCCTAAACGGCAACCACGATGACCCATCATCGGGTTAAACTCAAAAAGCTCTTCTGCTTTTCTTTTAACCCTCTCTGGGGAAACTCCCATTTCCTCCGCCAAGGCAACAAAATCCTCCTCTTTTTTAGGGAGAAATTCATGCAGAGGAGGGTCCAAAAGACGAATTTTAACTGGCAATCCCTTCATAATCTCAAAGAGTTGCTTGAAATCTTCTTTTTGCATCGGGAAAATCTTTGCCAAAGCCTGCTGACGTTGTTCTTTGTTCTCCGCCAAAATCATCTGGCGAACAGCAAAAATTCTGTCTTCCTCAAAAAACATATGTTCGGTCCGGCACAAACCAATCCCTTCGGCCCCCAAATCTCGTGCTATCTGGGCATCTTTGGGGGTGTCGGCATTAGTTCTTACTCCTAAACGGCGATATTTATCCGCCCAAGACATCAAGGTGGCAAAATCACCGCTCAAAGAGGGAGCTACTGTGGGAACTTTCCCGAGAAAAACTTCGCCGGTAGAACCATCCAAAGTAATAACTTCTCCCCGGGAAATTTTTCTATCTCCCACCTGGAAAAAGCCACCTTTTTCGGAAACAGCAATCTCCTCGCAACCAACTACGCAACACTTTCCCATTCCCCGAGCAACCACCGCTGCATGAGAAGTCATTCCTCCTCGGGCTGTTAAAATCCCTTCAGCGGCATTCATTCCGGCAATATCCTCGGGTGATGTTTCTGTTCGCACCAAAATCACCTTTCTGTTTTCCTCGGCGGCTTCAACCGCTTCTTCGGCGGAAAAAACCACCTCCCCCCAAACTGCTCCCGGAGAAGCCGGTAATCCTTTAGCAATTACGGCAAATTCTTTTTTCTTTTCTCCATCCAAGGTAGGATGAAGAAGCTGGTTGATTTGTTCTGGATCAACTCGCAAAAGAGCTTCTTTCTCGTCGATTAACCCCTCTTTGGTCATATCCACGGCAATCTTTACCGCTGCCGCGGCGGTTCTTTTTCCGGTTCTTGTTTGGAGAAGATATAACTTGCCATGCTCTACGGTAAATTCCAAATCCTGCATATCCCGGAAATGCTTCTCGAGTTTTTCAAAAACATCGGTCAGCTGACGGTAGACATCGGGATGTTGTTGTTTTAACTCATCCAAATGCATGGGGGTGCGAATACCGGCAACAACATCCTCTCCTTGAGCATTGGGAAGATATTCTCCATAAGGGACTTTTTCTCCGGTTGAAGGATTACGGGTAAAAGCTACCCCGGTCCCACAATCCTCGCCCATATTACCAAAAACCATTGCTTGAACATTAACCGCCGTGCCAAAAACTTCGTTTTCGTCGATTCTATTAATCTTTCGATAAGTAACTGCCCGGGGATTACTCCAGCTTTTAAAGACCGCCTCAATTGCTTTGTTCAACTGTTGTCTTGCCTCATCGGGAAAGCCTTCCTTTTTTTCTATTTTATAAAGCTCTTTGTAGCGACGAACAATTTCTTTTAAATCCTCAACATCAAGCTCTGTATCTTCTTTAACCCCTTTTGCCTCTTTAACCTCCTCAAGAATATGTTCAAACTTTTTATGCTCAATTCCATCCACCACATTCCCAAACATTTGAATCAACCGTCGATAAGCATCCCAGGCAAAACGCGGATTATTGGATTTTTCTGCCAACCCCACCAGCGTTTCTTCTGTTAGCCCTAAATTCAAAATGGTGTCCATCATCCCCGGCATAGAAACCGCGGCCCCACTTCTGACGGAAACCAAAAGAGGATTTTCTTTATCCCCAAACTTCTTTCCGGTTACCTTCTCCAACCAAGCCAGCGCCTCATCAATCTCCCTCTCCAATCCGGCGGGGTATTTTTTGTTTTGAAAGTAGAAGCGACAAACTTCAGTGGTAATGGTAAATCCTGGAGGAACAGGAATGCCCAAATTAGTCATCTCTGCCAACCCAGCTCCCTTGCCTCCCAAAAGCTTCTTTAGCTTAATTGAACCGTCGGCTTTTCCTTCTCCAAACCGATAAATCATTTTGGCCAAAGGGGTTGTTGCCATTCTTCCTCCTTTTTTTAAAATTTAAACCACTATTCTTATCTTAAAAAACGTTTATCATCTTACCGAAAAAGAGAAGAAAAGTAAAGGGGAAAATAGACCATAAAAAAGCCTCCCGCTGACGCGGGAGGCAAAGCTGCTTACTTTTTCTTTGCTTTGACCGCAATCTTTTTGGGCTTGGCCTCAGGAGCCTTGGGAATCCTGACAGTTACCACCCCGTTCTCCACCTCCGCGGTTGCTTTTTGGACGGAAACGGGGCAAGGAATGGAAGTAGTATAAAGATACCGGGCAACCTGTCCTTCCCGATAAACAATCCGCTTCTTTTTCTTCTCTTCCTTACTCTCCTTGTGCTCGGCCTTAATGGTAACCACTCCTCCCTCTACCGTCACCTCTACCTCTTCGGGAAGGACACCGGGAACATTAGCTTTGACAACAAACTCGTCCTCAGTCTCATAGGCAGTCAAGCCCTTGTCACCCGCTATCTCTAGCCAATTATCCTCGTCAAAAAAAGGTTTTAACCAGGCAGCAGTCCAAGGATCAAACTTGACAATGGCCATTTTTTCTCACCTCCTTTCTTTTTAACCTTTAACCTTCTCTATTAGCAGAGTAGCACATCAACTGCTAATTTGTCAAGAGGTTATTCAATACAGCAGTCAATTGCCTTCTTCACCAGTTCTCCCATCCGGGCAAAGAGAGGAGACTTTTTGCGGGCGATTTTTTTGCTGTCAATAAACTCATCCTCTTCAAACCCAAGCTTTTGTAAATTTCCTCTTAACTCCTTGCTTTTTACCGCTCCCAAATTCAGCCCCCAAAACAGCGCCCAAAGTTGATAAGCCATCTCAAAAAATTCCCACGCCTCCTTTTTCTTTCCCTGCCCTAAAAGTTTGGTTCCAACCTCATAAAGCCGCATTGCCGCGGCAAGGAGATGCTTACTAATACACCAGACTTCCCCCTCGTATTTTTTGATAATCCTTTTCAAAAGCTTTTTCCTCATTTCTCTTGCCTCGTTGAGAATCTCCAGATATTTAAGCCTCCTTGTTTTTGCCGCGGTGAAAAACATGTGTTCTTCAATACTAACCAAATTCATAATGGCTAAAGAAAGATCCTCGTCAGCAGACAAATCCAATTTATTACCTGCCTGAATCTCTTTCATTCTCGCCATTAATTTCTCAATATGTTTTTGGTCAAAAAAGTTGTCTGTCTTTTTCATCTTTCTTTCTTTAACAAATAACCAAATGAAGCAGCCAGCTGGTTAAAACAATTGCCCCCAAGGGGCAAACTACTTTTTGAAAAGGGAAAAAGGCTTTTTTATCTTCCCGAAACCGGCGCAACCAGCGATCCACCCCCACCCCCAACCAGAAAATAACCACTCCCAGCGTTAACCCTAAAAAAATTTTGTTTATCCCCCAAATCTGACAAAGGGGATTGGTCAACTTTCCCTGAAGAAAAAGGGTTGCTAAAGTTAAAAGGTAAAAAATAAAGGTCCAAGAAACTTCAGGATAAGGAAGACGAATTTTCTTTCCCTTGCTGGCAAAAACAATTGCCAAGGCAGTGGTAAACCCGCCAATCCACACCGCCGCAATCAAATCATCCACCCCTAATTTCTCCGCCAACCACAAACCACTCCCCACCGCTACCACGCACACCGGACAAGTAGCAAAAACTGGTTTTGTCAAAATCATTTTTGATATTTATCTTTTAGATAATCAATAATAGGTTTATCGCCAAGGGTGCACTTCCCTTGATCATAAAGAAGGGGAACTGCTCCCAACAGCTGGCGAGAAAGCTGACATTCCTCTCCTTTTACTAACAACTCCCTAGCCGCGGCTTGATTTTTGTCTACCACTTTTAAAGAAATTTTTTCTTTAATTTCCGGTTGAGCAGAAAGCCATTCCTCAACTTTACGACAGTGAGGACAGCGAGAAGAAACATAAAGATAAAGAGAGGCTGACTGAGAGGAGGAAGGCGAAGAGGAAGACTGCCGGCGGGAAAAGAAGAAAATTCCTCCGGCAACCAAGAGAAATATTGGGATTATTATTAGTTTCTTTTTAGTCATCACCAGTTTTTCATTTTAACGCAAAAGTCAAATTTAGGAAAGGTAATCTTGAAGTTTTTTGCGTCGGGAAGGGTGACGAAGCTTTCGCAAAGCCTTAGCCTCAATCTGACGAATTCTCTCCCGGGTAACTCCAAAAATCTTTCCCACCTCCTCTAAGGTCTTGGGTGGCTGGCCGCCCAAACCAAAGCGCAACTCCAATACTTTCGCCTCCCGTTCATCCAAAGTTCTCAAAACTTCCTGAACTGACTCCTTCAGCATTTCCCGGGAGGTTTCCTCATAAGGAGAAGGCGAGGTGACATCGGGAATGAAATCTCCTAAAGAAGAATCTCCCTCGTCTCCAACCGGAGCTGCCAAAGAGGCGGTATTTTGGGAAATCCGGTAGATTTCATCAATTTTCTCCACGGTAAGACCGGTTTCTTTCGCCAACTCTTCTTTAGTTGGCTCCCGCCCCAATTTCTGGGCCAATTGGCGGGCAGTCTTAAAGACTTTATTCATAGTTTCGACCATATGGACGGGAATTCTAATTGTTCTGGCCTGGTCGGCAATCGCCCGGGTAATTGCTTGGCGAATCCACCAAGTAGCATAAGTGGAAAATTTATAACCCCGGCGCCAGTCAAATTTCTCCACCGCCCTCATTAACCCTTGATTGCCCTCCTGAATTAGGTCCAAAAAGGAAAGACCCCGACCGATGTATTTTTTGGCAATGGAGACAACTAACCGTAAATTTGCTTCAATTAATTTTTCTCTCGCCCGAGAAGATCCTTTCTCTACCTGTTGAGCCAACTTTACTTCTTCTTCGGCGGTTAAAAGAGGAACTTTTCCTATCTCGCGAAGATACATTCTCACCGGATCAGTCAGGTTGCGGTTGGAAAGAATCGCCAACAAACCAACTCCTCTTTTTGCTTCTTTTTCTGCTTCTTTTATCTCTTCTTTGGTAATCCCTTCAAAAACATCTATGCCGCTGGAAAAAAGGGTGTCATAAAAATCATCCAGTTCATCAATATGTTTCTCTGGGTCAGGAACCTTTTCCAAGATAACATCTTGAGTTAAAAATCCCTGCTTTCTTCCCAAAGCCAATAAATCCTTTAGGGCCTGACGAAAACTAGTAGAGGAAGTTTTGGCTTTTATGGCTGCCATTTATCAGTCATTCTATCATTCTCCTTCTTTTAATTCAACCCGCTGGCGGGATAAAGCCGTGAATTCCTCGGACAGCTTTTTTAGCCTTTCTTTCTCTCCTTTCTTTTCTGCCAAGGCAATTTCTCCCACCAACTCCGCCAGCTTTTCTTCCACGGTAAGCAATTTTAATCGCCGTAAAGTATTCTTTATCTCCCGGGCTCGTTTTTCTTCCTCCCCGGTTCGGAAGAAAATTTCCTCAAAATGAGGTTTTAGTTCCGGAGGGAGAAATTCCAAAAATTTCTCTGGAGAAAATTTCCTTTTTTTAACAAATTGCCGGGCCAGTTTGAAAATTCGCTGCCAGTGAAAGGTTTTCAAAAAGGAAAAGAATTTCTTTTTAAGGTACTTTTCTGGTTTTCGACTGGTAAAAACCAATCCCAAAAGATATCCTTCAAGCACCTCTCTTTGTTCTGTCTGTTTTGTTTTTCTTTCTTCGGGAAGAACCATTCTTTCCCCTTGTTGGCGTTGGAAAACTTTTTCCGCCTCAATCAAAACGGCTTCAGGAGAAACTTGTAGTCTTCTTGCTAACTTATGGAGATAAAAATCTTTCTCTATTTCGTTGCTAATTTGGACCAAAAAAGGAAGGGCTTCGCCAAGAATATTTTTTTTATCATTTATAGAAAGTTTTCCCTTTCTTTCTTTATATTTCTTTATGATAGTATCGATAACAAAATCCCAAACCGGCAAAGTTTTTTTCGTCCGCTCCAAAAAAAATTTAGGGTCTTTTTGAGCTGCTTCATCGGGATCTTTAAATTTTCCCTTTAAAGTTAACACCTCCACCTCCAACCCTTCATCCTCTGCCAAACGAATCCCTCTTAAGGCCGCCGCACTGCCAGCAGCATCTTCATCCAAAGTGATAATTATTTTTTTGACAAACCTTTTGAGGAGGCGGATTTGTTCCTCAGTAAAAGCTGTCCCTTTTAAGGCAACGATATTTTTTACTCCTATCTGCCAGGGAGAAATCATATCTAATTCTCCCTCAACGACAAAAACCTCTTCTTTCTTTTTAACCTCCTCTTTGGTAAGCCAAAAACCAAAAAGATTGCTACCTTTGTGATAAAGGAAAGTCTCCGGCGAGTTAATATACTTGGCTAAATTGTCTTCATTGCGAAAAAGCCCGGGAATAATCCTTCCGGAAAAACCAATAATATTTCCCCGATGATCATGGAGAGGAAAAACCAACCGCCCCCGAAAACGATCCAAAAACTGACCTTGATGATAATGGGAGGAAACCACGATTCCAGACTGAAGCATTTCCTGAAGAGAAAAACCTTTCTTTTGAAGAAATTTAACTGTTGCTGAGGGGTCCAGGGGAGAAAAACCAATTTTAAAGGCGGCTGCTGTTGACGGCTTAATCCCCCGCTGGCGAAGATAAAGGCGTGCTCTTTCTCCTTGAGGGTGACGGGTTAAAAGAAAATGATAAAACTCAGCTGCCTCTCTGTTTAGCTCCCAAAGGCGCCTTCGCAACCGCTCGTCAGCAGATAATCTTTTTCTTTTCAATTTCACCCCGGCTCGCTGAGCTAGATATTCAACCGCCTCCCAAAAATCCATCTTCTCATACAGCTGGAGGAACTTAATGACATCCCCGCCTTCTCCACAACCAAAACACTTAAAAATTTGCAGTTGAGGAGAAACCATAAACGAGGGGGTCTTTTCGGAATGAAAAGGACAAAGAGCTTTATAATTCCTTCCCGCTTTTTTCAAAGGTACCCGCTCCCCAATTATCTTTACAATATCTATCTTTCTTTTAATCTCTTCTATTTGGCTCATACAATAGTATTATATCTCTTCCTAGAAAAACTCGCTGACAATTCCCCCTAAGAAAGCAAAAATAACCAAAAAGGCGGCCAGCTTCTCTTCCCAGCGGCGAGCAAAGTGGCGAAGGAAAATAACGGCAATCAAAATTCCACTTCCCCCCACCGCTAAAGCCCCAGTTAAAGAAATAATCGGCAAAAAATGCTCCAGAGAGAGAAAAACAGCGGGAAAGGATAAAAACACCGCTCCTGTTTTGGCAGTTTTTTCCCGCCAAGAGAAATCCCGCTGGAAAGTTTCCTTTATTACATCCGTTAATGTCAAAAAGGAAGTAAAAGTAGCCAAAAAACCAATCGCCGCCCCAACTTTAACCAGGGTCTTTGACCAAGGAAGTAAACCAGAAAGGGCGTCGGCGGTGGTAGCCGCGCCGGTAATCCCCCAGATGGTAAACGCAAAAAGAAAGTAGACAAAAAGAGGGATAACTGTTCCCCAAATAATCACCGGAATCAGCAATTTCCTTTGCCTCCGCAATAACTCTTCAACTTCGGGAACAACACTGGTTGCCGAAAGAGAAAAAACCATTGGCCCCCACCAAAAACGAAGGGAGAAAGGAAAAAAATTCAAATTTTCTTTTCGCCAAAAATTCTTTCCCCAAAAAGGCAAAACCAAGATTAAAACCAGCAAGAGAAAAGTCAAAATAGTTTCTGTTTTACTCATCTTTTTAAGCCCTTGCCAAAAGAAAAGAGTTCCCCAACACCAAAACAAAAAAGCCAAAGCTGACCGTGATTGTCCTAACAGTAAAGAAAGAAAATCGCTTCCTAAAATAACATAAGCTAATACCGCTCCCCAACAGGAAGTCAGCAAAAGCAACCCGCCGGCTACCTTCCCTTTCTTTCCAAAAAACCTTTCTCCATAGCCAGCTAACTGATGATCCCCGGGAACATGGGAAATTATTTTCAGATAAAACAAATTCACCAGCAAAACTGTTGCTAAAGCCAAAAGCATCCCTCCCCCTGCCAACCAAACACCAGCCAGAGAAAAAACATAAGGAAGAGAAAAAATCCCCGCCCCAATTGCTGTTCCCAACAAAAGAAAAATCCCCCGGAAAAAAAGGCTTTTCTTTACCATCTCGAAGTTAAAACTGCCAAGAAGAACAAAACAAAAGACAAAGCGTAAAAAACTTTAAAGCGATGAGGCAGGTTGTTTTTATTTTTCATTTTCTACTCGCTGCCAGAGATACTCCAATACCATCCTCATTATACTCTTTCCCGGCCGACGGGGACCATACTCCTCT
>JAGGVZ010000029.1 GCA_021157735.1 bacterium | reverse complement strand
TAATGCTTGAAGAAGGTTGGGGGCGATATGATTCTACGCAAACAAGCAAAGACAAGCTTCTTTTACAATCTGCCCGAGAGGCGCGAGAGAAAAAGCGTGGCGTCTGGCAATATTGTACCCAAACTACTCCTCCTAATCCTCGCTGTGCTATTAAGGGGAATATCGAGAAACATTATGGTCGTAAAGTTTATCATTTTCCCGGTTGTGCTGGTTATAATGTTGTTGTCGTTGAACTTGACCGCGGTGAGCGATGGTTTTGCAGTGAAAAAGAAGCTCAAGCAGCCGGTTTTGTTAAATCAGAGAAGTGCTACGGCAAAAAATGGCAGCCATAGTCACTATCCACGATTCAAGTGGACGACTTTCTTGCTAAAACATATAAGTGTCTCGCCTTTTCATTCAGTTCTTTTTCGATCTCTACCTTAGCTTTCAAAATTTCAAAGCCCACCTCTTCTAGCATAGTAGTATTCTTCTTTCTGTTAAAATGACTCCAATACATTGGAACGCCAAGCCAATTTTCCTCTTTGGCCTCCTTGAGGTCAGTTGCTCCCATTGTTGCCAAAAAATAGCCGCCGGGTTTCAGCATTTTCCATATCTTTTCTAGTAATTCTCGGTGGTATTTTCTAGGAACATGAATAATAGCATAAAGAGAAACAATAGCATCAAAAGAATTAACAGGAAAGTCAATTTCTAACATATCAGCTTTAATAAATTTAGCTTCAGGGGTATTTTTTCTTGCCAGCTGAATTTGTTTTTCAGAAATATCTACTCCGATGACTTCATGAAATGGGGCTAATATTTTGGTTGCTGGAATACCGGCTCCACAACCCAAATCAAGGATTTTGGAATTTTGAGGAAGCAACTTAATTAGAAGCTTTAAATATTTAAGTGTGTGTTTATTAGCATCCGAATCCAATCGGAATCTCCTTAAATATTCTTCGGCAATTTGGTCATAGCTTTTTTCTACTAGTTTTTGGTCGTTTATCATCGGCGTTTTATAGTCTACCATTTTTAAAAGATTAAGATGATGTTAAAATTAAATTACCAATGAAATTAGTAACTTCTGAAAATAAAGTTTCTCTCAGTGAGCTTAAAGAAATGGCAAAGAGGATGTTTGGTAATTTGGTTAAGGCGGTGGTTGATGTCGAAAAGGAGATTATGGTCGTCGATGGTGAGCTTCATAGCGATGAAGAAGCATTCCTGCTTGAGCAAGGATCAAAGCAAGAAGACCTTTGGGGAATTAATCTCTATCCTGATTTAACGGGAGAAGATTTTATTGAGTTCGACTCGATTATTAATGTCCGGCCTAATTTAGGCAATCCTAATCGAGATGTGAAAAGTTTAGAGATTAGAAAAAAGATAATTAAAATTGTTGGTAAACTAGTTCAAAGATGATGCAACACCAGCAATTGGCTGCTGGCCGGTGGCGTAAATTAAGCCTTATTGAACAAATGGCTCATGTTGGTAGTGAGGTAAACAGAGCTCTTAAATGGCGTCATCGTCATCCAGAATATAGTCGTCAGGCTCTCTGGCGTGCTCTAGAGCTGCTTTGGTTAACAATCGATGATCCTAAAAATCGTTCTCGCTTAAAAGAAATAACCCGAACCTACGAATTTTTAGTTGACTTTTTCTTAGGAAAGAATCAATATTCCTTTTCTGCAGACTTTTGGCAAAAATATTTTCTCTCTTTCGCTATCGCTGCTAGAAACAGAACAAAGTCTAGATAAATTTTTCTAATGCGAGAGAAATTTTTCCCCGAATAATTCAATTGCATCTTTGAACATTGCTTTGCCAGTTGGTCCCCATTTAACCCACCGGGTAATTTCTTTTGCCGGTATTAATTTCCGCGGATGAACTAGGCCATTATCAGGATCAGGAGTTTGAGGAAGTAATTTTTCAATTAGACAAACGTAACGGTACTGATAGAAAATTTTCATGTTGGCGTCGGGATTATCAGGGTAATCAACTTTTTGGACACCCAGCGGCCAGCATTGGCTAATTACCGTGTCAGCTTCCTCGATTAACTCCCGCTTTAAGGTTTCTTCCGGTGACTCCCCCTTCCTGGGAGTACCGCCGGGAATTTTCCATTCTTTTTCTTTAATAATTAAAATTTGCCCTTTTGAATTAAAACAAATACCATAGACTTGAGTCCAAGGCTGATAATCCAAAAGATTAGAGGTTCGAATCCAGGTAAAAATAACTCTGTGTCCCTGAAAACTAAACTCTGTTTTGGGGAATTTATTTGAATTCCTTACCATCAAAAAAGAAAATTAAATATTTTGGGTAATTTTACTTACCCAAAAAAGACTCTTTTTAAAAATAATCCCTTTTTATTTATAAGCCGCTTTGATTTGGTAAAGGATGTAGTAGGAAATAGCAACTCCCAATAGGCCAAAGACGCTGGTGTTTAATACCGCTGTTAAAATTCCCAACGTATTAGCCCAGAAAAGCAATTTCCATCCTTCCAATTCTTTTTTGAAAAGCTTGGGAACAGCCATCAACTCAACTGCCAGCTGAACTAAAGCTACTATTCCATAAACAAATACTGTTCTCCCACTTATTAAAGGGAACACACTAAAGATTCCCCCAACACCAAGAACGGCGAGAATTCCGGGGATAGACATTACGCCAACAATTAGCACCAGCCACGGAGTAATCTTAACGATAATGTCCACAATATTATCCGGTAAACTGGGCAGCTTTTTGAGAAATACTTCTTCAAGGGAAGGATTTATTTTTTCAAACCATTCATCTAGTTTTTTCATCATCAGTTATCACCTCCTTTGCTAGAAGTTTACAACATTTTCTTTAATGCAGCAATCCTTTCTTCTATCGGAGGATGAGTAGAAAAAAGAGTAGCAAAGCGACGCAAACTCCTCTTTTTGCCCATAAAGGGGTTAACAATAAAAAGGTGGGCAATGGCGGGATTAGCTTGCGGAAGTGGTCGGTTAAAGTGAGCTAATTTTTCCAAAGCACTAATTAAAGCCTGTGGTTGACGAGTTAATTTTGCTGCCGAAGCATCGGCTAGAAATTCTCTTTGGCGGGAAATAGCCAACTGGATTAGCTTGGCAATAATGGGAGCAAGGACAATCATTACCAACCCCGTTATCAAAACAAGGGGATTAATTGGTCCTTCGTCGTCATCTGAACGAGAACCCAATCGTCCCGCTCTCAATATCCAGTCGCTAACCAAGGTAATCATTCCCACTAAAACAGCGACTACGGTCATTAAAAGAATATCGTAGTTAACAATATGAGAAATTTCATGGGCAATAACCGCTTCCAATTCGCTTTTATTAAGTTTATCTAAAAGCCCAGTGGTAGCACAAACAACAGCATGTTGAGGATCTCTTCCGGTAGCAAAGGCATTCATAGCCGGGCTCTCAATCACATAAAGTTTAGGGGTAGGAATCTGGGCAGCAATAGCTAGATTTTCTGCGGCAGTATAGAAATTAAAATATCTTTCTCGAGAAGCCGGTTTGGCGCGAGAGGAAAAAAGGATAATTTTGTCTCCCCAGAAATACCCGGTAAGAGAAGAAAGCAAAGAAAAAATTGTTGCCAAAACAATAATTTCTGGTCCCGAGTCAAAAAGGTCTCCCAAAAACCAAACAAATCCCACCACAAAAGCAACAAACACGCCAATTATCAGAAAAGATTTCCGTTTGTTTCTGTCTACCTGCTCGTAAACGTTAAGCATCTTTAAGAAAGAATTCTTGGTTATAAGTTCTAAATTTGAATTTTGAAAATTAGGACTTGTTTAGAATTTAGATATTAGGATTTAGAATTTATTTAACTTAATTTTACCTCCGGTGTTTTTGTTTCCTTTTCCGAAACCTTGAGATAACTGCCTTCAGTTGGCACTTCCAACCCCTTCTCCGGTTTAAAACCAAACATTTTCGCAATTATATTACTAGGAAAGGTAACTAATTTCTGATTAAAGTCAGCAGATAAATCAATTAGCGTTCGTCTAGCGTACATCACTTTATCCGCCGTATCTCTTAACTCATCCATTAACTTCTGAACCACCGGAGAAGCCTTGATTTGAGGATTGCTTTCGGCAAGAACGACTAAATTACCCAACACTTTTTTAAGACCCTCTTGGCTGCTGGCAATTTGTTTAACATCATTAGATTTAATAGCCGACAAAATCGCTTCTCTTGCTTTGGTTAACTGGGTAAAAATAGATTTTTCGTGCTTTAAGTAACCCTTGGTAGCTTCGACTAGGTTGGGAATTAAGTCTGCCTGCCTCTTTAACTGATTTCCAATTTCCTGAATAGCAGCTTTAATTCTGGTCCTGATTGTTTGCAGGGAATTATAGACATAGATTATATAAAATACTCCTAAAGCGATAATGAATAAAAGAGCGACCATTTTTTCTCCTTTACTGTATAAATTTAACCATTAAGAACTTCAATTTAATTGTAGTGAATTTTAAAAACTTTTGCAAACTTTCTCCACGGAAGAGTATTGACGATGTCTTTTTTTCTTGCCCAGCCTCTTCTTGCTACCGCTACTCCATAAGGCATTAATTCCATATGCTCTACTTGATGAGCATCGGTATTAACTACCAACTTTACACCATGCTGGATAGCTTCTTTTACTAAAAAGTCGGGAAGATCCAGCCTATCCGGGAAAGCATTCACTTCTAAAAACTGGCCGTTTTTCAACACCTTAGCAAAAACTTTTTCCCAATCTACCTCATATCCCTCTCGCATTTCTAATTTTCTCCCTGTAGGATGGCCCAAAAAGCGAACCTTCGGAAAGTCCAAAGCGGTAAGGATTCTTTGGGTCATTTTTTCCTTTGGCTGGTGGAAACTGGTGTGCACCGAGGCAATTACATAATCAAGAAGAGCAAAAGCTTTTTCTGGTAAAGCCAAGCGGCCATCGGGGAGAATATCAACTTCCAACCCGTTGAGAACCTTGATGTTCAACTTTTTTGCACAAGTTCTATTTATTTTTTCAACTAGTTCCTTTTTTCTGGAAAGAATGGAAATAATTTGTTGAGAAGTATGCTGGCTAATCGAGGGGTTATGTTCGGTAAAACCAAGATATTGATATCCCAACTGAGCTGCTTTCTTTACCATTGTTTCCATATCATCCTTTCCCAAATCATGGCTGGGCTCCACATCAAAATCAGAGTGGAGATGAAGATCTCCCTTGATATCTTTAATAGAAACTAACTTGGGTAGTTTATTTTTTTGGGCAGCTTCAATTTCTCCCTGATCTTCTCTTAGCTCTGGGGGAATCCAAGGAAGGCCCAAATAACGGTAAAACTCTTCTTCTGTCTTGGTTCTAATAACTTTTCCTGTTTTAACTTTTTTTATTCCGTATTCGGAAAGACTAAGACCTCTTTTTTGTGCCCATTCTCTTAAAGCAATATTGTGATGTTTAGATCCGGTAAAATATTGGAGCATTGATCCCCATGTTTGCGCATCCTGGGTGCGAAGATCTACCTGAGTTTCATTGCGAAGAACAACTGAAGCCTTTTTTTCTCCCTGGTTTAAAACTTGCTTTATTTGAGGGAATTTTAAAAAGAATGCAACTACTTTTTTGGGCTTCTTTGTTTTAACAGCAATATCTATATCGCCAATGGTAGCGCACTGCCGCCGCAGGCTTCCTAAGGGTTGGGCATCTTCTACCCAAGGAGAGCTTTTAAGATAAGCAATAATTTTTTTAGCTAGTTCTGCGGCGTAGGGAAGAAGCATTCTTGGCTTTTCTTTTTTCTTCAGCTTTGCCTGAGTTACCGCCTCTTTTATCTTCCTCTCCGATTCTTCCCCAAAACCGGGAAGACGGCGGATTTTCCCTTCCTCGGCCGCTTTTTTTATTCTTTCCAAAGCCCCTTTTTTGCGCCAAATTTTCAAACTTTGGCAAAGCTTAAAAGCAGTTTTAGGGCCAATTCCCGAGATTTTAATTAACTCAAACATTGCCGGTGGTAGCCCTTTCATTACTTCGCGAAAGTGAGAAGATTGTCCTTTAGCAAAAAGCTCATCTAAGTGTTGAGCAATACTGGGACCCACCCCGGGAATTTCATTAATCTTTCCCTCATCCCATAAATCTTTTATCTCCGTGGTAAGATGTTCTACAGAAGTAGCCGCTCGGTCGTAAGCAATTACCTTAAATTTGCTGGCATTCCTTACTTCATAAGCAGCGGCTACAGCCCTGAGGAGTTCAGCTACTTCTTGATTTGTCCACTGCTTTTTCATCTCTATTCAGAGATGATAGTTAATAATTAGTTCTTTTTTAGTTTTATTTCCCGCCAAATCCTCCGCCACAATTTCGATTTTATTTTCTCCTCCAGCCAACTCATAAAGGTAATTAAAATGGCCATCTTTTTCCACTAAAGCAAGATGGCCGTTGATAGTTACTTTTACCTCTTCTGATTCCGTCTTCCCTTTTATTTCAATTTTTGGTTCATAAACTGTTTTGTTTCCTTCTGGCTGGGTAATTTCTAATTCTGGAGGAACATTATCATAGGTAACTTTAACCTCCTCGGAAATCTCGCTTTGATTACCTGCTTCATCAACGGCAAGGGCAGTAAGAATATTTTCTCCCTTTTGTAAGGGGACTTTTTCAACAAAAAATTCTCCTTTAGTATTTGCTTGAGTGGTCGTTAAAAGCTCATCATTAACATAAATTTTTACTTTGCTTTGCGGTTCGCTAGAACCAGAGATGTTAATAGTTGCCGTGTTGGTCGCCTCAGGCACAGCGGCAAATTGAGGAGCAATAGGAGGAATTGTATCTTCAACCGAAGAATGGGGAGAATTTTTAAGCTCACCCAGCAAACCTATTAAATTAACTACCAAAGGAATTCCCCAAACAATTACTCCTCCTATTAAAAGAAGAGTTAAGAAACCAAGAAGGAGGGCTACTCTGCGAATCTTCTTCTCTGTCTGTAGCTCCTCTTTTCTGCTCGTAAACTGCCTCTTAGGCAAATAATCAGCCATCTATGGTTGGCTAATTTTAAGATAAGGGAAAAGAAAAAGCAAATGAGCCAGTGGTGGGATTCGAACCCACGGCCTATCGCTTACGAAGCGATTGCTCTCCCGCTGAGCTACACTGGCGAAGAGGAAAAACTGTTTGTTAATTTTCTGTCAAAGAATTTTAGCAAAACTCCCCTTAGATTACTACTCGAAGACAGAAAAAGAGTAGCTTTACAGCTATACTATAATCAGAATGAATTAAGTTTTGAGGTGATTAGTTTAATAATCTTCCCAAGTTCTGACAAATTCTCCCGTAACAGCGTTGAGTTCGACCCATTTAGGCTTACCACCCCCTTCTTTGGAGCATTTCACCTTCCAACTATTGCCGGTTAGTCCATACCAGTAGTTTTTACAGGTTAGCCCCTGAAAATGCTCTTGGGCTTTTTGGGCAATAACATCAGAATCAAGCCAGCCATTTTCCACCGGCTTCAGGAATCGCGTCGAAGTGGTTTCTTCCCGAGAAAATTCCCCGTCGATAATCCAAACCTCATAACCATCGCTCTCCCCTTTTTGAGGCGATCTGAAAGTAAAAGCCCATTGATTAGCCAACCCATTATTAGAGTCGCTAATAAAGTTGCTGACTTCCACCAAAACAGCGTCTTGAGCCCATTTTTTAGCATATGATTGAGCTATTTGGTAAGCCTTTCGGGCTGTAATAGGTTGAGATTGAGCTTTTTCTTTTTTGTTTTTTTTGATTGTTTTAATAACTGAGGAGTTTGTTTTAGTTTCTTTTGGAGTACGGCCGAGAACGGCCCAGCCTAGCAAGCCGAGGGAAACAAGTATTACCGGAACAATAATTTTGAGATTATTTTTCATTTGATTCTCCTTTAAATAACTAACTTAGTTAATTGATTCTAGTCCTGATAATTTGACAAGTCAAACCCTGGGGGCATTCACCTAAAAGAAGCTACCGGCCTGTAGTGTTCAACAACGGAGCGAGGGACGGGATTCGAACCCGCGACCTCCACTTTGGGAAAGTGGCGTTCTGCCAACTGAACTACCCTCGCTTACAAAGCGATTTTATTTTTAATATTTTAACAAAACTATTTTACTCTTCCAGTTTGGGAATAATCAACTCTTGCCCAGGCTTAATGAGATTAGGATTAGGACCAATTGTTTCTTTGTTAGCCTCATAAATCTTTTCCCAAGCAAACATATCGCCATAAGCCCGAAGGGCAATTTTGCTCAGCCAATCCCCTTTTTGGACCACATACTTTCCCGGAGCAATGCTTTTCTCTAGCTTTTGAGCGGTTACGGTTGGTTTTTTAGGAGTTACATCGGGAATAGTCAGCTTCTGACCAACATAAAGTACATTAGGATTAGTAAGATTATTTGCCTGAGCAATATCTACCCAGTTATATCCGGAAAGATAAAAGTTTTCGGCAATCTTCCATAAAGAATCTCCCCGTTGGACCTGATAAGTAGTAGGTAGCTTTTTCTCTTGTCCTGTTTCTCTTTCTTCCTGTCCTTGTTCTGTTGAGGCTGGCGGATTGGCAATCTCCCCACCACTCCTGCGGAAGTACCGATATACCAGAGAACCAATGATAACTACCACAACAATTCCCAAAGCAGTACTAATTATTTGTTCTTTTGGTAACGCTTTTTTCTTCTTAATTTTTTCTCACCTCCTTTCTCGGGCAGGAAAAGTGGGGCAGTTAATCGAGGGCGGGGCTGACGGGGCTCGAACCCGCAACCTTCCGCGTGACAGGCGGATGCTCTAGCCAATTGAGCTACAGCCCCAGCTTGATAACTCCGTCCTCTATTATCCTCTTTATGATATCTCTTCTCGCCAGTTTTTTCAATCGATACTCTATTCGCCGCGCT